>NZ_CP151657.1:3559380-3882960 GCF_038405225.1 Arthrobacter citreus
TTCAGGTGGCCGCAAAAGTCATGCCCGCCCAGCGCCTGATGGCTGCGACGGCGGCGGAATCGGCGGTGGAGAACTGGCGGCGCCGGTGGTTCCGGACCCTGGACACGTATTTGTACCGTGCGGACAAGGTGCGGCTCAGCCGCAGCGCCCAGCACCTAACGGTCTACCAGGCCCACATGCTCCTCAACCGCCTTGGGGTTTCGCTTCGGGAAGAGGCGGCGTTGGGACTCTATGCGCGCAGCTGGAGCACTGAGCGCGAAGCAGCACTGTCGGACCGGCGCTAGGCCGGACGAACGGACGGCACGAGGAAGGGAAGCCCTGTGGAACATCGCGACGAGCTGGTTGTGGCGGCGGACTCTGCGGATCTGTCGGAAGTGCTGGGGTGCTCCGAAGACGTCGTGGACGTGCTGCGGGGCCAGGGAGTGGTCGAATCCCACGGAGAGGTGTGGAACGTCGGCCCCGCACGGGATTATCTGCGGGACGCCGCGTGGGCCGGAGGTTTCTGGGACTAGCGCGTCCTCCGCAGCGGCCGTAAAAAAGTAGGGGAACGCCATCAGCAGCTGATGGCGTTCCCCTACTTTGTGCAGAGCCCTTGGTGCAGCGGCCGGTGCCGCGTGCGGTCAGGCTGCGGAGGGCGCGGCTTCTCCGGCAAGGGTGGACATGACCTCGCGGAGCTGCTCCACAACCTCGGCGTCGTCCTTGGGGTGAATTTCGGCGAAGCGCGTCACCGAGCCGCCGATGGACAGGCGGACGTCCTCGACAACACGCGCGCCGGCAATTCCCAGCGACTTGCGGGCATCGTCGTGAGCCCAGACTCCGCCGAACTGGCCAAACGCGGATCCGATAACGGCCGCAGGAGTGCCGGAAATGGCGCTCGTGCCGAAGGGGCGGGAAAGCCAATCGATGGCGTTTTTCAGGACTGCGGGCATGGTGCCGTTGTATTCCGGGCACACCAGCAGCAGGGCATCCGAGGAGGCCGCGGCTGCGCGCAGCTCCGCTGCGGCCTCAGGAACGGATCCGTCCACGTCAATGTCCTCGTTGTAGAACGGGATGTGGCCGATGCGGTCGAAGATGTTGATCTCCACGTCATCGCCGGACGCCAGTACGGCGGTTTCGGCAAGCTGGCGGTTAACGGAACCGGCGCGGAGGCTGCCGACCAGGGTCAGTACTTTGGTGCTCAAGAAAACTCCTCAGGGGGGCGCGCCCGAAGGGGCGCGGATGGTTCATCTATAACTCTAAACGGACTATGGTCCGGTTATATTCCCGGGCGGGTTAGACTGGCCGGCATGCAGGCGGGCACGCGGGGTGGAGAGATCGACGGCGGGGAGCGCCTTGACGCTGCCCGGAACAGGCGGCGGCTGCTGGAAACCGCTCTGGACATCGTGTCGGAACGGGGCGCCGACGCCCTGACCCTGGATGATCTGGCCCGCCGGGCGGGCGTCGGGAAGGGCACCATCTTCCGCCGCTTCGGCAGCCGCTCCGGATTGATGCAGGCGCTCCTCGACCACGCCCAGCGCGATTTTCAGCACAGCTACATGAGCGGGCCCGCTCCGCTGGGACCGGGAGCGCCTCCACTGGAACGTCTCCATGCTTTTGGCGGTGCGCGGATCCGGGGGCTGGAAATCACCGGGGAGCTGCGCCGTGCCGCCAGCGTGGATGAATTTACCCACTACCGCCACCCCACGCGCAGGCTGGAGCTCGCGCACCTCACCATGCTGTTGTCTGCGCTGCCGTCCGTCCGCGACCCGGAACTGACCGCCTATCAGCTGGAGTCCTTCCTGGACGCCGGACTGCTGCTGCATCTGCACCGGACAGCGGGGATGCCGCTGGAGCGCATCATCGCGGGCTGGCAGGGTCTTGTGGCCTCCGTGACCGGTTCCGCCTCGGCGGCCGGTTCAGCCGCGGAGTGAGGCCGAAGTGTCAGTAGGCTTACTAATTTAGTAGGGTGGGGAAACGGCCGCTGCAGTCCGGCGGTTCCCTCGTCCCGAAAATGATGGAGGCTACATGTCTGAGAAGAACGCATCCGCACCCGACCTGCCCATCCCGGGGGCGCCGGCACCGGCAGCCCCGGAGCTTGCAGAGCCCACGGAACCACGCGAGCCGCTGCCGCCCAAGCCGGACCAGGACGGGCCGGAAACGGTCTCACCGACAGGTGTTCCCACTGGAGCGCCGAAAGCCTCCAACGCCCAGAGCGGCCGCTACCTGACCACTGCGCAGGGCGTCCGGCTGCAGGACACGGACCATTCCCTGAAGGCAGGCCCCCGCGGTCCGGTGCTGCTGCAGGACCACCACCTGCGGGAAAAGATCACCCATTTTGACCATGAGCGCATTCCGGAGCGCGTGGTACACGCCCGCGGTGCGGCCGCCCACGGCGTCTTTGTGGCCAACGGTGCAGCCGAGGGCGTCACCCGGGCAGGATTCCTCGCCAAAGGTACGGAAACCCCGGTGTTTGTCCGTTTCTCCACGGTCCTGGGTTCCCGCGGCTCAGCTGACACCGTCCGCGACACCCGCGGCTTCAGCACCAAGTTCTACACGGATGAGGGCAACTACGACTTGGTTGCCAACAACATCCCGGTGTTCTTCATCCAGGACGCCATTAAGTTCCCCGACGTGATCCACGCCGGCAAGCCGCATCCGGACCGCGAAATTCCGCAGGCCCAGAGCGCCCACGACACCTTCTGGGACTTCGTTTCCCTGCACACCGAAGCCCAGCACCACACGATGTGGAACATGTCGGACCGCGGCATCCCGCGTTCCTACCGCACCATGGAAGGCTTTGGCGTCCACACCTTCCGCTTGGTCAACGCCAAGGGCGAGACCACGCTGGTGAAGTTCCATTGGAAGCCGCGTCAGGGCGTGCACTCCCTCGTGTGGGAAGAAGCGCAGATCATCAACGGCATGGACCCCGACTTCCACCGCCGCGATCTCGCCGACGCGATTGAAGCCGGCGCCTTCCCGCAGTGGGACCTTGGCATCCAGGTCTTCCCGGACACCGAGGAGGAAATGTTCGAGGGAATCGACCTGCTGGATCCCACCAAGCTGGTTCCCGAGGAGCTGGCCCCGGTCCAGATCATCGGCACCATGACCCTAAACGCCAATGTCACCAATTACTTTGCCGAAACCGAGCAGGTGGCCTTCCATCCGGGACACCTGGTGCCGGGCATCGACGTCACGAACGATCCGCTGCTGCAGGGCCGGCTGTTCTCCTACATCGATACGCAGCTGACCCGCCTGGGCGGTCCGAACTTCAGCCAGATTCCCATCAACCGCCCCCATGCTCCGGTCAATGACATGCTTCGGGACGGCTTCCACCAGGACGCCGACCATTCCGGCGTTGCACCGTACCAGCCCAACTCGCTCGACGGCGGCTGCCCCTTCATGGCCGGCGCGGACATGGGTGCCTTCATCGATGTTCCCGCCGAGGTTCCCGCAGCCCGGAAGGTGCGCGAAAACCCGGCCACCTTCGATGACCACTACAGCCAGGTCCGGATGTTCTTCCGCTCCCTGACCCCGGTGGAACAGGATCACGTGGTCCAGGCCTACACCTTTGAACTTGGCAAGTGCTACGAGGAGAACATCCGGCTGCGCCAGCTGCAGTCCCTGGCGAACATCGACGGGCGCCTTGCCGAGGAAGTGGCAACCGGCCTGGGCCTGGAAGCCCCGGCTCCCACTGTCGCCGTCGAAGACACCGAGCCCAGCCCGGCGCTGAGCCAGCTGGGCGGAACGTGGCCGGTGGCCGGCCGCATCGTTGGCGTGGTTGCCGACGAGGCCACGGATCTGGCTGCGCTCACCGAGGTGCTGGCCGCCATCGACGCCGAGGGCATGGTGCCGCTGGTGGTGGCACCGCACGCCGGCAAGCTGGGCGGTGAGGTGGCCATCCAGCGGACCTACCTGACGGCACGGTCCACGGAGTTCGACGCCGTGGTCGTGGCGGCTTCCGGTGCTGCGGCCACCGACGCCGTCGACAGCCTCGATGCCAAGGCGGGCAATCCCGAGGGCCACCCGTCACTCGATCCGCGCGTAACGCTGCTCCTGGCCGAGGCGTTCCGCCATGCCAAGGCCATCGGTGCCTGGGGCGACGGCGCTGCCGTCCTGCAGGCGGCGGGTCTTCCCATCGACGCACCCGGCGTCGTCGTGGGCAATGCCGCGGACGTGACAGCGGGCCTGACCGGCCTGCTGGGAGCGCACCGCGTCTGGGAGCGTTTCCCGACAGCGGCCGCCTAACCGGGCCGGCTGCCGCAACAGCGAAGGGGAGATTCCGGGTGCAGCACCCAGAATCTCCCCTTTTTCGTGGCCGGCCTGTGTTCACTGCTTTTCACTGCCGGTTTGTATTACCGTCCTACGCCCCGTCAGTTCCGGTGCGCGGAGGCGCCAGTGCCCGGATCAGGGCCGACAGCTCCCGGCGGAGGGCGTCATCATTGGCCCCGGCGAGGAGGCGGGCTTCAGCCTGTTCAGCCTGTGCCTGGATCCGGGCGCCGGAGGCGGTAATGGTCCACACGCCGGCGGGGGTGGAGGCAGCGTAACCGCAGCACTCCAAAGCCACGACGCAGTCGTGAACGCATCCGGGCTCCAAACCGGAGGCGCCGGACAGCGCAGCCACATCTGCGCACACGGATGAAAGCAAACCCAGGATTGCCGCGCGCTCATGGGTGAGGCGAAGCTCGGAAAGGGAGTCGTCGGTGGCCCGCTGGGTCACAAAGGCTGCCGCGGCCAGCAAGCGGGGAACGTATCCTGCATCGGCGGATGCCTGTTCAGGACTCAAATGCGCCATCCCGGCGGGGTCCACCCGGACGGAACCCCGTGGCCGGCGAAACTCTCACAGGCGGAGCATGTATAGCTCACCACTCCCGGTCCGTCATCGGCGGCGGGAGTGAAGGATTCAAAAATGAGGAAGTCGTCAACGCCGCATTGAAGGCAGACGGGACGGTGAACTGCGGACTCCATGGATATCCTCTGCTAAAAATGGTGCGCAGAAAGACAGGGCCGCGTCTTGACCGTGAAGTTTTTATCGTAATATCGAACGGCACACCAGACAATTCCGGGCGGGACCACCATCGCCGGAGCCAGGGCGGGGAAAACATGCAAGACCGGAAAACAGAAGCTGAAACTGCCCCATGGGCGCAGCTGCAGGACCTGCTGGTCCATCATGAAGACGTGCAGGACTTCCTCCGGGCACTCGCTGGGCTGACGGCGTCGTCCCTGTCCATCCGCGGGACCACATATTGCGGCATCACCTTCCAAAACTCGCGGGATCACCGGTTCACCGTGGCAAGCAGCGACCGGGAAGCGCTGCAGATGGATGAGATTCAGTACGAGTTCGGCGACGGACCGTGCCTGGAGGCCATCCGGATCCAGGATGAGGTGCATGTCGGCAACGCCGCTGAAGACCAGCGCTGGCCGGAATACATGGAGTCCATCAGGGATTACGGCATCCGGTCGATGTATTCAGTTCCGCTGGAGCTGGGCGGACAGGCCAAGGCGGCGATGAACCTCTATGCCAAGGACCCGGATGTCTTCGACGAAGAGTTCCGCCGGGTGGCCCGGACATATGCCGCTGAGGCTTCCCATGCCCTCTTGCTGGCGGTGCGCATTTCCCAGCATGCTGCCACCGTTGAGGATCTCCAGGCCGTGCTTGCGTCCCGCACCGACATCGACCTTGCGGTGGGGATCATCATGGGGCAGAACCGCTGCACGCAGCAGGAGGCGTTCGACACCCTGCGCCGGGCTTCCAACGGCCGGAACGTCAAGCTCAGGGACCTGGCCGCAGAGATTGTCGGACGCCTGAACGGGGAGCCGGGAACCACCCACTTCGCCGCAGGCTGACGCCCTGACGCCCTGACACCGGGTGGTGGCAAGCCGCCGCCACCCGGCCGGGTCCGCTAAGCGGGCACCAGTTCCGTCCAGTCCCCGGCGAGCTCCAATCCGTGTGCCTGGGAAACGGATGCGTGTGCAACTCTTCCGCCGGCAATGTTCAGGCCGCGGGCCAGTGCCGCCGATGAGCTGAAGGCGCCGCGGACGCCGCGGTCCGCCAGGGCGGCGGCGTAGGGAAGCGTGACGTTGGTCAGTGCGTAGGTGGAGGTGTTCGGTACGGCGCCGGGCATGTTGGCCACGCAGTAAAACAGGGAACCGTGGACCCGGTATGTCGGGTCCTGATGCGTGGTGGGGCGGGTGTCCTCAAAGCACCCGCCCTGGTCCACTGCGATGTCCACCAGGACGCTGCCGTGCTTCATCCGGGACACCATCTCGTTGCTCACGAGTTTGGGTGCACGGGCACCGGGGATGAGCACCGAGCCGATCACCAGGTCGGCGTCGAGCATGGCCCGTTCAATCTCGAAGGCGTTGGACGCCACGGTCCTGATGCGTCCGGCGTACTGTGCGTCGAGCTGGCGCAGCCGGTCAATGTTGATATCCAGGACGGAGACATCGGCGTGGGAGCCAACGGCAGCGGCCACCGCGTTGGTGCCGGCCACTCCGGCGCCGAGCACCACGACTTTTGCGGGGCGGACGCCGGGCACTCCGCCAATCAGCAGTCCGGGACCGCCCGCCGGAGATGTCAGGCACTGCGCGCCCACCTGCACCGACAGCCGGCCGGCCACTTCAGACATGGGTGCCAGCAGCGGCAGCAGGCGCCCCTCCTGCACCGTTTCATAGGCGATGGCCGTCATCCCGGATTCCATCAGGGCCCGGGTCAGCTCGGGGGCCGCAGCAAGGTGCAAATAGGTGAAGAGCACCAGGTCCGGCCGGAAGTACCGGTATTCGGACGGGATCGGTTCCTTCACCTTCAGGATGAGTGATGCCTCATTCCAGACGTCGTCGGCGGAATCGAGGATGCGGGCGCCGGCGGCGGCGTACTCGGCGTCGCTGATGCTTGAGCCGGTGCCGGCCCCGGCCTCAATGAGCACCGTGTGTCCGCGCGTAGTGAACTCATGGACTCCGGAAGCCGTGATGGCGACACGAAACTCGTTGTTCTTGATTTCCTTGGGGATACCGATGATCACAGCTGGCTCCAAAACAATCGCAGGCCGGCGGGATCTCCACCGGGTTCCCACCAGCATAGGGGAGTGACGCCGCTCACTGCTCCGGCAGGTCAGCCCTGCTGTCCGCGGGCGGATTTGGCCTGCTGCTCTTCCAGCCACGCCTCGACGTCGGACAGGCGGATACGGCGGTGGGTGCCGCGGTATTCGACGGGAATGATGCCGGCATCGGTCAGGTTCCGCAGGTACGTGTGTGAAATTCCCGCGGCGGCTGCAGCCTGCGACGTCGTCAGGAGGGGCACGTTCGAGCCGTTGCGGGCGGTGGGTTCACGGGTTCCTGCTGCTGCGGGAGCCACCTTCGCGGCAGGAACGCCGGCGGGAGGCGTGTCCGGTCCTGCGGCGCCGGAGGATACGGAGATGGCCTCCCCGCGGCCCAGCCGGGCCAGCACATCAAGGACGGCGTCGCGCGCCGCGGAGGGCAGGCGCAGCGCCGTCCCGTCGACAAAAACCGTGACATCCCCGGCGGAAAGGGCGCGGGCCAGGGCCCGTACTTCCTGGGCCGGAAGAGCAGGGGTGTGGTGAGGGCTCTGGGTCATGCTGCCATCTTGCCAAAGATCCGCGGATCAGGGTGCATGCGCCGGTGGAGTGCGCCCCGTGCCCGCTCCCGACCCGCCGTGTTGACCGGGGAAGCAGCCGCACGCAAGCATGGGGAGTAACTGTCCGGGCTTCCGCCCGCAGGCAGGTGAAGGGAATTCAGTGCCAGACGCAGAACAGGCCGCAGACGGCGGGCCGGCCGGATGGTGCCCGGACATTCTCGGGACCGGATACGAGCAGCTGACCCTCGAACTTCCCGGCGGCGCTCCGGCCACCTTGGTCCGTTACACGCCGGCCCCGGCCCCGGGCGCAGCCACGGCAGACGTTCTCTACGTGCACGGATGGTCGGATTACTTTTTCCAACGGGAACTGGCGGAGTACTGGGCCAACAGCGGCGCCCGCTTCTACGCCCTGGACCTGCACAACTACGGCCGAAGCCTGCGGCCGGGCCAAAGCCCCGGCTACGTGAGTGACCTGTCGGAGTACGACGACGACATCGCCGCCGCGCTCGCCGCGATGGGACAACCACCGCCCGCACAGCCACAGCCGGCACAGTCAGCACCGCCACCGCCCGCACAGGTACCGCCCGGGCAGCCCGCCGCCGCTCCCGCGGATTCCACCGGACGGCGGCCGCTGATCCTGGTCGGCCACTCCACGGGCGGGCTGACGCTGAGCCTGTGGGCCGCCCGGTTTCCCTTTGCGGCGTCCGCGCTGGTGCTCAACAGCCCCTGGCTGGAATTCCAGGCCACGGAGCTGGGCCGGCGTGTCATATCACCGCTGATCGGGCTGGAAGCGCAGCGCCGTCCGCTGGCACCCCTGCCTCCCGTTGACGTGGGCAATTATTCGCGGGCGGTGTTTTCGGCCTTCGGTGGGGAATGGACCTACAACCTCGAATGGCGCCCGCTCCGGGGGTTTCCCGTCACCCTGGCCTTCCTTAACGCGGTCTTCCGCGCCCAGGCTTCGGTGGCGGATGGACTTGGCCTCGAGATCCCGGTGCTGGTGCTGCTGTCGGACAAAAGCTATCTGCAGCCCCGATGGTCGGCCGATGCGGGCACGTCCGACGTCGCGCTGGACGTCAACGTGGTGGCCCACCGGGCACTGTCCCTGGGATCCACCGTGACCGTTGCCCGGATAACCAACGCCATGCACGACGTTTTCCTGTCCGCAGCCCCGGTCCGGCACCGGGCTTATGCCGCGATCGACCGGTGGCGCGGCGGATATGCCCCCGCCGTTCGCCGTCAACCCCGCGCGCCTGCGGCGGTCAGGCGTCAGCGGCGCGCATAAAGGTCAGGACATCCGCCGTGGGGCTCCACCCCTGCCGGCCGTACCAAAGGGCGGACTTGGGCAGCGCCGGCATCAGGATCATCGGCGCGTCCCGGGCGGCAGCTTCTCCGGCCAGGGCGGCAAGCACCGCGGATTCCATCGTGTGGTCAGGGTCCGCCCGCCGAATGTCCAGGCCGCCGAAGACGGCGAATCCGCGGACCGGCGCCATCCGGCCCAGTGCCACAACGTCCCCAAACGCCCTGATCTCCACCACGGAGCAGCTTTCCGTTAACGTCATCGTCAAATCTGCGTCCTCGGGCAGCTGTGGAGCCTGGGGCAGGTCCGAAGGGTAGGCGGACAGCAGTGCGAGCCGGGACAGCGGGGAAAGGTCCTGCCGGGCGGCAAAGGACTGTGCTGTTTCAGCGTCATCCGTCACCATCGTCAAGCGGGCACCCCGCCGGCCAGCCACCTCGGCTGCTGCCCGGGGCGTGTCCCGGCCGGGCCAGGTGACAACATACTGCGGGGGGTCCAGTCCCCGTGACGGCGCCATTTTCACGGCATCACCGTCCTGCGTGCTGGACAGCCCGCGCACCGCCGCCCACGCCGAAACCCATTGGGTAAAATCGCTCTGCCAGGATCCCAAGGGTCACCGTCCGCTGCGCAGGGGCACGGGCCGGGGTGCCAGCCTCCGCGCGTCAGTCATCGTAAAGGTCCTCCACCGTCAGGTGGACCGTTTGCGGGACGATACCCACGGATTCAGCCACCGCGGCGCGGATGTTTCGGCGCAGGAAATCCATGGTGCGGCAAATGTCCACGCCGGGCGCCACGGCGGTGCGCAAATGGATCCGCAGGCCCGCGCCGCCGTCGGGGACCACATCAATGCGGCAGCGGCGGGCGCGGACCCCGCCCACATCACGGGCCGCGTCCCGCACGACGGCGGCGAGGGCCGACTCGCTGATTTCCGCGGTGCCAAACACGTTTCCCGGAACCGGCATCCGTGCACCGGATCCGCTCTGGCGTCCGGCGACTTCCAGGACCTTTCGCTTCAATCCGCGCGGCGGACGGAACGCCGGGTGCCGCAGGTCGTGTTCGCGCAGTGCTGCGGTGGCAGCGTGCAGCGGTTCCAGCCGGCTCCTGGCCTGCCGGCACTCCCCGCATTGGAGAGTGTGCGGATCCGGAGGGAGGCCCATCCCCTGCCACACACGGGTGAGGGTGCGTCCGCAGGCCAGCGCGGGCTGCGGGTTCTCTAGTGCCATGGGGTCATTGCCTCCGCCAGTTTTTCCCTTGCCCGTGCCAGCCGTCCCCGCACAGTAACCGGGCTGATGCCCAGTGCGGCGCCAATTTCCGCATAACTTTGATCATGTAGTTCGCGCAGCAGCCAGCATGCACGCTGTCCGGGGGGAAGCTCGGCCAGGGCGCGGGACAGGCACTCGAGTTCGGCCGTGATTTCCGCGGAGTGGTGCGGATCCCCGGATGGCACCGCAAGCGCCGGCCACAGCCAGCCGGCGTCCATGCTCGCCTCAGGGTGGGCGGAACGCCGGCGCAGGATGTCGAGGCAGCGGTTCGTGGCCGTCCGGTACACCCAGCCGCCGAAGGCACTGGAGCGGTCCAGCCCCGGAAGCGCGCGCCATCCGGCCGTCAGGGTGTCCTGGACAACGTCCTCCGCCTCGCCCCGGTCATTGAGCATGCGGTAGGCCAACCGAAACAACCGCCCCTGATACGTCTCCACCAAATACTCAAAGGCGGACAGGTCTCCGTCCTGGGCCCGTGCAACGATGCCGGCTTCGTCCAGGCCCTCCGCCGGGGCGGCGGGACCCGGCCACGCCCGCGTCCGGGACTGAGGAAAGCTGCCGGACTCTTCCGGCGATTCGGCCGTGGCCATGGGCGCCCCTGTCCGGTCCGGCTGAAGCCGGCCCGTCTCCAATATTGCAGACGCTCCAGTTCCGCGGAACACTTCCCGTCCACGGCCGGCCCGGGAAGGCGAACTTTGCCGATGGGCGTGACGATTGCGTGCCGGCAGCGTCATTAATCCCGTACGAGAACTTCGTGCGGCCCCGGCGGGGCCGGGTTCCCAGCAGGAGACGAGCGCCATGGCAGATGCCCAAAAACCATCAGGATCATCCACCGGTTCAGTGCCGGCGGCTTCAGCTCCGCCGCCGCAGGGCAGACCGCCCGTCGGAAGGACCGGGAGCGTGGAGGCGAGCCCCGTAACCACCGCCGGCGGCGCGGATCCGGTGCGGAAATCAGGTCCGCTGCACACCCCGCACGGCGACACCACCATTGAGGAAACAGTGGTGCAGAAGCTGGCCGGCATGGCGACGCGGGAAGTGCCCGGAGTCTATGCCATGGGAAACGCGGCCCGCCGCGCGTTCAGTTCCATGACCGACCGCATTCCCGGGTCCCAAACGAACGCCAGCAACGGCGTCAGCGTGGAGAAGGGGGAACGGCAGGCGGCCATCGACGTGAGCATCGTGGTCGAGTACGGATACTCGATTGTCGAGATCAGCCAAAACATCCGCCGCAACGTCATCCGGTCCGTGGAAAATGCCACCGGACTGGAAGTGCTCGAGGTCAACGTCAACGTCACCGATGTGCATTTGCCGGAAGAAGACTCCGGTGAGGACGAGGACCAGGCCCGCAAACCGTCGGGCCGGCTGGACTAGGGGCGCCCGGAGAAATAGCCATCTGCCGGACGGCGGTGTCGAGCCGCCGGCGGCTTTACTGAAGGAGAACTCCATGTCCGCAACAAAATGGTGCTTGGCGGTAGGTCTGGTCCTGGGAATCGTGCTGGCTTTCGGAGGCTGGTATGCCTTCCTGCTGGCAGTGCTGTTCGGCCTGATTGGGCTGCTGGTGGGCTTGGCAGCCGACGGGAAACTTGACCTTCAGTCGATGTTCGGCAGAGCGTCGAGCAGATGAGCGCACCCGGGATTGAAGGTACCCGCCCGCCTGCGGGCCGGCGGCCCCTCCGCGATGTCGGGGACCGGGGCGCAACAGCTCTGTCCCGAAAAGTCCTCGAGAAGATCGCGGGCCAGGTAGCGAAGGACGAGACGTTCGCGGGAGGCAGCTCCGGCGGATTCCTGGGAATCGGTGCCCAGCCGGATGTGTCGGCGCGGCCAAAAACCGACGTTGAACTGGCCGGCAACATCGCATCACTCCGAATAGAAGTTGGACTGCCGTACCCGGTGCCGATCCGCCAAGCGGCTGATCAGCTGAGGGACCGGATTTCACACCGGATCACGGAACTGACGGGTGTGGAGGTGCGCCAGGTGGATGTGAGCGTTTCCTGGTTGTGGCCCGGCACTCCCGATGACGGCCGGCGGAGGCTGCAGTGAACGGCGGACCTCCGGTTTCCCTGCGTCCGCGGCCAAGCCGTGCCGTGCCGTCGATCATCTGCGGCCTGATCCTGCTGGCAGCCGGGGTTCTGCTGGTGTGGGCGGCGGTCGCCCGGCTGACCTTGGACCAATGGCCACCTTTTTTCACCGCGGTATCCGACTGGCTTGCGTCACTGAGCTGGAACAGCACGGGAAGCTGGACCGCGGGCATCATCCTCGTTCTGGCCGGGGTGGTGCTGTTGCTGACCGTTCTGATCCCCGGCCGGTTCCACTCGCTGCCCCTGCAGCTGGAGCATCCCGGGGAAGTGGCCGGGACAAGCCAAGCCGTGATGTCCCGCCGGGCCGCTGCGCGTCTGGCCGCGGCAACCTGTGAACACATAGACGGCGTGTCCTCGGCCTCCGCAACGGCGTCGGACCGCGAGATCCGGGTCATCGTCAACACTGCTCTGCGGGATACGGCGGATCTGCAGCACTGGGTCACGGACGGCGTCCGGTCACGGCTTCAGGCTTCGGGGCTGGACCCCGTTCCAGCTGTGTCCGTCTTCATCAGATCCAGCAGGTAACGCACTCACTACGGAAAGGTAAACCATGCGGCAGCACCCCGGCACAACCAACCGCGTGTGGCTGGCCATTCTTGGCCTGCTGTGTTTGGCAGCGGGTATCTGGGCCCTGCTGCTGGCCACCGGAACAGTGGGCCCGGCGGCGGATCCGGTTCTGGGCGGCCCTCCGGAGGCCGTCACCGGGCCGGACTACGCCCCCGTCGTCGCCCTGATCGCAGGACTGCTGCTGGGCCTGCTGGGCCTGTGGTGGATCCTGGCCCAGATTCCGCGCAGCCTCGCTTCCGGGCCGTTTCGGCTGCAGGAGGACGCCGCCCGGGGCATCACGGTGTGCGATCCGTCCGTCCTGGCGTCCGCCGTGCAGCACGAGACTGAACAGATCCCGGGGGTAGTGGGGGCATCGGCCATGCTGCGGGGATCAGCCGAGGAACCTGACCTGACGCTGAAGGTGACGGTGAACGCCCGCGCCGATATCAGGGCTGTGCTCGACCGGATCCAGGGCACAGTGGTGCCGAATCTCGCCGGATCCCTGGAAACACCGCTGCACAGCTTGGGGGTCCACCTTGAAGCCAGCAACAAGCCGGCTTTGGGCGGAAGCACTGTCAGCTCCACCGGAACCGTGGTTTATTAGGGCCCATGCCACGTGAATCCCAAGGGCCGGGCGCAGCCTTTCCGGCCCCCGCCGAAGTGCTTCCGGTGTGCGTCACCTGCGGAACCCAGTACTCCGCGCCGCGCTCCAACTGCCCCATTGCGACGACGAGCGCCAGTACATGCCCGTCACCGGCCAGGCCTGGACCACCCTGGAGAAGCTGCGCGGACCGTCGCACCGCGGCAGCATGCACGCCCAGGGGCCCGGAGTGCTGGGCATCGGCTGCGAGCCGGCCTTCGCCATCGGACAGCGTCCACTGCTGGTCAAGGCCGCCGGCGGGAATATTCTCTGGGACTGCCAGGCGTACCTGGACGATGAACTTGCCGCGCTCATCCGTGCCGAGGGAGGTATCCGGGCGATCGCCGTCAGCCATCCGCACTTCTACACCACCATGGTGGAATGGGCGCACGAATTTGACGCCCCCGTGTACCTGCACGCAGCGGACCGGCAGTGGGTGGGGCGGGAGGACGCTGCCCTGGAGTTCTGGGACGGGAACAGCCGGAGCATCGGCGCGGACCTGACGCTGTACCGGGCCGGCGTGCACTTTCCGGGTGGCACCGTGCTGCACTGGACCGGTGATCCGGAGGGCGCCGGCGTCCTTTTCACCGGCGACATCGTCAACGTCATTCCGGACCGCACCCACGTGTCCTTCCTCTACAGCTACCCGAACCAGATCCCGGAACGCCCGGCGGTGGTGGAGGAAGCCGCCGCGCGGCTGGAACGGCTGCGGTACGGGCGGCTTTACGGCGGCTGGTGGGACCGGATTCTTCCGCACGGTGCGGACCGCATCGTCCAGGAGTCAGCGGCCCGCTACCTCGCCTTTACCCGGGGCTAGCGGACCAGCTCGGCACGCTCCGCGGCCACCATGGCCTTGTGCTCGGCCACCCGGGCCTGGTGCAGCGGGGTCCGGCGCAGGAAGGCGTAGACCACGCCCAGCAGGGCAAACCAGATTGGCGTGACCAGCAGCGCCTGCAGCGTGTCAGGCTGCGTGGTCAGGGCCCAGAGCAGGAATCCGAAGAACGCGAGCACCACGTAAACCATCACCACGCCGCCGGGCATCTTGAAGGATGACGCCTCGTGCAGCTGCGGCCGGCGGCGCCGGTACACCAGGTAGCTGGCCAGGATGATCGTCCAGACAAACATGAAGCACAGTGCGGAAATGGTGCTGACGAGGGTGAACGCGGCGCTGACCGACTCGCCCGCGTACAGCAGCACAACGCCCGCCAGCAGGAAGGTGCAGGAGAAGAACAGGGCGTTCTGCGGCACTTTGCGCCGCGACAGGCGGCCGAACGCCTTGGGGGCATCGCCGTCGTGCGCCAAACCGAAAACCATGCGCGAGGTGGAATATATCCCGGAATTCGCTGATGACGCCGCGGACGTCAGGACCACGAAGTTCACGACGGCGGCTGCCGCACCCAGTCCCGCGAGGGCGAACATGCCCACGAACGGGCTCTCGTCCGCGCTGAACCTGTCCCAGGGAACCACGGAAATGAGCACCACCAGGGCGCCTACATAGAAGAGCATGATGCGCAGCGGGATGGAGTTGATGGCCCGGGGAAGGTTCTTCTCCGGATCCTTCGTTTCAGCCGCCGCGGTACCCACCAGTTCAATGCCCACGAAGGCGAACACGGCAATCTGGAAACCGGCCACGAACCCCATCGGGCCCGTGGGGAAGAGCCCGCCGTGCGCCCAGAGGTTGTCGAACCCGGCGACATCGTTGTCACCGGACGTAAAGCGGGTGAAGATCATGACCAGGCCCACCACGATCAGCGTGACGATCGCCAGGATCTTGATCAGGGCAAACCAGAACTCAGCCTCGCCGAAGGCCTTCACGCTGGGCAGATTCAGGGCCAGCAGCACCAGGATGCAGGCCAGAGCCGGGATCCACAGCGGCGCGTCGCCCCACCAGAAGGTCACATAGTGGGAAATGGCCACCACATCCGCTATTCCGGTGACCACCCAGCAGAACCAATAGGTCCACCCGGTAAAGAACCCCGCCCAGGGACCCAGCAGGTCCGCGGAGAAGTCGCTGAAGGACTTGTACTTCAGATTCGACAGCAGGAGTTCGCCCATGGCCCGCATGACGAAGAACAGCATGAAGCCGATGATCATGTAGACGAAAATCACCGACGGTCCGGCCACGGAAATGGTCTTTCCCGACCCCATGAACAGGCCGGTTCCAATCGCGCCGCCGATGGCCAGGAGCTGGATATGGCGGTTGGACAGCGAACGGGAGAGTTCCGGCTCCGAGGAGCTTGGAGCTCCGGCCGGTGTCTTCCCCGCTAAAGGCGCCGGGGAGGGGGAAGGAGCAGGGGAGGGGCTGGTCGTACGGTCGGGCATGGGGCTCTTTCTCAGTAGACACCAGCCGGCGCTCGTGACGCCGCGCGAAGCCGGAACGGGCCTTCCGATGGAGGCCCCCTGAGGTTGTTGGCGCCACCGCCGACATTCAAGTTTGGAAGCCGGGCGCGGATGATGTCAATTTGGCGCCACTGCGGTCGACGCACGGCATACTGGCCCCTTAATGTGCGTCACCCCGGCGCGGAGTCCGGCGTCACAGAGGTGCGGGGCCACCGTCACTCTCTTGATGAGGCACCGGGCACAAGGTAGGGTCACTGGTGGAAATACACAAGTGAATACGCCTTTATCAGCCGTGGCGGGAGAGTTCCGCACCGTGCAGCCGTATATTGCAGTTCCAACTGCAGCCATGACACTGCACCGGCGGGCGCCGTAGGAGCAAACCCTCCCCGGGAATCTCTCAGGCCCCTGTACCGCCACAGCGAGGCAACTCTGGAAAGCAGCCGGCGCGCCATTGCGCGCAAGCTCACCGACGGTGCAAGCGGGGCCACCCCCGCGGAATCTCTCAGGTCCAATACAGAGCGGGGAGGACGCAACCTTCGTTGGCGTACCCCGTCTGACTTTCCTGGAGCCCTTCATGACTGCTGATTTGTCCACTGCCCAAACCGCCATCACCGACAACGATGCCGCTGGTGCCGCCGCGTTTGTTGACCGTCATATTGGTGCCCGTGCCGGGTCGGCCGCCGCGATGCTCAAGGCCGTCGGATATGACTCCCTGGATGCCCTTGCGGATATGGCCGTGCCCGCCGCCATCCGCCAGGGGCACCCCCTGATCCTTGACCCGGCCCGTTCGGAAGAGGAAACACTGGCGCAGCTGCGCTCCATTGCCGGCAGGAACAAGACCGCCGTGCAGATGATCGGCCAGGGCTACTACGGCACGCACACCCCGCCGGTGATCCTGCGCAACGTCGTGGAGGACCCCGCCTGGTACACCGCCTACACCCCGTACCAGCCCGAAATCTCCCAGGGGCGCCTTGAGGCGCTGTTGAACTTCCAGACCATGGTCCAGGACCTCACCGCCCTGCCCATCGCCAACGCCTCACTGCTGGATGAAGCCACCGCGGTGGCTGAGGCGGTGCTGCTCATGCGCCGCTCCAACAAGTCCAAGTCCAACGGCGCCATCGTCCTGGACTCCGAGGCACTTCCCCAGACCATCGCCGTGGTCAAGGGCCGGGCCAAGGCCCTGGGTTTTGACGTGATCGTCGCAGACCTCGCCAACGGACTGCCCGACGGCGAGGTCACCGGTCTCGTTCTGCAGCAGCCGGGCGTCTCCGGCGTGGTCCGCAACCAGGCCGCACTGATCGCAGAAGCAAAGGACCGCGGGGCCCTCGTCACCGTCGCCGCGGACCTGCTGGCCCTGACCCTGATCACCCCTCCCGGTGAGCAGGGCGCGGACATCGCCGTCGGCTCCGTCCAGCGCTTCGGCGTTCCGCTGTTCTTCGGCGGCCCGCACGCCGCGTACATGGCGGTCCGCAAGGGCCTGGAGCGCTCGCTGCCCGGCCGCCTGGTGGGCGTCTCCAAGGACTCCGCCGGCACCCCCGCCTACCGGTTGGCGCTGCAGACCCGTGAGCAGCACATTCGCCGCGAGAAGGCCACGTCCAACATCTGCACCGCGCAGGCGCTGCTGGCCATCGTGGCCTCCATGTACGCGGTGTACCACGGCCCGCAGGGACTGACCGCGATTGCCCGCCGCGCCCATAACTCAGCGCGGTCCCTGGCCGCCGCACTGACAGGTGCCGGGATCGAGCTGCTGCACGGGTCCTTCTTCGACACGGTTACCGCGCGCGTCCCGGGCAAGGCCGCCGACGTCGTGGCCGCCGCCGAGGCACGCGGCATCAACCTGCGCTCCATTGATGCGGACACTGTGGGCATTTCCTGCGACGAAACCACCACGCCCGCCGTGCTGGCCGACGTCGCGGCCGCTTTCGGTGTTCCCGCCGGAGCCGTGGCTTCCGCGGCAGGTCCCGCCGAGGGCTTTGAGCTGGCAGCCGACCTGCTGCGCAGCTCAGAGTTCATGACCCACCCGGTGTTCCACACGCACCGCTCCGAAACCCAGATGCTGCGCTACCTGCGCCGCCTCTCGGACCGGGACCTGGCCCTGGACCGCACCATGATTCCGCTGGGCTCGTGCACCATGAAGCTCAACGCCACCGCCGAAATGCAGGCCATGACCTGGCCCGAGTTCGCCTCCATCCATCCCTTTGCCCCGGATTCCCAGACCGAGGGCTGGCGGGAACTGATCGGTGACCTGGAGGCCAAGCTGGCCACCATCACCGGCTATGACAAGGTGTCCATCCAGCCCAACGCCGGCTCCCAGGGCGAACTGGCCGGCCTGCTCGCCATCCGCGGCTACCACCACTCCCGCGGGGACGAGCAGCGCACCGTCTGCCTGATTCCGGCATCGGCCCATGGCACCAACGCCGCGTCCGCCGTCCTGGCCGGCATGAAGGTGGTGGTGGTGGCAACCGCCTCCGACGGCGCCATTGACCACGCGGACCTGCGCGCCAAGATCGACGCGCACCGCGAGAACCTCGCCGCGATCATGATCACCTACCCCTCCACCCATGGCGTGTTCGACGACGACGTCCGCGACGTCTGCGACGCCGTCCACGAAGCCGGCGGCCAGGTCTACATTGACGGCGCCAACCTCAACGCGCTCGTCGGCCTGGCCCAGCCGGGCGACTTCGGCGGCGACGTCTCGCACCTGAACCTGCACAAGACCTTCTGCATCCCGCACGGCGGCGGCGGTCCCGGCGTCGGCCCGGTGGCCGTGAAGTCCCACCTGGCACCGTTCCTGCCCGGCGATGCCGCCACCTGGACCGAAGGCGAGGACATCCCGGTGTCCGCATCGCGCTTTGGATCCGCCGGCGTCCTGCCGATCTCCTGGGCCTACGTGAACCTGATGGGTGGCGAAGGCCTGACCGAAGCCACCAAGAGCGCGCTGCTGTCGGCCAACTACGTCGCCGCGCGGCTCAACGAGTACTTCCCGGTTCTCTACACGGGCAAGGGTGGACTCGTGGCGCACGAGTGCATCCTGGACCTGCGCGAGCTGACGGCCCGCACCGGCGTCAGCGCCGAAGACGTGGCCAAGCGTCTGGTCGACTACGGTTTCCACGCCCCCACGCTGTCCTTCCCGGTGGCCGGAACCCTGATGGTCGAGCCCACCGAGTCCGAGGACCTGGGCGAAATTGACCGCTTCATCGACGCCATGATCGCCATCCGCGCCGAAATCGACCAGGTGGCCGCCGGCGACTTCTCCCTGGAGGAGAGCCCGCTGCGCAACGCGCCGCACACCGCCGTCGTCGTGGCCGGAAACGAATGGGACCGCGTCTACCCGCGCGAGCAGGCGGCCTTCCCGATGAAGAGCCAGCGGATGGACAAGTACTTCCCGCCGGTGGGCCGGATTGACGGCGCCGCCGGCGACCGCAACCTCATCTGCTCCTGCCCGCCCATCGAAGACTTCGAAAACTAGAGCGCAAGGGATCCACCATGACTGAGAAATTCACCGCGCTCTACGAAGAGCACAAACGCCTCGGCGCCTCCTTCACCGACTTCGGCGGCTGGCAAATGCCGCTGAAATACAGCTCGGAACTGGCCGAACACCATGCGGTCCGCAAGGCTGCCGGCCTCTTTGACCTCTCCCACATGGGCGAAGTCGAGGTCACCGGCCCGGACGCCGGCGCCTTCCTGGATTACGCCCTCACCGGCAAGCTGTCCGCCGTGAAGCTTGGCCGGGCCAAGTACTCGCTGATCACCAACGAGGCCGGCGGGATCATTGATGACCTCATCAGCTACCGGCTCGCCGACGACTCCTATCTGGTGGTGCCCAACGCCGGCAACGCGCCGGTGGTGGCCGCGGAACTGGCCGCCCGCGCGTCGGGCTTTGACGTCCGGGTGCACGATGCCTCTGCCGACACATCGCTGGTTGCCGTGCAGGGCCCGAATGCCGAGGCCATTGTCCTGTCACTGGTTCCGGCGGCCCAGGCCGAGAAGGTGACCGGAATGAAGTACTACGCGGCGGACACCGTGGACCTGGCCGTGGGCAGCGAGGCGGGGGAGCGCACGCTGAATTTGCTGCTGGCCCGCACCGGGTACACCGGCGAAGACGGCTTCGAGATTTACGTCCCGAACGACGACGCCGCCGCCCTGTGGGGTGCGCTGCTCGCCGCCGGCGCGGACTCGGGCCTGATTCCCGCCGGCCTGGCCTGCCGGGATTCGCTCCGGCTGGAGGCCGGCATGCCGCTGTACGGCAACGAGCTCTCGCTGGACCTGGATCCCTACGCCGCGGGCCTTGGCCCTGTCGTCGCGCTGTCCAAGGAAGGCGACTTTGTGGGCCGCGCCGCCCTGGAAGCCAAGAAGGAGCAGGCTCCGGCCCGCCGCCTGGTGGGGCTGAAGGGGACCGGCCGCCGTGCCGGCCGCTCGCACTACCCGGTGCTGAGGGACGGTGCAGTGATCGGTGAAGTCACCTCCGGTGCTCCGAGTCCCACGCTCGGCTACCCGGTTGCCCTCGCCTACGTCGACGCCGCCTTCACTGAGCCGGGCACCACCGTTGACGTTGACCTCCGCGGCAAGCCCGAACCTTTCGAGGTCGTCTCCCTCCCGTTCTACAAACGCGAAAAATAGCGCTAGCCGCTTAACCTTGGTGGCATTTGGGTGACGTCGCTGGGCGGCTGCGATATTCCTTTAGTCCCGCATCGCCGAGCGAGGAACGAGCGAGGTGTCTAAGGGACGTTGGAATACCGCCGCCGCTCCCAACGCACGCGGCCCACGCAGCAACCTAGACTTTGAACTAAACCGAAGCATGCAGCAGATCTAGAAAGGCACACCCCATGAGCAAAGTTGATGCAGGACTCCGCTATTCCGCTGAACACGAGTGGGTGGACGGCGCCAGCCCCATGAAGGTCGGCATCTCCGCCGTGGCCGCCGACGCGCTCGGCGACGTGGTGTACGTGGACCTGCCCGAGGTCGGCACCGTGATCACCGCGGGCGAAACCTGCGGTGAAGTTGAATCCACCAAGTCCGTGTCGGACCTGTACGCACCGGTCTCGGGCGAAATCGTGGAGATCAACCAGGAGGCCATCGACAACCCGGCCCTGCTGAACGAGGACCCGTACGGCGCCGGCTGGCTCTTCACGGTCAACACCACCTCAGAGGGCGCCCTGCTCAGCGCCGAGGAGTACGCAGAGAAGAACGGCGGCGAGCTGTGACCGATTACCTGAACTCCCACCTCGCGCAGATTGATCCGGAGGTGGCGGAGCAGATCGACAACGAGCGCCGCCGCCAGCAGTCCGGCCTGGAAATGATCGCTTCCGAGAACCACACTTCCGTGGCTGTCATGGAATCCCAGGGCTCGGTGCTGACCAACAAGTACGCCGAGGGTTACCCGGGCCGGCGCTACTACGGCGGCTGCGAGTACGTGGACGTCATTGAGCAGCTCGCAATTGACCGGGCCAAGGACCTCTTCGGCGCGGGCTTCGCCAACGTGCAGCCGCACTCCGGCGCGCAGGCCAACGCCTCCGTCATGCACGCCCTGATCCGTCCGGGCGACACCATTCTGGGCCTGTCCCTGGCACACGGCGGACACCTCACCCACGGCATGAAGATCAACTTCTCCGGCCGGCTGTACAACGTGGTGCCGTACAACGTTGCCGAAGACACCCAGCGGATCGACATGGCCGAGGTGGAACGTCTGGCACAGGAGCACCAGCCCAAGCTGATCGTCGCCGGCTGGTCCGCCTACGCCCGGCAGCTGGACTTCGCCGAGTTCCGCCGCATTGCCGACTCCGTGGGCGCCTACCTGATGGTGGACATGGCCCACTTCGCCGGCCTCGTGGCCGCCGGGCTGCACCCCAGCCCGGTCCCGCACGCCCACGTGGTCACCTCCACCACGCACAAGACCCTGGCCGGTCCGCGCGGCGGCATCATCCTCTCCAACGACGCCGACATCGCGAAGAAGATCAACTCCGCTGTCTTCCCCGGCCAGCAGGGCGGCCCGCTGGAACACGTTATTGCCGGCAAGGCCACGGCCTTCAAGATCGCGGCAACGCCGGAGTTCAAGGAGCGCCAGGAGCGCACCCTGGCCGGCGCGCGGATCCTGGCCGAGCGCCTGCTCGCCGACGACGTCGCCGCCAAGGGCATTTCCGTGATCTCCGGCGGCACCGACGTGCACCTGGTGCTGGTGGACCTGCGCAACGCCGCCCTCAACGGGCAGGAAGGCGAGGACCGTCTGGCGCAGATCGACATCACCGTCAACCGCAACGCGGTTCCGTTTGATCCCCGCCCGCCGATGGTGACCTCCGGCCTGCGGATCGGCACCCCTGCCCTGGCGACCCGCGGGTTCGGCGAGGACGCATTCCGCGAGGTGGCTGACATCATTGCGCTGGCGCTCATTGCCGGCGAAGACGATGACCTGTCGCCGCTGAAGGACCGCGTTTCCGCGCTGGCCTCCGCGCATCCGCTGTACACCGGGGTTGCCGACCTGGCCTCCTCACCGGCGCACGTTTAAGGAATCCCATTGGCTGTCGGCGTTTTTGACCTGTTCTCCGTAGGCATCGGCCCATCGAGCTCACACACAGTGGGCCCGATGCGGGCCGCTGCCGTTTTTGCGGGCGAGCTGGTTGACGCCGGCGTCCTGTCCGCCGTGGCCGGCCTCCGCGTTGACCTGTACGGGTCGCTCGCGGCGACCGGCCGCGGCCACGGCACCATGACCGCGGTCCTGCTGGGGCTCGAAGGTTTTGCCCCGGAAAAAATCCTCCCCGAGGAGGTTGAAGAACGCCTCGCCGCCATCGAGGCAACCCGGAAACTGCGCCTGTGTTCGCAGGTCCCCGGTGCCGACTCCCGGATCCTGGAATACGGCGAAGCGGACATTGTCCTGCACCCGCTCACCGTGCTGCCGCGGCACACCAACGGGATGAAGTTCGCCGCCTCGGGCGTCGACGGCACGGTGCTGCACGAGGCCACGTTCTTCTCCGTGGGCGGCGGCTTTATTGTCCGCGACGGCGAGGAGGACGCCGCCCGGGAGGAACTGGAGTCCACCAAGGCGGCACTGCCGTTTCCGTTCCGCACCGCCGTCGGGCTCCTGCGGCACTGCACTGACAACGGGCTCAGCATCAGCGAAGTCATGCTGGCCAATGAAAAAGCGTCCCGCACCGAGCCTGACATTCGCTCTGGACTGCTGCACATCCGCGACGTCATGGAGGAGTGCAAAAACTCGGCGATCGCGCGCACCGGCCTGCTCCCGGGCGGGCTGAAGGTCCGCCGGCGGGCACCGGCCTGGCACACCCGGCTTCGCGCCGAAGACCCGGACCGGGACCCGAAGTTCTGGCAGGAATGGGTGAACCTCGTGGCGCTGGCCGTCAACGAGGAAAACGCCTCCGGGGGCCGCGTGGTCACCGCACCCACCAACGGTGCGGCCGGCATCATTCCCGCCGTCATGTTCTATGCCACGCACTACGGCCCGGGCATGGACACCGCCACGCAGGAGCAGAAGGACGACGTCGTCGTGCGCTTCCTGCTCACGGCCGGCGCCGTGGGGGTCCTGTACAAGGAGCAGGCCTCCATCTCCGGTGCGGAGGTGGGCTGCCAGGGCGAGGTGGGATCAGCGTCCTCGATGGCCGCCGCCGGGCTGGCTGAAATCCTGGGCGGCACGCCTGAGCAGGTGGAAAACGCCGCCGAAATCGCCATGGAACACAACCTGGGCCTGACCTGCGATCCGATCGGCGGCCTGGTGCAGGTGCCCTGCATCGAACGCAACGCCATCGGCGCCGCCAAAGCCGTCAACGCCGCCAAAATGGCGCTGTGGGGCGACGGCGACCACCGTGTTTCGCTGGATGAGGTCATTGTGACCATGCGGGAAACCGGCCGCGACATGAGTTCCAAGTACAAGGAAACCGCGCTCGGCGGCCTCGCCGTGAACGTGGTGGAGTGCTGACTTTCGGCACCGGGACGGGTTGAGCCGGAATCGCTCCTTTGATAGACAGTAAGTGCCCTTAGCAAAGGCACCTGCTGTTTCTGTCTTCCGATGCCGGCGAGTCCGGCCGCAACTTACGGAAAGGATGCGTCATGCCCAAGACCGGCAAGAATGATTCCGCCAAGAAGAGTGAACTGCCCTCAACGCTGCAGCGGTCCGGGAAGTTGGCCCAGGATACCTTCGCGAAGACCTACGATTCTGCCGTTGAGGAGTACGGCGACGGGGAACGCGCGGCCCGGACGGCCTACGCCGCCCTGAAGCACACGCATGAAAAGGTGGGCGATCACTGGGAGCCCAAGGAAGAATCCGGGCCCTCCGATGCCAAGGCGGCAGGGGGCCGGAACTCTTCCGGGGACACGGCCGGCGGAGTGGATGCCAATGCCTCCAAGGAGCACCTGTATGAGGTCGCATCAAAGCTGGACATCTCCGGACGCTCCACCATGAACAAGGACGAACTGGTGAAGGCCATCCAAAAGGCCAACGAGAAGGAAACCCGCAAAGCCCGCGAAGGCTAGGCCTGCGCCGGACTCCCTGCCCGGATGGTCTCCGCTACTTCCCCGCTACTTCACCGCGCCCATCGACAGGCCGCGCACCAGCTGCTTCTGGGCCACCCATCCCGCGATCACCACCGGCAGCGATGCGAGGACCGAGGCCGCTGACAGC
The DNA here is from genome assembly GCF_038405225.1 of Arthrobacter citreus. NCBI lineage: Bacteria > Bacillati > Actinomycetota > Actinomycetes > Micrococcales > Micrococcaceae > Arthrobacter > Arthrobacter citreus. The sequence continues at coordinate 3,583,737 of NZ_CP151657.1, forward strand.
TGGGCCAGGTACAGGCCCTCGCTGGTCATTTGCGAGACCAGGAACACCGGCACCGTGGCGGACCGTGCGGCCGTGAGGTTCAGGGCGAAGAAGAATTCGTTCCAGGCGAAGATGACGCAGATCAGGGCTGTGGCGGCCAGGCCGGGGGCGACCATGGGCATCAGCACCCGCCACAGGGTTTTCAGCAGGCCTGCGCCGTCCATCTGTGCCGCTTCCAGCACCTCTCCGGGCACCTCCTGGAAGAAGGAGCGCATCATCCACACGGCGATGGGCAGGTTCATGGAGGTGTAAAGGACCACCAGGGTCCAAATGTTGTCCAGGACTTTCAGCTGGCCCGCAATGACGTAGATGGGCATGATGACGGCGACGACGGGGAGCATGCGGGTGGAAATGAAGAAGAACAGCACGTCCTGCGTCTTTTTGACCGGCCGGATGCTGAGGGCGTAGGAGGCCGGCACCGCCATGATCACCACCAGGATCGTGGAAACGCCGGTGGCGATCATCGAGTTCACGAAGTATGAACCCGCCCCCGCGTCCAGCACGGCCCGATACTGGTCCAGGGTGGGGGAGAAAAAGAACGTGGGAGGATTCGACGCCGCCGCAGACTCCTGCTTGAACGATGTGAGCACCATCCACAGCACCGGGGAGAAGAACCCGATGGCGATGATCCAGGTCAGTGCCGTCAGCAGTGACCCGCCGGTCCGGGACCGACCGCGGCGTGCCGGCACCGGTGATTTGCTTGCGGGAGGGGTGCTTCCGGTGGAAGCCGATTCTGTCTGCGTGGCCACGGCTAGTCCTTTACGTCGAAGCTGCGGAAGATCAGGCGGAGGGCGAAGGTGGCCACGATGATCGTGGCAATAACCACCACTACGCCCATGGCGGCGGCCTGCCCGATGTCGAAGCCCAGGAACGCCCGCTGGTAGATGTAGAAGGGCAGGTTGGCGCTGGCCGTGCCGGGACCGCCCGCCGTCATGAGGTAGATCTGGTCGAAGGTGTTCACCACGTAAATGGCGCCGAGCAGGATGCCCAGTTCAATGTAGCGGCGCAGCTGCGGAAGGGTGACGGAGATGAACGTCCGCCACCAGCCGGCGCCGTCCACCTGGGCCGCTTCCAGCACATCCTTGGGTTGGGCCTGCAGGCCGGCCAGGACCAGCAGCATCATGAACGGCGTCCACTGCCACACCAGGGACATCAGGATGGAGGCAATCGGGTGGGTGGACGTCCAGTCCACCGGCGAAATGCCCACCAGTCCAATCAGCCAGTTCAGCAGGCCGTAGCTGGGGTTCAGGATGGACACGGACCACAGCAGGGAACCGGCCACCGGCATGATCAGGAACGGAGTGATGAGCAGGGTCCGGACCACGCCGCGCCCGGCAAAGGACCGGTCCAGCAGCAGGGCAAAGACAATCCCGAGGAGCATGGCGAAAAAGACGCAGCCCAGCGTGAAGATCACGCTGTTCAGCGCGGCCTGCCGGAAGGTGGAATCAGCGAAGATCTCCACGTAGTTGCCCAGCCCCACAAACCTGTCGCCCTCGGGGTTGAGCAGGTTCCAGTTCTGCAGGGAATACCAAATGGTGAACAGGAAGGGCACCTGGGTCACTATCAGGGTGAAGACCAGAGCCGGCAGCAGTGGTCCCCGCCGCCGCCAGCCCTCTGCGCGGGAGATGCCCCGGGACTGGCGCTGTTCGGCGCCGCGGCGCACCTTCTGGTGGTGCTTGTCTACCAGGCTGGTCATTGGTTTTCTCCTGACTGGTAGCTTTCCGCGACGGTTTCGGCGTAGCGCTGCGATTGTTCCAGTGCTTCGGCCACTGTTTTTTGTCCGGCAATGGCGGCGGATATCTGCTGCGCCACCCGGGTGCCGAGGTCCTGGAACTCGGGGATCCCGACAAACTGCAGGCCGGGGTACGGAACTCCGCCCACCATGCTGGTTTCCTGGGATGCACCGGCCATGGCCGACAGCGTGGGTTCGGCGTAGTTTTCCGCCACTTCGGCATATTCGGGAATCTCATAGGTGGACAGCCGGCTGCCCGGCGGGACACGTTCCCAACTGATTTCCTCGCCCACCAGCTTGATGTAGTCCTTGTTGGTCATCCAAGAGATGAAGTCCCAGGCGGCATCCTTCTTCTGGCTCGTTTCGGGAATCGCCAGCGACCAGCTGTACAGCCAGCCGGAGGATTCCGTTTCCTCCACCGGGGCCTGGGCGTAACCGGTTTTTCCCACCACCAGCGATGATGCGGGGTCCTCCACTGAGGAGACCATGGAGGTTGCGTCGTACCACATGGCCGCGGTGCCCTGGCTGTACTGGGTCAGGCAGTCGCCGAATCCGCTGGTGGCCGCCCCCGGCTGGCCTGACGTGCGGACCAGGTCCACGTAATCGGTCACGGCGGCCTCCACCTCCGGCGAATCCAGCGTGGCGTTCCAGTCCTCATCAAACCAGCCTCCGCCGTAGGTGTTCATCATGGTGCTCAGCGGTGCCATCACCTCGCCCCAGCCGGCCAAGCCCCGCAGGCAGATGCCGGAGAAGCCGTTGTCCGGGTCATGCAGCCGCTCCGCGAAATTTGCCACATCCTCCCAGGTGGGCCGCTCAGGCATCACCAGGCCCTCCGCCTCGAAAATATCCTCGCGGTAGGCGAGGAAGGAGGATTCGCCGTAGAACGGAACGGAATACAGGTCCCCCTCGTAGCTCAGGGCCTCACGGATGTTGGGAACAAAGTCATCCGGATCGTAGCCTTCGGTGGAGTCGGCGTACTCCTGCAGGTTGGTGATCCACCCGTTTTCGGCCCACATGGGCGTCTCATAGTTGGAGATCATGACGACGTCGAACTCGCCGCCGCCCGTGGCCACGGACGCCGTGATCTTGGCCCTGGCCTCGTTCTCCGGCAGGGAGACAAAGCGGGCGTCAACGTCGGGATACTGCTCGCGGAAATTATCCTCGAGGGAAATGGCGTCAGTCATCTGCGGGTTGGAAACGATGGCCACCACTATTTCCTCGGGCCCCGCCGCGCTGTCGCCGCCGCACCCGGAGAGTGCAAGGGCAAGCGCCGCCACTGAGGCTGCCGCGGCTTTGCGGCCGGCCCGTCGAGTGCGGACCGAGCCGCTGCGTCCAAGTCTCATACGTCACCCTTGCTCATGTGAGAACTGCCTTGCGCTCATTTGTGGAGTAACTGTAAGCAGATAGACTCAAATGAGCAAACCGTAAACGTCTTAATCGAGAAGGGTCAGGGTCAGGTCATCGCTGCGACAGACTGGTCCCACGAGGAACTCCTGGCCCGGATTGGCCGGGATTATTACCTCTTGCACCACTCCAAGGTGGAGATTGCCCGCGCCTACGGAATTTCACGATTCCAGGTGGCGCGGCACTTGGAAGAGGCCCTGGCCCTGGGCATTGTGCACATTGATGTGCACTTTCCCGCTCCGGGTTCGGGGGTCGAGCCGGGCCGGCTGGCGGACATCCTCGGCGTCGAACACGTCAGAATCACTCCCACCGGCGCTGATGACCTGACTACCCGTGAAGCCATGGCCCACAGGGCTGCCGCGGAACTGATGGCAGTGGCATTCCCCAATGCCACGCTCGGTATTTCCTGGTCCCGCACCCTGGATCTCGCGGCCCGGCACGTGACGGACCTGCCTCCGTCCAACATCGTCCAGCTGGCCGGGGCGCTTCCGGTTCCCGGAAGCGGCAACTCCCTGGAGCTCATTCAGAGCCTGGGCAGGCACCCCGGGGTTAAGACATGGCCGCTGTGGGCTCCGCTGGTCGTGGAGAATGCTGACACTGCGGAGAGCCTGCGCCGGCAGCCGGAAATCGCGGACACGCTGGGCCGCGCAGACGGGCTGGACGCCGCCGTCGTTGCCGTAGGTGCATGGATGCCCGGACTGTCGACGGTCTGGAACAGGGTGGATAACCGGCTGCGGCTGCAGGCTGCCCGGGCCGGCGCCGTCGCCGAATGTTCCGGCCGGCTGCTCGACGCGGCCGGGCAGCCCGTCAACTCCGAACTGGAGGACCGTGTCCTGGCGGTAACGGTGTCCCAGCTGCAGCACACGCCCAAGGTGGTGGCCGTGGCCCAGGGCGCCGCCCGCGCTGACGCCGTCCGCGCGGTGCTGAAGGCCGGGTTCGTCACCACTCTGCTGGTGGACGAGGAGCTGGCGGCCGCACTGTCCGGCGAGGCCGGGACGGTCTAGCGGCCCGCGCGAACCTGCGGCGGCCTACCGGTCCGGGTCCGTGGCCCAGTCCGTGTCCGTGGCCGGGTCCGTGACCAGGGACTGGACGGTGGCCCGGGCGCCGTCGTCGTGCAGGGTGTCCAGCGCGCCCGTGTAGGCGCGGACAAAGCGGTCATTGGAAGCCAAGTCGCCGAACAGCTCCCGGTTGGAGACAAAGGCCAGCGGCTCTTCCCGGTTGTGCGCGGCTGCCGCCATCAGGGGCTCCCGCAGCCGGTCCACAACAGTGATGGGTTCGCCCTGCTCATCGATGCCTTCGGCATACCGGGCCCAGCTCGCAACGATGGCGGCGGAGCGGTGGATCTCGCCGCCGGCAGCCAGGTTCTCGCGGATCACCGGCAGCAGCCACTTGGGAATCCGGTCCGAGCTCTCGGCGCACAGCCGGGCGAGCGTGTCACGGACGTATTCGTTGGAGAACCGCTCAATCAGCTTGTGCTTGTAGCCGGCCAGGTCCACACCGGGCAGCGGCTTGAGCGTTGGCGTGGCCTCCTTGTCCATGTAATCCAGCAGGAACCTGGCGAACAGCGGGTCCTGGCACACCTCGTGCGCGTACCGGTAGCCGGCAAGGTAGCCGAAATAGCACAGGCCCTGGTGGCTGGCGTTGAGCAGGCGCAGCTTCATGAGTTCATAGGGTTCGACGTCGTCCACCACCTGGACGCCCACCTCGTCAAAGGCCGGACGCCCGAGCGGGAATTCATCCTCCAGCACCCACTGCTCAAAGTCCTCGCACACCACCGGCCAGGCGTCCTCCACCCCGAAGTCCTCCGCCACCATGGCCCGGTCCCCGTCAGTGGTAACGGGCGTGATCCGGTCCACCATGGAGTTGGGGAAGGCGACATTCTCCTGCACCCATTGGCCAAGTTCCGGATCCCGGAGGCGTGCAAAGGCCGTGAACATTTTGGCGGCAACGTCTCCGTTGCCCTGGATGTTGTCGCAGGACATAACCGTGAACGGCGGCAGGCCGCGGTCCCGGCGCCGCACGAGGGCCTCGGTGACAAGCCCGAACACTGTGGATGGAACCGCCCCGGGAGCCAGATCGGCCGCTACGGCGGGGTTGTCGGCGTCGAATTCACCGGTGACATGGTGGAAGTTGTACCCGCCCTCAGTGATGCTCAGGGAGACAATCCGCGTCCCGGGCGCCGCCATCTTTTCGATCACGGCTTCCGGATCCTCCGGTGCCAGGAGGTATTCGATGATGGAGCCGATCACCCGGCCCTCCCGGATGCCGTCAGGGTTCTTGACCACCAGCGTGTACAGGCAGTCCTGGTTTTCCATCACCGTTTTCATGGCCGCATCGGCAGGCAGGACTCCCACTCCGCAGATGCCCCAGTCACTTGCGCCGCCGGCGTTCATCAGGCGGTCCACGTACATGGCCTGGTGTGCGCGGTGGAATCCGCCCACGCCAAAGTGGACAATTCCGACGGTGATGTTCGACCGGTCATAGGACGGGACGGACAGGTTTGGGGAGAGGCCGGACAAAGTGGCGGCACTGAGTTTGCTCATGATCACACCTGGGGACGGGGCGGATAGGTGCGGATAAATCTAGCATGTGAGCGCCGCGGTGCCGATCATATGAGCGCACTCCGCGAAGTCCGTCCGGCACGCTGCCAAGGGTGTGATTTGGATTACATCCATCGTTAAGTAAGGCTGGCTCTATTCATTCGGCAGCAGACTTACTACTCACCGGGGATTGAATAATGAACACAGCACGGGCAGTTGTTCCCATGGCACCGGCATCCGAGGAGGTTGGCTGGCTCGGATCCGTGGATTCCGCAATCAACTCCGTGTTTGAGCCGATCTCGGACCTTTTCAACGCAGTCGTGTTTTTCCCTGTCACCATCGGCGATCTCAGTTTTCCGATTGTTGTCGCGTGGCTCATCGTGGCCGGCGTGGTTTTCACCTTCTACTTTGGCTTCATCCAGTTCCGCGGATTGAGGGTCGCCGCGCAGGTGGTCCGCGGAAAATTCTCCTCCAAGGATGATCCGGGTGAAGTGCCGCATTTCCAGGCCCTCACCTCCGCCCTGTCCGGCACGGTGGGGCTGGGTAACATCGCCGGTGTTGGTGCGGCCATGGCCCTGGGCGGACCGGGCGCAACGTTCTGGATGATCCTTGCCGGGCTGCTGGGCATGGCCTCAAAGTTCGCGGAATGCACGCTCGGCGTGAAGTACCGCGAGGTCCATGAAGACGGCTCCATCAGCGGCGGTCCCTTCAAGTACCTGCCGGTGGCCTTTAGGCGGCTGGGCCGGTGGCCGGCCAGGATCCTCACCGGGACCTTTGCGGTGGCCATCCTGATTTTTGGAATTGCCGGCGGCAATATGTTCCAGGCCAACCAAACGTTCGCGCAGATCCAGAATGTCACCGGCGGTGACGACGGCCTGCTCGGCAGTGCCGGGGCTGCTCTGATATTCGGACTGGTGCTGGCTGCCATGGTGGCAGTGGTCATCCTTGGCGGGATCAAATCCATTGGCGCCACCACCTCCAAACTGGTGCCGGCCATGGGCGGCGTCTACATCCTGGCCTGCCTGTTTGTCATCATCGTCAACTTCGAGAACGTTCCGGCAGCGTTCGGAGCCATTGTGGAGGGCGCCTTCCGGCCTGAGGGTTTTGCCGGTGGCATTCTCGGCGTGATGATCGTCGGCTTCCAGCGCGCGTCCTTCTCGAACGAAGCCGGAGTCGGATCCGCCGCCATCGCCCACTCGGCGGTCAAGACCCGCCGTCCGGTCAGCGAAGGATTCGTGGCGCTCTTCGAGCCGCTCGTGGACACCGTCCTTATCTGCACCATGACCGCACTGGCCATCATCATGGCGTCCACCCCGAGCCTGCAGGCAGGCATTGACCAGGTGCAGGGCGGCGGGGATGCGCCCGACGGCGTGATCCTCACCTCCGACGCCTTCGCCACCGTCCTGCCATGGTTCCCGGTTGTCCTCTCCATCGCCGTCGCGCTCTTCGCATACTCCACCCTGATCACGTGGTCCTACTACGGGCTGAAGTCCTGGGAATACCTCTTTGGTCGCGGCCGGCGCCGGGAAATCGCCTATAAGGTCATCTTCCTGACCTTCACCGTGGCGGGCTGCGTGCTCTCCTTCAGCCAGGTCATCAGCTTCGCCGACGCCGCGCTGTTTGTCTGCGCGTTCGTGAACCTGCTCGGCGTGTACCTGCTGCTGCCGGTTATCAAGCGGGAAATGAAGGAATACCTGGCGGACCGCAGGAGCGGCAAGCTGGAGCTGCTCGGCATAGATGAGCAGGACATCAAGGACGCAGCCCCTGCCGGTTGAGTTCCGCCGGTCCCGGCCTCAGGGCCTCCTGAGCCGCCGCGAGTCAATACCCGTGTAGCCTCGGAGCAACGTGCCGGGCAACAGTGGGGGACATCATCATGGCTGCATCTGGAATTGGTGTGATTTTCGGTCTTCTCTACTTTCTGGCCGTGGCCGCGGTGGCGGTCCTGGTGGTGTGGGCGCTGGTGCTGCTGATCATCTTCCTGAGGCTGCTGATCGCTGAAATGCGCGCTGCCGCGGGTTCGGCCGGAAGTCCCGGCCTCCCCGGCTAGGCCGCGGCGCCCACGGGCGGAACCGGGCAGGTGACGGTCGACACAATCCGGCTGTCCCATTTTAGGAACCGCCGCCGTGAAAGTAGTGTCTTATCCATGGCCCCCTTTCGAAACAGCCGCGCCGCGTCGCTGCCCGCAAAACTGTCCCGTTCCTGGCTGCTTGCATCTGCGGCAAACGAAGCGAATTTTGCTCCCGCGCTGGTGTCCGAAGCGGACTCAGTGGTGTTCGACATGGAAGATGCAGTTCCCGCAGCCGGCAAGGCGGAGGCCCGCGAACGCGTCGTTGAAGCCCTCTCCACCGGCATGACCGCCTGGGTGCGCGTCAACGGCATCGAAACCGACTACTGGGCTGATGACCTGGCCGCACTGTCTAAGGCTCCGGGCCTGCGCGGCGTCATGCTGGCAATGACCGAAAAGCCTGAACAGGTGACCCACACCGCCATGCGGCTGCAGGCCGGCACCCCGGTCCTCGCCCTGGTGGAGTCCGCCCTGGGCATCGAGAACGCGACGGCGATTGCCTCCGCTCCCGGCACCTTCCGCCTCGCCTTCGGCGTCGGCGACTTCCGCCGCGACACCGGCGCCTCCGACGATCCGATGGCGCTGGCCTACGCCCGTTCCAAGCTGGTGGTTGCCTCCCGCGTCGGCCAGCTGCCCGGTCCCATTGACGGCCCCACCGTTGGCGCCCTGGGCGAGAAGCTGCTTGAAGCCTGCAAGGTCACCCAGTCCATGGGCATGACCGGCAAGCTGTGCCTGATGCCCGACGCCGCCGACACCATCAACCAAGGGCTGTCGCCGAGCGAGTCGGAAGTCCAGTGGGCCCATGAACTGCTCGAAGCGCACGCCGCCGGCGCAGTGGTGGGAGACGGTTCCTACCTGCCGCGCCTGGCGCGCGCGCAGAAAATCTCATCGCTGGCAGACTCCTACGGACTCTGGAACGCCTAAGAGCTGCAGGACGCCGGGCGCTGCTGCGGTCTTATGCGTCCGTCCGGGCCAGTAATTCCAGCACCCGCGCCGTGAGCGCGGGTGCTGCTGTTTCGTCGTAGTCATCCAAGCTGATGTCGGCGAACAGGTGGGAGCTGCCCGGGTAGAGGAACAGCTCCGCTTCCGCAGTGGTGTCCATCAGGTTCTCCGCGGCGGCGAGGTCTCCCTCATCCACGAAAATGGGATCTTTGTCCATGCCGTGAATCTGCACGGGAACACCCGCGGGCCAGGAATCCGCAAAGACGCCGAGCGGAACGCAGGAGCTGACCAGCACGGCGCCGCGGGCGCCGGGCCGGGTCTGCGCCAGCCGCTGGGCCGGCAGGACGCCGAGGGAGAATCCGATGTAGACCATCCCCGGCGGAAAGCGTCCGGCAATCCGCACTCCGGCGTCCTCCAGTTCCTGAAAACCGACCTCTTCGGCGTAAGCCATGCCGTCGGCAAGCTCGGGAAAAGTCCGCCCGTCAAAGAGGTCGGGGACGGTGACGGTATGCCCGGCTTCACGCAGCACATCGGCAAAGGCATCCATGCCGGGCGTCAGCCCCAGGACGTGGTGGAACATCAGGACATTGGCCACGGGAGTGCTCCTAGCGCGCTGTGAAATAGCAGTCCGGCCCATCATATGAGTCAGCATCTGCTTCCTCTGCTCACAGCAGAGACCCTGTTGCCGGCCGGCATCTCCGTTTTACGATCAAGCATGGCTGACATCGCTGCATTCAGAGTTTCAGAACCGGTGCGTGACCGTGACGCCGGTGTGGACGCACCCCGCACACCGCCGGAGCCCCTGTGGCGGGAGGTCCTCGGTGAGCTGCTGAGACGGCTCCGTCACAACCGCGGTATGACGCTGGGAGAAATCGCCGCTCGGGCCGGCCTCTCCCCGCAGTACCTCTCGGAGATCGAGCGGGGACTCAAGGAACCCTCGAGCGAAATGATCGAGGCCGTTGCCGGTGCCCTTGGCGTCAAGCTGGTTGACCTGACCCTGGCCGTAGCTGAAACGCTGATCCTTGCCAGCGGCAGCGCAACTGCTGTGCAGGCGCCGGCCAGCCCCGCCGTCGGCCGCGGTTCCTTTACCCTGGCTGCCTGAAAAACCCGGGCCCGCGGCTCAGGCTTTATCAATGACATGGTCAATCAGCCCGTAGTCCCTGGCTGCCGCCGCAGTGAAGAGCCGGTCGCGGTCGGTGTCCGCACGCAGCGCCGAAACGCTCTGACCGGAGTGCCGGGAGAGGATGGCCTCCATGTCCGAACGGACGCGCACCAGCTCGTCAGCCTGCAAAATCAGGTCGGGTATGGTGCCGCGGCCCTGCGCCGCGGGCTGGTGAAGAACAATCCGTGCGTGCGGCAGGGCAGCGCGCTTTCCTTCGGCGCCGGCGGCGAGCAGCACGGCGCCGACGGCGACGGCCTGGCCAACAACGGTGGTCGCGACGTCCGGGCGGATAAAGCGAATCGTGTCATACACGGCGAGCATGGCACTGGGATCGCCGCCCTCACAGTTGATGTACAGGTCAATGTCGGAATCGGGCGAGGCCGAGTGCAGGTACAGCAGCTGGGCGATCAGGGCGTTCGCCACTCCGGCGTCAAGGGGCGTGCCAAGGTAGACAATCCGCTCCGTGAGCAGATGCGAGTAAATGTCCATGATCCGTTCGCCGCGCGGATGCTGCGCGATCACGTTGGGGATGGTGTAACTGCTCATCGGACCTCCTCCGCAATGGCGGGCGCGGCGGCGCGGCCGAATCCCGCGGCCACCCGGTGCCGGGGCCGGAAATCGTCAAAGCCCTGCACAATGGAATCGACAAACCCGTAATCCAGCGCCTCCCGGGCCGTGTACCAGTGATCATGCAGCGAGTCCTCGAAAATCCGCTCCACCGGTTGTCCGGTGTCTTCGGAAATGAGCCGCAGCACGGTGTCCCGGGTGTGCCGCAGGTCATCGGCCTGCAGCTCAATGTCGACGGCGGTGCCCGCAATGCCGGCCGATCCCTGGTGCATCAGGATGCGGGCATGCGGCAGTGCCCGGCGCTTGCCGTGCGTTCCGGCGGAGAGCAGGAACTGGCCGGCGGAGCACGCGATGCCAAACGCCAGGGTTGAGACATCATTCGGGATCGTCCGCATAAGGTCGCGGATGGCCAGCATCGCCGGGACGGAACCTCCGGGGGAGTGGATCCACAGGGCTATGTCGGTCAGCGGGTCCTCCGCGGCCAGACTGATGAGCTGCGCGGCGAGCAGCGTTCCATTGTCGTCATCCAGCGGACCGTCCAAAACCAGGACGCGGCGCTCGTAGAATTCCCGGCGGATGCTTTCGGTGAACAGCGGTGTTTTCTCGGAATCATTCATGACTCCACCGTGCTCCCGGAATCCGCTGCCGGATAGACGGATCTGCCGGCAGCGGATCCGCCCTCAGCAGCGCGGGATCAGCGCTCGACCAGGATGCCGTCGCCGTCGGCGTAGAGAACGGCACCGGGCCGGAAGGCTACACCGCCAAATTCCACGGTGACGTCCACTTCTCCGGCGGAGTCCTTGGCGCTCTTGCGCGGGTTGGAACCCAGGGCCTTCACTCCCAGCGGCAGCCCGGCTATTGCACCACGGTCGCGGATGGCGCCGTTGATGACGACGCCGGCCCACCCGTTGGCCACCGCAGCCCCGGCGATCATGTCCCCCATGAGGGCGCTGTTCAGCGACCCGCCGCCGTCCACCACAAGCACCGCGCCGTCGCCGGGGGAGTTCAGGGTGGACTTGACCAGCCCGTTGTCCTCCATGCACCGGATGGTGCGGATGGGCCCGGTGAAGGCGGTATGGCCGCCAAGGTTCTGAAACTGCAGGGGCACGGACGCGAGGTTCTCGCCGTGCTGGTCGTAAAGGTCTGCTGTGCTGATGTCCATGGCCCTACTCTGGCACAGGCCTCAGCTCGAGCGTTGCAGGGATGCTGCGTGGGCCTTGAGGACTTCCACCACCTCCAGCAGCTCTGCCACGGATTCCGCGGTTGACGTGCTCTTTTCCCGCGGCCAGCCGCCGGCGAGGCCCTGGTTGTAATACAGTCCGTCGCCCAGGAGCAGGATGGCGCGCGCGATGGCCGGATTGCCGACCTCCCCGAGAATCAGCTGCATCCAGTTGTGGTGGATCCGTTCCAGCATTGCCGATGCCTCAGGGTCCGAGGCCTGGGCCAGGCGGACGACGCCGATCAGCGCGCGGTCCAGTGCGCTGCCCACGTACACGGACTCGCGGACCAGGTACCGGGCCGGGCCCTCGGGGTCCGCGCTCATCGCCTTCATATCGATGTCCGCCAGTTCCCCCAGCCTGGTGATGAGGGCGGCGGCCAGGGCTTCCTTGTTCTTGAAGTGATACAGCAGCCCGCCTTTGGACACGCCGGCCAGCGCGATAACGGCGTCCATTGTGGCGCCGCGGGGACCTTCATTGATCAGCAGCTCCTCATAGGCGAAGAGGATGCGGTCCCGGGTGGAAGTGTGCTCAGGCATACGTTTACGCTACGCCATCTATTGCTGTACAGTCTAGACGGTACAGTAAGCGAACGGACTCGATCCGCACCTGCTGACACACCCCAACGATGAGCGAAGGAGACAGCTGTGCCCGCGGTACAGGAAGCACCCCACATCCAACGAGCCGGCCGGCGTGAATGGCTGGGACTGGCTGTGCTCATGCTGCCGGTGCTGCTGATTTCCGTCGACAACACCGTCCTGAGCTTTGCCATCCCGTCTCTGTCGCGCGCCCTGGCGCCGAGCGGCACCGAGCTGCTGTGGATCGTGGACATCTACGCCCTGGTGCTCGCCGGACTGTTGGTTCCGATGGGTGCCCTGGGCGACCGCATCGGCCGGCGGCGGCTGCTGCTGATCGGCAGCGCCGGCTTTGGTTTGGTCTCCGCCGCAGCGGCGTTTGTGCCCTCCGCCGAAGCCCTGATTGGCGCCCGCGCACTGCTCGGCCTGTTCGGCGCAATGCTGATGCCGGCCACGCTGTCCCTGATCCGGAACATCTTCACGGTTCCGTCCCAGCGGAGGATCGCCATTGCCGTCTGGGCCGCGGGCTTCTCCGGCGGCGCGGCACTGGGGCCCATTGTCGGCGGACTGCTGCTGGAGCACTTCTGGTGGGGCTCGGTGTTCCTGCTGTCCGTTCCGGTGCTGATTCCGCTGCTGGTCCTGGGCCCGGTGCTGCTGCCCGAATCACGCGACCCCAACCCCGGCCCGGTGGACGTGTGGAGCATCCTGCTGGTCATGGCCGCCATGTTCCCGGTGGTTTACGGCATCAAGGCGATTTCGACGTCGGGGGTTGGCGCCGAGTCGCTGCTGCCGATCGCCGTCGGGCTGGTGTTCGGCATCCTCTTTGTCCGCCGCCAGCTCCGCCGTCTGCATCCGATGCTGGATGTGCGATTGTTCCGCAATCCCACCTTCAGCGGCTCCATCGGCGCCAACCTGCTCAGCGTCTTTTCCCTGGTCGGGTTCATCTTCTTCCTGTCCCAGCACCTGCAGCTGGTGCTGGAAAAGTCTCCGCAGCAGGCCGGGCTGATCATGCTGCCGGGGCTGCTGCTGACCATCATTGCCGGACTGGCGGTGGTGCGCGTGGTTCGGCACGTACGGCCCGGCTACATTATTGCCGGCGGCCTGCTCCTGAATGCGGTGGGCTACACCATCATCCTGATGACCGGAGGCGGCGGCGTGGGTGAGCTCATGCTGGCTTTCATGGTGCTCGGCCTGGGGGTCGGCGCTGCGGAAACCATCTCCAATGACCTCATCCTCTCGTCCGTGCCCCCCACCAAGGCCGGCGCCGCCTCGGCGATCTCCGAGACCGCCTATGAAGTCGGTGCGGTCCTGGGCACGGCGGTGCTTGGCAGCATCCTGACGGCCGACTACCGGAACGGCGTGGTGCTGCCCGCCGGGCTCACCCCGGCCGACGCCGAAGCCGCCTCCGAAACCCTGGGCGGAGCCGTCGAAGCGGCCCAGCGGCTGCCGGAAGGTGCTGCCCAGCAGCTGCTGGAATCCGCCCGGGCGGCCTTTGACTCCGGCGTGTTCACCACGTCGTTTATTGGCGTGGTCCTGATGGTGGTTGCCGCCGCCGGTGCGCTCATTATCCTGCGGCGGGCCTCCGCGGACAGCTGACCTGCGACAGTTCTTCCAACCTAGGAGGGTTCTTCGGATTCTCCGCGGTGCACGATGAGGACGGGGCAGCGGGCGTGGGCGGCCAGGACCGAGCTGACGGAGCCGAGCAGCAGCCCGGCGAACCCGCCCCGCCCCCGGTTTCCCACCACGAGCATTTCCGCTCCCCGGCTGGCCTCAATCAGCAGTTCCACCGCCCGGCCCACCAGCGGAGTCTGCGTCAGGTCCGGCGGAATCGCGGAGCCGAATGCTTCCTCCAGCACCTCGGCCATGATGTGTTCGGCCTCCACCTGGGGGGACCAGACGTCGGTGGGGACGGGGGCGGTCAGGGAAACGGCCTGCTCCCACACCGTGACCACCTGCAGCGGGCAGCCGAGAACCGCAGCCAGCCGCTGGGCTTTCCACAGGGCTTCAATGGACAGCCGGGACCCGTCCACGCCCACGACTATCCGCTTGCGGTCCTCATCGGGTGTGCTCATTTGCTCATCCGTTCTCTCGGGATTAACTCTCATCCTGCCCGTCATGGGGTCCGTGGGGGAGGGGCGGCACCGCGCCCGGCGCTGATTAGAGGCATTTCCGTGCCGGCAGCCCTGTCCGCTCCTGCCTGGACCGGGGACCGGAGGCGCCCGCTGGGTAGACTCGTGGAACTATGCGAACCATGAATAAGTACCGAACCGTCATTGTCTGGCTCCTGATTATCGCGCTGGTTGCCAGCGTCAGCGTGGGCTTCCTCAGCATGCTGTTCTAGCCGCCGCGACACGGAACTTGAGGCAGCAAGCCCCTCCGGTCTAGGATAGTAAGCATACTTACGCTTGTTGCTTCCGGCGGGAATCCGCCCGCCCGGGACGGGCGTACCGCATGCAGAATGACCTACCGAAAGTGGGAAACTCCATGACCAACGGCAGCACCAATGACCAGTACACCTTCCAGAACCCGGTGGACCGCTTCCCGACGATTACGCCGCCGAAGCAGGACCAGCCGGAGCCCGGCCTGGACGCGGACCTGGAGCCGAAGACGGACCGCGGTGAGGAGTCCTACCGCGGCACCGGCCGCCTGGAAGGGCGCAAAGCGCTCATTACCGGAGCCGACTCCGGCATCGGCGCGGCCGTGGCCATCGCCTACGCCCGTGAGGGTGCCGACGTCGCACTGGCTTACCTGCCCGAGGAAGAAGAGGACGCACAGGAAATTGTCCGCCTCATTGAGGCCGCCGGCCGCAAGGCCGTGGCGCTTCCCGGTGACGTCCGCGACGCCGCATACTGCGCGCAGCTGGTGTCCGACGCCGTCGAGGCCCTGGGCGGGCTGGACATCCTGGTGAACAACGCGGGCAAGCAGGTTGCCGTGGAAAACCTCGAGGACCTCTCCGACGAGCAGCTCGATGACACGTTCAAGACCAACATCTACGCGTTCTTCCGCATCACCAAGGCCGCGCTGCCGCACCTGCCGGCCGGCTCCAGCATCATCAACACCACATCAATCCAGGCCTACAACCCGTCGCCCTTCCTGCTGGACTATGCCAGCACCAAGGCCGCCATCAACAACTTCACCAAGGGCCTGGCCCAGCAGCTGGCGCCCAAGGGCATCCGCGTCAACGCGGTGGCTCCGGGACCGTTCTGGACGCCGCTGCAGGTATCCGACGGCCAGCCCAAGGAGATGCTGCCTGAGTTCGGCAAGGACACCCCGCTGGGCCGCGCCGGCCAGCCGACCGAGCTCGCTCCGGCCTACGTTTTCCTGGCGTCGCCCGAATCCAGCTACGTCATCGGCGAAACGCTGAACGTCAACGGCGGCACTCCCTCGCCGTAAAGGTAAACCCCACCAGCAGGCTGGCCCGCACACTTACGAAAAGTGTGCGGGCCGGCCTGTTTGTGCGTGGCGAGTGGCGCGGGACGGCTAGGCGCGGACGTCGGCCTCGCTGTAATCCGCCCGGTCGATGCGGCGGTGATAGCGCATGCCGGCCAAGCCGCCGAGCAGCGCACCGATCAGCGTTGCCGCCAGCGTGGCGGCAATGGCGAGCCAGGTTACGGCGGTTGCTCCGTCAAGGTCCTCCGGCAGCGGCGCAACGGTGTTCAGCTGGTTGATGCTGCGGATATCGTCGCCGAAGATTAGTCCCAGCACCACCACAACCACTCCGGCGATCAGGGCCCAGAGCCATACCGCCAGACCCTGCTTCAGGCCATTGAAGCGAGCCATCCGGCCGGCCACATAGCCGCCCGCGAAGTATGCGAGCAGGAGGACGACCAGCAGGATGACCGTGCCGATGATCCCTGCACTCTGGTTAGCCATCGCCTGATCAAGGGACTGGCCCAGGTCATTGTCGGTGGAGAAGTCGACGGCGGCACCAATGGCTGCGGCCAGCGCCGAGAGGAGGACCACCATGCCGGTGGCGGTCAGCCAGCCGAAAAAGGCAGCTCCGAACTTCATGCCGCCGAACCGCTCCTTTTCCATGGCCAGCAGGGCCTCGCGGTTGGCCTTGCCGGGCAGTGCCGTGCGGCTGTGATCGGCAGTGCCGCTGCCCGTTGCGGAATCCTCATCAAATCCGCGGCCAGCGCGGGAATCGGTGGTGTCGTAGTCTGGCCCCGGATCCTTCGTGGCGCTGACCGGCAGCGTGCGGGTGGAGCCGTCGTCGTCGTGCTGCTGATCGCCGGACCGCCGCTGGTCGGGCTGCTGCTGGTCGGGCTGCTGGTCGCCGGGAGCTGCTCCCGCGGCGGTTGCGCCGGCCGCGGAGCCAGTGTCGGCGCGTCCGGTCCCGGAGGGGATGACCTGCGTTTCGTCGGCCGTGGGAGTCCTGGCGGAGCGGTCACGCAGCCGGCCGCCGTCCGGTCCCACGGGATTGCCGGCGTTGTCGCTGGGGCCGTTGGGTGCTCCGGGCCGGCCGTTGTTGCCTGGGTCGGTGCTCATCTGTCTCTCCTGATGCCGTTGGGTGCAGACCGGGGTCGCCGCTCTGTAAGCAACCTTAGTATCGGTACCGGGGGATTGGCGACAGCTGCGCCACCGCCGTGCCGCGGCCGGTCACCGCGGTCCGGATGGAAGACTGGGTGCATGGACCCCGACATCATCATTACCGTCATCGCTGCGCTGGCCATAGCCGTGGGCATGACGGGAATAGTCATTCCGGTCCTGCCGGGCAGCATCCTCATTATCGCCGCGCTGCTCGGGTGGGCCCTGGGCCTGCAGAGTGCAGCTGCGTGGTGGGCTTTTGGCGTGGGTGCCGCACTGGCGCTGTGCGGCCTGCTGGCCAGTGCGGTGCTGACCGGACGGCGGCTGAAACAACGCCAAGTTCCCAACACCTCGGTCATGGCCGGGGTGGCGGTGGGAATTGTCGGGATGTTCCTGATTCCCGTGGTCGGCCTTATTGTGGGGTTCGCCGCAGGGCTGCTGCTGAGCGAGTTCCTTCGCCGGCGCAGCCTGCCGGAGGCATGGTCAGCCAGCTATGCGGCGCTGAAGGCCATGGGAGTGGGCATCCTGGTGGAGCTGGCGCTCGCCTTCGCCGCCGGCACCGTGTTTGTCGGCGGGATCTGGTGGCACTTCGCCGCCCGCTAGCTGCGGTCAGCCGGCGGTGACAAACCCGCTCAGTGCGGCCAGCTGGTCCAGCCGGCACTGCGGTTTCAGGTACATCATGTGCCCGGCCTCGTGATAGTGGTGCGAGAACCGAGCCCGCGCGCCATCATCCAACCTCATGTGCGCCCAGACGTATTCGGCGGCAAAATGGGGCGTCGCGCCGTCGTGGTACCCATAGTCCACATGAATCCGCAGTGATGGGTTGTGGGCCAGGAGCCGTTCCAATGTGCCGGTGACATCCACCGGCACCCCCTCAAAACTCTTGTAGCTCCACGGCTGCACCCGGCCGGTGAGGATCTCGTACGGCAGGTCGTTCTCATAACCGAGCTCAGCCCGCACATAGTGGTTCACGGCCGCCGAATAGGGTCCGTTGATGGCGCGCAGGCTGGGATCATCCCAGTTGGTCGATTCCTGCTGGTCCGCCGGCGGAGCCGTGAACCGGCCGTCGATCCGACCCACCACCAGATTCTGCTCCCGCAGCAGCTCGGCGGAGAACTGGGCATAGTCCCAGCGCAGGTTGGTGCGCCGGATAAACCCGGGGTCCAGCGTGGTGATGGCAGCCAGCCGGCCGACGGCGGCGTCGAACTCGTCCGTGCCCAGCCGCGCTCCCTGCGTGAGGGCGTAGCCAAACTCCCGGCCCGCGTACTCCTCGGCTTCGCGCACCACGTCAGCTAGTTCACGGTCCCCGTGCCGGCCGTGGAAATGTGCAATGGCTGCATACGTGGGCAGATGAAGGGCATAGGGCGTGTCGCGGCCGGGGGCGAAATTCAGCGTCGCCATGTTCAGGACCGTGGAGATCAGCCCGAGTCCGTTCACTGCCATGCCGTACGCGTCGAACAGTCGACCGGCGACAGCGACGGCGCGGAGCGTCCCGTAGGACTCTCCCACCAGGTACTTGGGGCTCAGCCAGCGGTTATTGCGGGTGGTCCACAGCCGGATCACCTCGGCCACGAGGTCGCGGTCCGCTTCGAAGCCATGGAATTCGCCGGACTCGGTGCCGTCAACCACCCGGGAAAACCCGGTGTTCACGGGATCGATCATCACCAGGTCCGCATGCTGCAGCAGCGTTTCCGGGTTGTCCGTCAATCCGAACGGAGGAGGGGTCAGTGACCCCACGTCTCCGGAATCCACCATGCGCGGCCCCAGCAGGCCCATGTGGAGCCACACCGAGGATGAGCCCGGCCCGCCATTGAAGGCAAAGACCACCGGCCGCCGGTTGGCCGGGTTTGGCACGGCTGAGCCACTGTCCGCAGGGCCGTTACCCGCTGAGCCGCCGCCCGCCGGGTCCGGTGCCGGGGTCGAAGGCTGCTGGTCGGCGGTGTAGGCCACCAGAAAGATCTCGGCCTTGGGCCGGAATCCGTTGGCCTTGCCGTCCTTGGTTTCCTCGGTGCGCAGCACCATGCGTCCGGTGGTGGTGGTGTAGTGCAGACCGGAGGGCAGTGTATGGCTGCGGACAACAAAATCGTCGGTGGCCTTTTCGCCGGAGGTGGGCTGGTGTTCGCCGTCCCGGGGCTGATCATCTTGGGGCATCCGGGTAGTCTAGCGACTCCTTTGAGTGGTCCCCGCCACAAGGGCCCTGAACTCCCTGCGGGATCGGGCGGGTCGGGAGGCCCCCGCGGTTCGGGCTAGGATTTGCGGTGTGAGCGCATATCCAGCGCGGGAGTGCCCGTGACCGATGGTTCGGATAACGGGCAGGCGCGCCCTCCGACGGCTCAGGCCTTTGTCCTGACCCAGCTTCGCCGGGCCATCAGCGCGGGTGAATTTGTGCCGGGCCAGCCCCTGCGCCAAGACGCCCTGGCCAAACGGTTCGGGGTGAGCCGGGTCCCGCTGCGCGAGGCCTTCAAGGTGCTCGAAAGCGAAGGCCAGGTGGTCTACGAACCCCACCGCGGACACAAGGTTGCCACCCTGTCCCTGGATGACCTGCTGGAGGTTTACCGCCTGCGGCAGCTGCTGGAAACCGAAGCGGCCCGCTCCGCTCTGAAGACGGTTCCTTCCCCCGGCGTCCTGCAGGCACTGCACCACGCCGCCGCCGAGGTTGAAGCCGCATCGGCCGCGGGGGACCTGCTGCGGATGACCGAAGCAAACCGCCGTTTCCACTTTGTCCTGGTGGAGGCCGCGGGCATGCCGCGGCTGGACCGGATTGTGCAGGTGCTGTGGGACGCCACCGAGGCTTACCGCTTTGTGTACTACGGAGTGGAAAGCAACCGGGAGCGGGTGGAGCGTGAACACCTGCTGATTATTGACGCCTTTGAGCAGCAGGATACTGCCCGCCTGATACGGCTCCTGGACGAGCACCGGGAACACGCCGTTGAGGCCCTGCGCGCCTTTCTCGAGGCCCGCTAAGCACCGTTGGCCCAGGCTGTGGCCGACCGCGGAAACCGCTTAATGTGACATGGGTTACATTAAGCGTGGAAATTGGATACAGTCTCCAAATGATCCCGGAAAACCAGCAGTGTTGCTGGTCACCGCTACTGCCCTGCACCCGGCGCAGCGGCACGCGTACCTCGGACGGCAGCACTGCTGCGCCGTACTGCGGCACGCTTGACGCGCCCGGCCCACCGGCGTTGGGTCAGATAATAATTCCGCCCCAACTAGCAGCCGCCGGTTCCCGACCCCGCACAAACAGCCGGGCGGATCGGCTTCCCCGCAGCACAAACGCTTCGCTCAGCACCACCCTCCGTTCCTCCTGAACCCGCTCCTCCTGCTCCAGCACCTCCTGAACCTGCTCCTCCTGCTCCAGCACAGCACCGCACCGCACCCGCTCCACCAGCACTGCATCCGCACCCCTGTGAACCTACCCAAGGAGAAATCCATGAGTTCCATCAACCGGAACTGGCTGCGCGCAGGCGCCGCAGTCCTTTTGGCACCAGCACTCCTCCTCTCCGCCTGCGGCAGCCCCGACACCTCCGGAGACTCCGGTGCCGGCGCCGACGGCAGCGGCGGCACCCTGTCCATTGCCACCGGCGGAACCGGCGGCGTTTACTACCCCCTTGGCGGTGGTTTCGCCACGGTCATCCGCGAGAACATCGACGGCTACGACGCCACGGTCCAGGAGACCAACGCATCGGTGGACAACGTCCTGCTGATCGCCAACGGATCGGCCCAGATTGCCTTCTCGGTGGGCGACGTGGTGTCCGACGCTGTGGAAGGCGTGGGGGAATTCGAGGGCAAGCCGCAGGAGATCTGCTCGCTGGGCAACATCTACAACAACTACCTCCAGGCCGTCACCGTTGACGGAACCGGCATCACCACGGCTGAGCAGCTGGAGGGCAAGGTGGTCTCCGTGGGCGCCCCGGGCTCCGCCACCGAAGTCGGTGCCCTGCGCATTCTCGAGGCCGCCGGCGTCGATCCGGACAGCGTGGAGCGCCGCCAGCTCGGCGTCGCGGAAACCGTGGCCGCCCTGCGCGACGGAACCATCGACGCCGGATTCTGGTCCGGCGGGCTGCCCACCGGCGCGCTGATCGACCTGGCCAGCGACGGCGACATGGTCCTGCTGCCCATCGGCCAGTACGCCGAAACCATGGCGGATTCCTACGGTGAGTACTACCTGGCCGAGGAAATTCCGGCCAACACGTACGAAGGCCAGACCGAAGCAGTCCAGGCCATCGCATCACCGAACCTGCTGGTCGCCAGCCCCAAGATGGACGAGCAGCTGCAGCAGGACATCGCGGCAGCGCTGTTCGACAACGTAGAAGAGCTGGAGAAGGTCCACCCCTCGGCGAAGGAAATGGATGCCTCCACCGCCGGAGACGTCTCCTACGTCGATACCTGCCCCGGCGCTAAGACCTACTTCGACCAGGCGGGAAGCTAGGCACCATGCGCCGGCCGGCCGCCGTCGTCCTGGTGCTGGGCCTGCTCGGAGCCGGAGCCGCCGCGGGAATCGCGGCGGCTGCCGGCCAGCAGGACCGCCCTGCTGAGTGGACCCTGAGCATCAGCAACGACGACGGCGAGCTGGCCGCGGTGCCCGTTGACGGCGGCTCCTTTGCGCTCAGCTACCGGAACTCCATTTACGGAACCGTGGCCGAGGAACGCTACGACATCCAGCCCGGGGGCAGCTATCTGCTGGTGCAGCTTGCCGCCGACCAACTGGCCGTACTGGAAGAGTATTACGCCGTTCCCGGGGCTCCGGAACCTGCGCAATCCGGGGACCGGAGAAGCTGGGTCGCAGCACCGGACCCCTCGCACCCCGCCGCCTTCACCCGGCTCTCCGTCGCCGCGACGGACCTCGGCCGGCGAACGGTCCACGCTGACGGCGCACCTCCGCTGGAACTGTGGACGCTGGTCGATGACGGCGATCCCTTCGTGACGCTAGAACTCAAGGAGAACCCATGAACAAGCGAGAACGCGGCAACGGCGCCGTCCAGGCCCGGGGCGGCACCGCCCGGCGCACCACGGATGACCCGCTTCGCCGGTCCGAGCAGCTCGGCCATGAGGGCGACGACGAAATCGTCAACCCCCTCGAACGCGGAAGCGTGGTTGACGAAGAGGCCCTGATTGCCGAATTCGAAGCGGAAAAACCTGCCCGGCAGCTCAGCGGCGTTCCCGCCACCGTCATCAAGGCCCTCGGAGTGGGGCTGTCCCTGTTTGCGCTGTACTGGGTGTTCCGCCCGATGCCCACCCAGTTCTATCTGCCGATGTTCCTGGGGCTGGGGCTGGCCATGACCTTCCTCGTGTACCGAGGCTGGGGCCGGTCCGAAAAGGCCAAGGAACAGGGCCGCTCCGATAACCCGCACATTGCGGACTGGCTGCTGGCAGTCATTGCCCTGGTTCCGTTTGTCTACATTGCCTCCGATTGGGACGGGTTTTTCCGCCGGGCCATCACCCCCACGTACCTGGACCTGTTCATGGGGATCATCGCCATCCTGGTTACCCTGGAAGCATCCCGGCGCACGGTCGGCATCCTGGTTCCGCTGGTGGTGCTGGCCTTCTTCGCCTATGCCTCCTTCGGCAGCATGGTGCCCGCGCCCTTCAACACGTCGGACTTCAGCTGGATCCGCCTGGTGGGCCACAACGTCATGGGAACGCAGGGCCTCTTCGGGGTGCCCACCGACGTGGCGGCGTCGTACATCATCCTCTTCACCATTTACGGCGCCGTGCTTGCCTCCTCCGGCGCCACCAAGTTCTTTATTGACCTCTCCTTCTCGGCCTTCGGGCAGTCCAAGTCAGGTCCGGGCCGGACCGTAACCCTGGCCGGGTTCCTCCTGGGCACCGTGTCGGGATCCGGCGTGGCCACCACGGTGACGCTTGGCGGTATTTCCTGGCCGCTCCTGCGCAAAGCCGGATACCCGAAGGAGCACGGCGGCGCCATCCTGGCCGCGGCCGGCATCGGAGCCATCATGTCCCCGCCCACGCTGGGCGCTGCGGCGTTCATCATCGCGGCGCTGCTGGGCGTGTCCTACCTGCAGGTCCTCATCTGGGCGACCATTCCCACGCTGCTGTACTACTTCGGCATCATCCTGGCCATCGAGATGGACGCCCGCCGGTTCAAGACCAAGGCGGTGGACTTCGAGGTCAAGCCGATCGGGCGGCTCCTGCTGCGCTTCGGATACCACTTCAGCTCCCTGGCCGCGATTGTGGTGTTCATGATGATGGGCATGACGCCCTTCCGCGCCGTCGTTTATGCCACCGGGCTGGCCTTCGTGCTGAGCTTCCTGGACAAGCAGTCATGGATGACCCCGCGGCGCATCTGGGATGCCCTGGCCGCCGGCGCCACCGGCGCGCTGTCCGTCATCCCGGTCATGGCCGCCGCCGGACTGATCGTTGGCGTGATGACCCTGACCGGGCTGGGCCTGAAGCTGGCGAACATCATCGTGGACTTCGCCGGAGGCAGCCTGCTGCTGACCGCGGTGTTCTCCGCGATCTCGGTGACCCTGCTCGGACTGGCCGTTCCCGTAACCGCCAGCTTCATCATCTCCTGGGTCATCATCGGGCCGGCGCTGCAGGACGTTGGTGTTCCGGCCTTCGCCGCGGCCATGTTCATCTTCTACTACTCAGTCCTCAGCGAAGTTTCTCCGCCCACTGCGCTGTCCCCGTTCGCGGCGTCGGCGATCACGGGCGGCAAGCCGATCCAAACCATGTGGCTGACGTGGCGCTACACGCTCTCGGCGTTCCTGGTCCCGTTCATCTTCGTGATGTCAGGACCCGGCATCGGACTCCTGATGCAGGGTGGGCCGGCCACGGTCCTGCTCGCGCTCGCCGTTTCCCTCGTGGCCGTTGCCGCACTGGCGGTGGCCACCGGCGGCTGGCTGTTTGGGCTGGCCCGCTGGCCCGAGCGCGTGCTGCTGGGCCTGGGTTCGCTGCCGATGCTGGTCATGGAACCGATGTACATCGGAATCGGCCTGGGCATCATCGGTGTCGGCGTCCTGGTGCACCTGATCGGGCTGCGGTCCCGGGGGGACGATCCGGAGGCGCCGCAGCGCGAGCGTGCCGGCACGCCGCCGGCCGCCGTCGTACGCCGGGGCAGCCACAAGGCCCCTGCGCCGCCTGCCCCGCTGGCTCCGCCCGCCGCGGAACTGTAGAAGCACCGCTGAACTGTGGAACCATCCCCGAAAGGATTCCCGCCCATGACCGCTCTTCCTCCGCCCCTGTCACCCGGGCTGTGGGGCGTGCTCGCCACGCCGTTCACCGGCAGCAGCTGTGCCGTGGACACCGATTCGCTGCGCCGGGAAGTGCAGCTGTACACCGGGTTGGGTGCTGCCGGAATGGTGGTGCTGGGCGTCTTCGGGGAGGGTGCCGCGCTCAGCTCGGATGAACAGGAACTGACCGTCCGCACCGCCGCCAGCGCCGCCGGAACAACTCCGCTGGTGGTGGGACTATCAGCGCGCAGCACCGCACCGGCCCTGGAACAGGCGGCCGTCGCCTGCCGTGCGGCAGGCAACAACCTGGCAGCACTGATGGTGCAGGCCAACAGTTCCAACCCGGACATGTTAACCGCGCACCTGACCGCCATCCACAACGCCACCGGAGCCGGCATTGTCCTGCAGGATTACCCGGTGGCATCCGGGGTGACGGTCAGCGCGGATCAGATCCTCGCCGTCGTCGAGCGGTGTCCCTTCATTACCGCGGTGAAATCCGAGGCGCCGCCCACAGCCGTTGCCATAGCCCGGCTGACCCGGGGCACAACGGTGCCGGTATTCGGCGGGCTGGGCGGCGTGGGGCTGCTGGACGAGCTGGCGGCGGGTGCCGCCGGAGCCATGACCGGTTTCTCGCATCCGGAGGGCCTGCTGGCGGCTCTGGACGCTTTTGGAAGTGGCGGCTTTGACCAGGCCCGGGCCGCCTTTGCGCCGTGGCTGCCGCTGGCGAACTTTGAGGCCCAGCCCGGTGTGGGCCTTGCCCTGCGCAAGGAGGTGCTGCGCCGGCGCGGAATTATCGACGAAGCGCTCGTGCGCCCGCCGGCGCCAAAACTGCCGCCTGAACTGGCCGCACTCATCGACGGCCACCTGGCCGCAGTCCGAACGGAGACCGTCTGATGGATCTGGGTTTAGCGGGAAAAAATGTCCTTATTCCGGGATCAAGCTCCGGAATCGGGCTGGCAATCGCCCGTGCGCTCGGCGGTGAGGGCGCAAACGTGGTCCTGGCCGCCAGGCGCCGGGAGACTGTGGAAGCCGAAGCCGCCCGGCTGCCGTCCGCCGTCGGCCTCCATGTGGACCTGACCAGCGATGGTGCCCCCGAGGATCTGGTCCGCCGCGCCGAGGAAGCCTTTGGCCCGGTGGACGTGCTCGTCCTGAACAGCGGCGGCCCACCGCCCGGCGGTGCCGCGGACATGAGCGCCGAGCAGGCCGCCGCAGCCGTCAACCAGCTGCTGCTCCAGCACATCCGGCTGACATCCCTCGTGCTGCCGGGCATGCGCCGCCGCGGCTGGGGACGGATCATCGCCGTGGGATCCTCCGGGGTGCAGCAGCCGCTGCCCAACCTGGCGCTGTCCAACATGGCCCGTGCCGGACTGGCCGGGTATCTGAAGACGCTGGCAGCCGAAGTGGCGGGGGACGGCGTGACCGTGAACATGGTCCTGCCCGGACGGATCGACACGGACCGGGTGGCATCCCTGGACGCAGCGGCCGCGGGCCGGTCCGGGAAGCAGCCCGATGAGGTCCGGGCAGCATCCGAAGCCGCCATCCCCGCCGGACGCTACGGGCGGCCGGAGGAATTCGCCGCCGTCGTGGCCTTCCTGGCGGGCAACCCGGCGTCCTATGTCACCGGCGAGCAAATCCGCTGCGACGGCGGCATGGTCCGCTCCTACTAGCCATCCCGGCGGAGGCGCTCCGCCCGGCACTCCTGATGACCCGCACTGATGATCCCGAAAGGACAGCTTCGATGAACTCCCGCATCCTGGAACTGTGTTCGATCCATGAAGCAACCTCCACCTTTGAACACCCGCAGGAGGCTGCCGCCGCCGTGCATCCGGAGCGCGGGGTTGCCCTGGTCCGTAACCTGCTGCCGGGGTTCACCGGGGATCTGCTGGCGGTGCTCACCGGTGATCTTCTCGATGATTTGGAAGAAGCCGCCGGGAAGGCGGACGACGGCGTCTTCACCGACCCGGCATCCGTCACCTTCGGCGCCCCGTACCGGCACCCACGCATGCTGTGGGGCATCGGGCTGAACTACGTGGAGCACGCATCGGACCTGTCCGAGGCAGTTCCCGATGAACCGGCGTCCTTCATCAAGGGCGACCACACCGTGATCGGCCCCGGTGAAGCCATCCCCATCCCGGAGCAGAGCAACCGCACCACCGCGGAGGCGGAAGTGGGCGTGGTAATCGGCCGGTACTGCCGCAACGTGGAACCCGACGACGCGCTGTCCTACGCGGCAGGTTTGGTCCCGGTCCTGGACCAGACGGCGGAGGACATCCTGGAGCGCAACCCGCGCTTCCTCACCCGGTCCAAGAACTTCCCCGGCTTCTTTTCGTTTGGGCCGCGGATTGTTCCGCTCGGAACAGCCGTGGGGGATGGGTCTCTGGGAGACATGGTGGTGTCCACCGTTATCAACGGGGAGGTGCTGTGCACCAACTCCGTTTCCCACATGCGCTACGACCCGGCGTTCCTGATCAGCTTTCACAGCAAGGTCATGCCGCTTTATCCGGGAGACATTATTTCCACGGGAACTCCGGGCGCCATCCGGATCCAGCCCGGAGACACCGCCGAATGCCGCGTGAGCGGTCTGCCGGCGCTGTCCAATCCGGTGACCGGCTCAGCCCAGTAGTTCCACAGCAAGGAGATCTCCATTGACCATGAACCCCAAGGCCCCGGACCCCGGTCCGGCCGGTCCGCTGCATGGCCTGAAAATTGCCGACTTTTCCCGCGTCCTCGCCGGACCGTACGCATCCATGATGCTGGCCGATTTCGGCGCTGACGTCATCAAGGTGGAAAGCCCCGCCGGAGACGACACCCGGTCCTGGGTTCCGCCGGTGGACGAGCACGGGGTGGGCACCTATTTTTCCAGCGTCAACCGCAACAAGCGGTCCGTGGTGTGTGACCTGCGCACGGAGGAGGGGCTTGCCGCGGCCAGGGAAACCGCGCTCGCCGCCGACGTCGTCGTGGAGAATTTCCGCCCCGGCGTCATGGAGCGGTTCGGGCTGGACTATGAATCGCTGCGCAAACACCGGCCCGGCCTTATCTACTGCTCCATCACCGGTTTTGGCGGAACCGGTGGTGCACACCTGCCCGGTTATGACCTGCTGGTCCAGGCCGTGGGCGGGCTGATGAGTGTCACCGGAACCCGCGACGCCGAACCCAGCAAGGTGGGCGTGGCCCTAGTGGATGTGGTCACTGGACAGAACGCGGTGGTGGGCATCCTGGCCGCGCTGCGCTCCCGGGAGGAAACCGGGGCCGGCCAGCTGGTTGAGGTCAATCTGCTCTCCTCGCTCCTGTCGGCGCTGGTGAACCAGGCATCGAGCACCCTGGCCACCGGTGAACCGCCGCAGCGGATGGGCAATGCGCATCCCAGCATTGCTCCCTACGAAACCCTCGATACAGCCGACGGCCCGCTGGCCGTAGCCGTGGGAACGGACCGCCAGTTTGAGGCCCTGACCCGGCTGCTCGGCGTCCCGGAACTGGCGGTGGATGAACGCTTCCGGACCAACGTGGTCCGGGTGGCCAACCGGGCCGAACTCAAGGATCTGCTCGAGGGCCGGCTGCGCCGAAAGCCGGCGGCAGGCTGGGCGGCCATCCTCAATGAGCAGGGTGTTCCCGCCGGCAAGGTCAACACCATCTCCGAGGCGCTGCAGCTCGCCGGGGACCTGGGCCTGGATCCCGTGGTCAGCATCACCGATCCCGCAAGCGGACGGACCAGCCGGCAGGTGGCCAACCCCATCAGGCTGTCCGCCACGCCCGCCGGCTACCGCCTCCCGCCGCCCGGACTCGGCGAGCACCCCAACGCACGTTTTGACAGTGTGGCCCTGGCCGCCGCTCCTACCCGAAAGTGAAGACCATGACCGACAGCACCGATCTCCTGGATATCGATTCCCTCCTCAGCGCCGGGGAACTGGCCCTGCGCGGCCGTGTGCGGGCCTTCGTGGACGCCGAGATCCGCCCCAACATTGCGCGCTGGTATGACAACGCGGAATTCCCGCTGGAAATCGTTCCGCACATGGCGGAGCTGGGGCTGCTGGGCATGCACCTGCAGGGCTATGGCTGCCCCGGACGGAGCTCAGTGGAGTACGGGTTGGCGGCCCTGGAGCTGGAGGCGGGGGATTCGGGGCTGCGCACTTTCGTCTCCGTGCAGGGATCGCTGGCCATGAGTGCCATCCACAAGCATGGTTCCGAGGAACAGAAAAATGAATGGCTGCCGCGCATGGCTGCCGGAACCGCCATTGGCTGCTTCGCGCTGACCGAACCGACGGCGGGATCCGATCCCGGCAACATGCTCACCTACGCCAGGCGCGACGGAGATGACTGGATCATCAACGGCGCCAAGCGCTGGATCGGCCTGGCCTCTGTCGCCCAGGTGGCAGTGGTGTGGGCAATGACCGACGACGGCGTCCGCGGCTTTGTGGTGCCAACCGACACCCCGGGCTTCAAAGCCACGGCCATTACGCAGAAACTGTCGATGCGCGCCTCCATCCAGTGCGACATCGAAATCACCGACCTGCGCCTGCCCGGAAGCGCCATGCTGCCCAAGGCGAAAGGACTGCGCGGGCCGTTCGAATGCCTGAACGAAGCGCGCTACGGCATCATCTGGGGAGCCATGGGCGCCGCCCGGGACAGCTACGAGGCTGCACTGGGGTACGCCACGGAACGCCTGCAGTTCGAAAAGCCGCTGGCCGGATACCAGCTCACGCAGGAGAAGCTGGTGAACATGGCGCTGGAAATCAACAAGGGAACCCTCATGGCCCTGCAGATTGGACGGCTCAAGGATGCCGGACGGCTCCAAAAACACCAGATTTCCGTAGGCAAGCTCAACAACTGCCGCGAAGCAATCGCCATTTGCCGGGAAGCGCGCACCATTCTGGGCGGCAACGGCATCACGCTGGACTACTCGCCGCTTCGGCACGCGAACAACCTGGAATCAGTGCGTACCTATGAAGGCACCGATGAGGTCCATCTGCTGATCCTGGGCCAGCACATCACGGGCATCCCGGCGTTCCGGTAACGGGATGAGTTCTCCTGTTTCAGGCAACCGGGTCATCATCGCCGGTGCGGGCATTGTCGGGCTGGCCACTGCCTATGAACTGGGCCGTCGCGGTTACCGCGTTACGGTGCTGGACAAAGAAGGGTCGGCAGCCGTCCACCAGACCGGCAACAACTCCGGCGTCATTCACTCCGGGCTTTACTACGCCCCCGGCAGCCTGAAGGCGACGCTGGGCACGGCCGGCGCCGCATCGATGAAGGAGTTCGCGCAGGCCCATGGCGTGGACGTCGAGATCACCGGCAAACTCGTTGTCGCGACCAAGGAAAGCCAGCTGCCCGCGCTGAAAGAGCTTCTTCGCCGCGGAATCCAGAACGGAGTCCCGTGCCGCCTCATTGACCCGGATGAAGCCCGCAGCTATGAACCCCATGTCCAGTGCGTCGCGGCGCTCCGGGTCGAGACCACCGGCATCGTGGACTACCGGGGTGTTTGCGCTGTGCTGATGCGGCTGATCAGGGAGGCCGGCGGCGAGATCCGCTTCAACAGCGAGGTCAGGGGAGTGCGGTCGGACGCCTCGGGAGTGAGCGTGGAAACGACGTCGGGCACTCACCGCGCCCACGGCTTCGTCAACTGCGCCGGGCTCCACAGCGACCGCATCGCCCGGCTCGCCGGGCTTCGGCCCGATGTCCGGATCATTCCGTTCCGCGGCGAATACTTTGAACTCGCGCCGGAGCTGGAGCACCTGGTGAACGGGCTGATCTATCCTGTCCCGGACCCTGCCTTTCCGTTCCTGGGCGTCCATCTCACCAAGATGACCACCGGTGCGGTACATGCGGGGCCGAATGCCATTTTCGCCTTTGCGCGCGAAGGCTACAGCTGGCTGAACATCAATCCCCGGGATCTGGTGGACAGTGCGGCCTGGCCGGGGCTTTGGCGGCTGGGGGCTAAATTCTGGCGGGTGGGTTTATCGGAGACGGCGCGGTCCTTGTCACGCCGCCGGTTCCTCGCCGGACTGCGGGAACTGGTCCCGGCGCTGCCGGACGACTGCCTCGTACCGGCCCATGCCGGGGTCCGCGCCCAAGCCCTGCGGCGCGACGGAACCCTGGTGGACGACTTTCTCTACGAGCGGGCACCGCGTCAAATCCATGTCCTGAACTCGCCGTCGCCGGCGGCCACTGCGGGACTGGAGATCGGCCGCCTGATCGCCGATGAGCTGGAAAAGGAAATTGATAAGTAGGCTGATTACTCTTCCATGGGCAGGGTCATCCGGACTACCTTGGGCAGACGTGCACTGGCTTGCCGGCCCCTGACGGAGGCGCGGAACCGGGTGCTCCAATCCCTCCCGGAGGTACTTATGTTTTTCCACAAGCAGGAACTTCAATTCAAGTCCACCCCGGACCAGCCGGATGCCGTCTACGCCCGCAAACTCCAGGAAGTCCTGGGCGGGCAGTACGGCGAAATCACGGTGGCCCTGCAGTACGGATTCCAGGCCTGGAACTCGCACGTTCCCGGCAAATACCGCGATCTGCTCTTTGGGATCGGCGCCGAGGAAATGGGCCATGTGGAGATGCTGGCCACCATGATTGCCCAGCTGCTGGAGAAAGCGCCGCTGGGAATTACCTCTGACGCACTGCAGGACGATCCCACAGTCGCGGCTGTGGTTGGCGGCATGGACGTCCAGCATGCCATCGTGGCCGGCGCCGGCGCCCGCGCCGTGGATTCCAACGGGAACCCCTGGCAGGGCAGCTACATCACCGCCAGCGGCAACCTGCTGGCGGACTTCACCGCCAACGCGAATGCGGAAATGCAGGGCCGCGTGCAGGTGGCCCGGCTCTACCATATGACCGATGACCACGGCGTCCGGGACCTGCTGTCGTTCCTGCTGGCGCGCGACACCATGCACCAGAATCAATGGACCACCGCGGCGCTGGAACTGCAGGCTGAGGGTGCTGAGCAGCTCCCCGTCCCCTCCAACTTCCCGCTGAACAAGGAATACCGCGAGGTTTCCTACCAGTACCTGAACTTCTCGGACGGCAAAGCGGCGTCCGAGGGATCCTGGGCCTCCGGACCCACGCCGGATGGACACGGCGAGTTCAGCTACCACGACGGACCGACGACGTCGGCTCCCATGCCGCCACCCACCCGTCCCGATGCCCGCTACTACGGCACCACCGATCTGCCGAATGTGGTGGAAAAGACGGCCGGTGCGGTCCAGGACAAGCTAAACAAGGAGTAGGGAGCCGCTGCCGGCCTGGATCATTCCTGGTCCGGGCCGGCATCCCTGCGTGGACGCCGGGATTCTTCCCCGCTCGGCCCGTGCCGGTCCCGGGGCGCATTGGACCCCTGTTCGCGGTTGTTGTTCCGGCTGCCCAGATCGTCGTCGTCGCAGTACGGGGCACGCAGCCGGGGCGGCAGATCGTCAATAAGTTCGTTGGCGGCGTGGGCGAGGATGTCACGCTGCAGCGGGGGTAGGGAAAATGACCCATTAAGGTAGGCATCCACTTCATATTCGCCTGCCTCACCACCGATGCTGAAGTACTTCATCCACAGCTGCGAAGTCTCGATGCCCGCCTGGGATAACGCCTCCCTCAGCCGCCTGCGCTGTTCCGGCTCCACCGCATCAAAGCCCATTGTCCCCGTCCTTAGCCCTGGTGCTTTCCACTGCCCGAGACAACAGAGCCTGCA
This sequence comes from Arthrobacter citreus, assembly GCF_038405225.1. Taxonomy (NCBI): domain Bacteria; kingdom Bacillati; phylum Actinomycetota; class Actinomycetes; order Micrococcales; family Micrococcaceae; genus Arthrobacter; species Arthrobacter citreus. The sequence continues at coordinate 3,615,375 of NZ_CP151657.1, forward strand.
GCGGTACGGAGGGTTACCCTGTTGCTGCGAGCGATCTCGAGAAGCCGTGCCATTGATTCATCCTCGCCCAGTCCTTCACGTTCCATCAGGATGCCGCGGGCGAAAGCAACGTTGTCGCGGCTGGCGATGGCATCCTTCAACTGCTGGCTGAGCCGGCGGGGGGCTTGAGAGGACTGAACATTGGCCAGCAGAGTGGCGGCCGGTCCGGCAAAGAGCGTCAGCAGGCGTTCGCTGCGTGCGTCAAAAGCGCCGGGTTTGTCCGAGTACACCTTGATTGCCCCCACCGATTCGGTCCGGAAGACCAGGGGCGCGCTGAGAACTGACCGCAGCCCCAAGTCGGCTGCCCGGGGACTCCAGCGGCTCCACCGGTTCTCGGTGGTCACATCGTTGGTGCGCACCGTCCCGGTGGTTGCCCAGGCCGTGATGCACGGTCCCTCGCCGAGTTGATATTGCAGGGCGTCGGCCTGCTTCACAATCTCATCGGTCGCCCCCCAGCTGGTACGCCGCCCCTGCTCGTCCATTAGCGAAACGCCGGCCCCCAAGGTGCCGGGAATGGACTCCTTGGCCGCATCAGCCAGAAGATCCACCGCTTTGCTGACGGTTTCCTCGCTCAGCAGGAGGCCCTGAATGCGGGCAAAAGTTGTGGATAATTCTTCGAGCGGAAGGTCGGCAGTCATGCTGGGCCTCGCATTCGTTTCGGGGCCAGTGCATGCCGGTCCGGCGGGGGCCGCTTGAGGGGAGACAAGATCCGTGCCGCGGCTCGGATATATACCCGATACTACACACGATGGCGGGTGTTTGACCCGTCAATCAGCGGCACAGCGCAGCCCCCGCGCTGCCGCTATGCGGGCCGTTCCAAAACTTCCGGTCCGTTTGCCCGCTCCCGAAGCGCATCGTGCAAGGCGTTGTACCAATCCGCGGCTTCCATCGACGGATAGTCCGAGTCCAGCTGCTCATAGACGCGGCTAATGAGTCCCTGAAGCGTGCCGGTGGACAACAACGCGAGGCCCTGGGTGTCCGTTGGATCGGTTGGCAGGCCCAGCGAAGTCAGCTGGTTCGGGTCAAAGGGCTTGTAATAGCGGATCCTCATCCCCTTGCCTCGCTCTCGGCCAAGCCGGGCATGCGGCGCCAAAAAAATGCAGTCGTGTGTCCCATGATTTTTCCAACCCAAGGCTAGGTGGTGGAAAGCGTGGCGCACTTCTGGACCGCCCATTAACCCTAGTCGCCGCAGGGGCTGGCCACAATCCCTTTTACTCTGATTTATCGGGGTGGGCTGCGCGGCACCTGCTCAGGGACTGAAGTGCGTTTCGGCGACGGATCCCCCCACCGTTGCAACGATGTTTGCCGCGAGGTCCCTCAGTTTGAGATTTCTTCGGCTGGACGCGGAACGGAGCATTGTGAAGGCCTCGTGCTGGGAGCACCTGTTCTGGCCCATGATGATTCCCAGTGCCTGGTCAATCACCGTCCGCGATTCCAGGGCCGCCCTCAGATCGTGAGCTGTGTCCGCAAGCCCGTAAAACCGAACCGCGAGGCGGAGGGAGGGCTCAGCCCGCCGGGCAAAGTCCTCGATGCCCCGCAAAACGGGGCCATCAAAGTCTCCGGCCCGCGTTGAGTGAAGGAGGAGCCCGGAACCAACATCCGGGAAGAGATCGAAGGGGGCATAGGCAACCGCGGCAGCACCGTGCCGGCGGGCCAAATCAGCGTACTCCGGCCAGGGGGAACCAGGTCCGAGGTCAGCGGCATGGACGCCGACCCGCAGGTTTGCGCCGGGAAACTGCGCGCCGGGAAGGCTTGGCGTGTCCCAGGCAGTGAGCTGCAGCTGCCCCAGCAGGCGGGCACGGTGGTCGCTGAATCCGGTGCTGGCCGGCCGGCGGCCAGGCACTATCGTGATACCGCAGCCAACCTCATTCCCGGCGGCTGCGAAGTGCCGTGCGGCCAGCGTTGTGAACGCCTCGAGGAATTCCCCCAAGTCGGCGCTGTCCAGTATCAGGCGCGGCAGCTCATCAGCGGTAAGGGCATCAAACGCCGCCGCAGGTGCCGGCCGCCGACCTGGATCTGTGGATGAAACCCCGGGACTGCGTTTCATGGCGACCATCCTAATAGAAAGCTTGCTGATAAGTCAGCCCTTAAGTTATTTTGCTGGCACCAGACGAGGTCCCTTCAGCGGGACCGTGTAGGCACAAACGTCACCGGAGGTGCAGATTGTTCTTTCACAAACAGGAGCTCCAGTTCAAGGCCACGCCTGAAAAACCCGACGCAGTCTATGCCCGGAAGCTCCAGGAAGTCCTGGGTGGCCAGTACGGTGAAATCACAGTGGCCATGCAGTATGGCTTCCAAGCCTGGAACTCGCACATCCCGGGCAAATACCGCGACCTGCTGTACGGGATCGGCGCGGAGGAAATGGGCCACGTGGAGATGCTGGCCATCATGATCGCCCAGCTCCTGGAGAAGGCACCGCTGGGCATTACCGAGGACGCAGTGCAGTCCGACCCGACGGTAGCCGCCGTGGTGGGCGGCATGGATGTCCAGCAGGCCATTGTGGCTGGGGCCGGAGCACGCCCGGTGGACTCCAACGGAAATCCCTGGCAGGGCAGCTACATCACCGCCAGCGGCAACCTTCTGGCGGACTTCACGGCCAATGCCAACGCGGAAATGCAGGGCAGGCTCCAAGTGGCCCGGCTCTATCACATGACGGATGATCACGGCGTGCGGGACATGCTCTCGTTCCTGCTGGCACGGGACACCATGCATCAGAACCAGTGGCTGGCAGCGGCGAAGGAACTGCAGGCTGAGGGCGCCGAATCACTGCCCGTGCCCTCCAACTTCCCGATCAGGAAGGAAGAACGCTCCGTGTCTTACCAGTACCTGAACTTCTCTGACGGCAAGGCGGCGTCCGAGGGATCCTGGGCCTCCGGACCCACGCCGGATGGACACGGCGAGTTCAGCTACCACGACGGACCGACGACGTCGGCTCCCATGCCGCCGCCCACCCGTCCCGATGCGCGCTACTACGGCACCACTGATCTGCCGAACGTGGTGGAAAAGATGGCCGGGAGCGTCCAGGACAAGCTGCACAAGGAATAGCGGTTACCGGTTCCGCGGCCGTCCCTTCACGGCGGCCGCGGAACCGCTGCGGAGGAGTGGACGGTGAACCAAGGCAGTTGGAAGAACGGTGCGCGTCCTGCCGGGTTGCCCCCGGCTGCGCCCGAATCGTGCCCGGCCACGCCGCGTCGTTCGGACGCCGCCTACATTCTGCCGCTGAAATGGACCGACGACACGGAGCTGAACGGTCTCTGCGCCTACCTGGAGGAACTCACACGGTGGCTCCCCGTCCTTGTTGTTGACGGCTCCCCGCCTGATCTCTTTGCGGCCCACGCCCGGGCCTTTCCGCCCGCAGTGCGCCACTTCAGGCCCTGTCGGCTGGGGTACGCCAACGGAAAGGTGGAGGGCGTCCTGACGGGTGTGCAGCTAAGCGGGCACGAATTTCTCGTCATTGCCGACGACGACGTCCGCTACACCCGGGACGCGCTGGAACGTGCGGTGTCGCTGCTCGGCGGGGCCGACGTCGTCCGCCCCCAGAACTACTTTCCTGCTCCGTTGCCCTGGCACGCCCGCTGGGACACGGCCCGGACCCTGCTCAACCGGGCCTTCGGATCGGACTATCCCGGAACGCTCGCCCTGCGGCGGTCAACGCTGCTGGCCGCCGGCGGATACAGCGGGGACGTACTGTTCGAGAACCTCGAGTTGCTGCGGACCATCCGCGCAGCGGGAGGCCGCGAGGTCCGGGCCGATAATCTGTTCGTGGCCAGGATCCCGTGTTCGGCCAGGCACTTTTGGCGCCAGCGGGTGCGGCAGGCCTACGACGATTTTGCTCAGCCCGCACGCCTGGCCGCTGAACTGGTGCTGCTGCCGGTGATACTGCTGTCGCTGCGGAAGCCGGCACGGCTGGCGATGCTCGCCGGGGCTGCCGTCCTTGCGGCGGAAGCGGGCCGCAGGCGCGCCGGCGGCTCCAGCGTCTTTCACGCCGACGCCGCGCTCTGGGCCCCGCTGTGGGCACTGGAACGCGCGGTCTGCGTATGGTTCGCGGTGGGCTGGCGCCTGCGCGGCGGCATTCCCTACAGCGGGACGCGCCTGCGCACGGCGGGGCACTCGCTGCGCCGGATCCGCCGTCACCTTCCTGAACCGGATTACCGGCTGCGGGCAGGATTCTCGGTTGCGTTCCCTGTCCCCGATCCCGCTTCGGTCCCGGTCGCGGGAGCGGAGACGCGGGATGCCGGAAGTGTTCCCTCGTGGGGACGTGCGTAAAAGAGCGCTGCGGCCAGGCCGATCAGAATCACGGCGCCGGGCAGGTACAGGGACTGGCCCATGGCCGTCGCATAACCGGCGGCCAGCGACTCCGGCAGGGCACCGCCGGAAGGCTCTCCGCTCTCCACGCCCGCACCCAGCTGTGCCGAGAGGCGGGACTGCATCATGGCGGCAATCGCGCTGCTGCCGATAACTGCGCCAAACTGGCGTGTGGTGTTGTAGACGCCGGAGCCGGCTCCGGCGACGGCGGGAGCAAGATTGCGGGTGGCGGTCAGCGACACCGGCGACCAGATGCAGGAATTGGCCAGGCCCATCAGTGCGACGGGCAGCATCAGCAGCCAGTATGGCGTATCCGGTGTCAGGATACTCCCGAGCCAGAACAGGGATACGGACAGGGCAGCGAAGCCGGCGATGGCCATGAACTTCGGGTTGCTTCGCTGGGCCATTTTGCCCGCAAGCGGCGCCAGGACACCCGAAAGCACCGCCATGGGTGTCAGCAGCAGGGCAGCCTGCGTGGGGGAGAGGCCTCGGACGGTCTGCGCGTAAAGGATCAGCGGCAGGGAGAATGCCGTAATGGCGAACCCCATCGCGGTGATGGAAGCGTTGGCGAGGGAGAAATTGCGGTCCCGGAACAAACTCAGCGGCAGGAGCGGTTCGCTGCGGTTCAGGCGCTGCCAGAGAACAAAGAGTGCCAGCAGGACGAGGCCCGTGATGATCAGCGACCAGACGGACAGCGGGCCGGTGATGGTGCCCCAGTTGTAGGATTCACCCTCCTGGATGCCGAACACGAGGCAGAACATTCCGGCAGCGCTGAGGAAGACGCCAAGCAGATCAAACCGGTGCACGGCCGTGGGGAGCTTCGGCACGAGGCGGAAGGCCAGGATGAATCCGACAATTCCCACCGGGACATTGATGAAGAAGATCCATTCCCAGCCCAGTGTGTCCACCAGGACCCCGCCGAGGACCGGCCCCACCAGGGTGGCCATACCCGCCGTCGCGCCCCATAACCCCAGTGCGGTGCCGCGGTTCTGCGGCGGGAAAATCCGGGTGATCACCGACATCGTCTGGGGCGTCATCAGCGCTGCACCGAGGCCCTGGATGACCCGGGCCAGAATCAGCATGTCGACCGATTCGGCAAAACCGCACCAGGCGCTGGAACCGGTGAAGACCACCAGCCCCACCAAGTAAATGCGCCGCGGCCCGAAACGGTCGCCGAGCCGGCCGGTGACCAGCAGCGGCACTGCATAGGCCAGGAGGTAGGCGCTGATGACCCAGATGACCTTGTCGATGTCGGCGTCCAAGTCGGCCATGATGGCCGGGGTCGCCACGTTCACGATCGTGGAATCGACAAGGATCATGAAAAAGCCGATGACGAGCGACCACAGGGCGGGCCAGGGTTTGATGTTGTCCACGGGAACCGTTCAGTGCGGGGGAGGGGGCGGGAAGGGGGAGGAAGACCGAATCCCATTCTGGACTGCTTTTCCCACCCTTCCAACCCCTTTCCCCTAGCGTGCCGCGCCGCTGTGGACGTGCTGCCTTCGCTGGTGCCGGGCAGCAAACGCCGTTCCAGCCCCTGCTGCTGTGATCCGGGCCGCGTTGGGTGTATTTTGGCCGCAGGCAGCACCGGCCTACCTCAGACAACAATGGAGTTTTCATGAGTAATTACACTGCCGCGCAGCCTCACGACCGGATGACTCGGGAGGAACGGAAGGTCCTCGCCGGCACCCTGGTGGGCACCACCATCGAGTGGTACGACTTTTTCATTTACGCGCAGGCGGCCGGGCTTGTCCTTGCCGCCCTCTACTTCGGCCCGGTCAGCGAAGGCCCGTTGGGTCAGGTGGTCTCCTTCGCAACCATCGGCATCAGTTTCCTCTTCCGCCCACTGGGCGCCGTCGTCGCCGGCCACCTCGGCGACAGGCTGGGCCGGAAGAAGATGCTGGTCTTCACCCTTCTGATGATGGGAGCCTCCACGGCCCTGATCGGGCTGGTGCCCACCTACGCCCAGATCGGCGTCGCCGCGCCCATCCTGCTGGTCCTGCTGCGCATCCTGCAGGGCTTTTCCGCCGGCGGGGAATGGGGCGGCGCCGCCCTGCTGTCGGTGGAGCACGCCCCGGTGAACAAACGCGGACTCTTCGGCGCGTACCCGCAAATTGGGGTTCCGATCGGGATGATCCTGGCAACCTTCGTGATGTACGTGCTGAGCACGAGCCTCAGCGAGGAGCAGTTCCTGTCCTGGGGCTGGCGGATTCCGTTCCTGTTCTCGGTGGTGCTGATCGGCGTCGGGTACTTTATCCGCCGCTCCGTGGCTGAAAGCCCGGTCTTCAAGGAAATCCAGGAGCGCAGGAAGGAATCCTCGGCACCGCTGGCGCAGCTGTTCAAGCACAACACCCGGGAAGTGGTCCTGAGCGCCCTGATCTTTATTGCCAACAACGCGGCCGGGTATCTGGTCATCGCTTTTTTTGCTTCCTATGCCACGGGAAAGCCCGACGCCGGCGGGCTGGGAATGGACCGGCCATCGGTGTTGCTGGCCACCACGCTGGGATCGTTCGGCTGGCTGATCTTCACGCTCTACGGCGGGATCCTCTCCGACCGGATCGGCCGGATCCGTACCTTCCAGATTGGTTATGCCTGGGTGTTCCTGTGGTCGGTCCCGATGTTCCTGCTGATCGACACCACCAACATTGTCCTGTTTGCGGTGGCGATTTTTGTCCTGACCATCGGCCTGGGCCTGTCCTACGGACCGCAGTCGGCCATGTATGCGGAGATGTTCCCGGCCCGGGTGCGGTACTCGGGCGTGTCCATCGGGTACGCACTCGGGGCCATCCTGGGCGGGGCGTTCGCGCCAACCATTGCGCAGGCGCTGTTGAACGAGACCGGCTGGTCTCCGTCCATCGGCATTTACATCATGGTGCTGTGCGTGATCTCGTTTACCGCTGTGTCCATGGTCAAGGAAACCAAGGGAACGGACCTGCACGTGGAAGCGGTCCAGAAGCAGGGGCGCGCCTGATCCATTTGACCGGCCGGGCTCTCGTCCGGCCGGTTAGGGCAGCCGGCACCTAGCGCTGGAGGGTGCCGATCGGGTCACCGTTGCCGTTGAACAGGGCCAGCGTGTCGCCGTCGATTTCGGCGGTGGCGGCAGCGGACAGCCAGGTGTCCACCCCCTGGCATGCCATCAGAGTGGAGGCCATATCCTTCAGGGTCACTGCCGCGCCGTCCTGAGTCCAAAACCCCATCAGGCGGTTGCAGCCGTCAGTCCCGCTAACCCGGCCGTCGGAAGCGAAGTCCAGCGAGGGGGCACTGGAATTATCCGTGTCGCCCCAACTGCCCTCCACCGAGGGCGTCCCGGAGCCAGGGCTGTCAGCGCAGGACACCAAAGCAACCACCGCCAGCAGGGCCGCTGCCAGCCGGAGGGCGCCGGGCAACCGCCGGCCCAAGGGTGCCCTTGAACGCATGATGACCGTCCTGTTCTTTTCCGGTGAAAAGGCTAAAGCCACTTGTTCCGTTTGAAGGTGACGTACAGCGCCGCACCCATAACCACCATAGCCACCAGCGCCAGCGGATAGCCCCACTCCCAGGCCAGCTCAGGCATGTGCTCAAAGTTCATGCCGTAAATGGTTCCCACCAGGGTGGGGGCAAAAAGAATGGCAGCCCAGGAGGAGATCCGCTTGACCTGTTCGTTCTGCTCAATGCTGGTTTCCGCCAGCCGGTTGGAGGCCAGCGTGGAGGCCAGATTCAGGGCGTTCTCCAGCAGCGCGCGGTAGGCATTGACCCGGTCGATCAGCCGCAGGACGTGGTCCAGCACGTCGCCGAGGTTGTCCCGCAGCTCGGCGGGAACACCAAACTGGTCCGCGTTGCGCTGCAGGGCTCCCACCACGCCCTCCAGCGGGGACAGCGCCCGCTGGAACTGGATGACCTCCCGGGACAGTTCATAGATGCGGCGTGACACCTCCACGTCGCCGCCAAAGAGCTGATCCTCGATTTCGTCAATGTCATTCTCCAATCCGGCGGCCACCGGCGCGTATTCATCCACCACCTGGTCCAGCACCGCGTACAGCACGGCGTGCGGGCCAAGGGCCAGCAGGTCCGGTTCCTGTTCCAGCCGTTTGCGCACACGCCCCAGGTCCGGAGACTCGGCGTGGCGGACGGTGACAACAAAGTTGGGGCCGACAAAAACGTGCAGTTCACCGAACTCCACCCGCTCCACGTCGTCGAGATAGCGCGCCGGGCGCAGCACCGCAAACAGGGTGTCGTCGTAATGCTCCAGCTTGGCCCGCTGATGTCCCGCCAGAGCATCTTCCACCGTCAGCAGGTTCAGGCCGAACTCCTCCGCGACGGCCAGCAGCTCGACGTCGTCCGGCCGGTACAGGCCAATCCACGCCATCCCACCGGAGGTGCGCGTCAGTTCGAAGGTCTCGTCGAGGTTGTCCGGAGTGTGCTGCCGCTTACCGTCCACATACACGCCGTTGTCGATCAAGGTCATGGACGTCCCCTAGCTGGTTGCGCTGCTCGCGGCCGCGGCGGTGTCCGGACCGTTGTCCATTATCCCTCCCGCCGGCAGCGGGTTGGCGACCCGGTGGGCGTGCGGAGTGGCCGGAGGTCCACTTGTGGCTGACCGGTGGTAAGCGAGCCTGTTGTTTGCGAGCCAGCGCCGATAGGATCCCGGCATGGAATCCGTGGAATACAGGCCCCGCCGTGACCAGCTGGTTTATACGTTCGGAGGAGTTGCTCCGGTGCTGCGGATAAAACCGGGCACGGCACTGAAGTTGTGGTCCGAGGATGCCTTCAACAATGCGCTGACATCAATAGAGGACATTTCCAGCGAAAAGGTAAATCTCAACTTCGTGAATCCGCAGACCGGCCCCTTCTATGTGGAGGGGGCTGAGCCCGGGGATACGCTGGCCCTGCATATCGTGGATCTGACTCCTGCACGCAGTTACGGCGCGTCAGCCACCATTCCCTTTTTCGGCGGTCTGACAAGTACCGACCGGACGGCTTTCCTGCAGGATCCGCTGCCGGACACCACCTGGATTTACCACGTTGACTCCGCGAACCAGACGGTGGGTTTCTCGGCCCGGTTCGGGGACTTTGAGATTGCCCTTCCCCTTGAACCGATGCTCGGCACCGTGGGTGTCGCACCGCCGGGCGGGGAGGTGCGGTCCTCGCTGGTGCCGGAGCGATTCGGCGGCAACATGGACTCTCCGGAGGTCAAGGCAGGGACAACGGTCTATCTCGGGGTGAACCAGGAAGGTGCCCTGTTCTCGGTTGGGGACGGCCACTACCGCCAGGGCGAAGGGGAAGCGTGCGGCACCGCCGTCGAAGGCGCGATGAATTCCACGATCATCGTGGAACTGATCAAGGGTGGAGCCCCGGCCTGGCCGCGGCTGGAGACCGACTCCGAGTGGATGGCGGTGGGATCCTCGCGTCCCATGGAGGACTCGTGGCGGATTGGACAGGTGGAAATGGTCCGCTGGTTTGGTGAGCTCTTTGGCCTCCACCAGATGGACGCCTACCAGTTGCTGACCCAGACTGCCCTTGCCCCGATCGCCAATGCGGTTGACGCCAATTACAGCGTGGTGGTCAAGGCGCGAAAAGCGCTCTTTCCTCCGGCCGACGCCTACGCGGGTCTGCACGCCGACCTCCGCCGCCGCAGCGCCGAACTGATCTAACACCGAACCGGAAGGTACGTCATGGACCTGCAGCTGACTGGAAAAACCGCCCTTGTTACCGGAGGTACGCGGGGAATTGGCCGGGCCATCGTGGAAACGTTCCTGGCGGAGGGCGCCAACGTGGCTTTCTGCGCGCGCAGCGCTGAGCAGGTGGCGGAGGCCGAGGAGATCCTGTCGGCTGTGGGACCGCGCGTGGAGGGAACGGCCGTGGATATGGCAGACGCCGACGCCGTGGCACGGTGGGTGGACGGCGTGGCCGAACGCTTTACCGGAATTGACGCCGTGGTCAGCAACGTCAGCGCCCTGGCCATCGATGACTCCGATGCGGGATGGCAGGCCTCGCTCGAAGTGGATCTGCTGGGAACAGTACGCCTGATGAAGGCGGCGCTTCCGCATGTCCAGGGCAGTTCCTCTCCCTCCCTGGTGGCCATATCCAGCGTCTCCGGCCGGGAAGTGGACTTCACCTCCGGACCCTACGGAACGGTGAAGTCAGCGCTCATCGCGTACATGGCCGGCCTGGCTTTCCAGCTGGCGGACCAGGGCATCCGGGCCAACACCGTGTCGCCAGGGAATACTTATCACGACGGCGGTGTCTGGCAGAGCATCGAGGCCAACAACCCCGAACTCTTCGCGGAGTCCATGGGGCTGAACCCCACCGGGCGGATGGGGGTGCCGCAGGAAGTGGCCGACGCCGTCGTCTTCCTCTCCAGCCCTGTCTCCAGCCGAACAACCGGCGCCAATCTCCTGGTGGACGGCGGACTTTCGCGCGGCATCCAGTTCTAGGCGCTGACTCCCTGGGTACTGGTTTCATGTGAACGGAACTCGCAACGGCAGTACGAAACGGTCAGGAGAATTTCGTTGTCCCTAGAGGCGAAGGGGCAGCAGCGCGTCTCAATGGGGGCACCGCTATTTGAGCATGGCCAGTTATCTGCCTTCAGCTGTCGGATGCAGGGAGCCAGCCCAGCTATTCCAGTACTGGGCGGTTTGGCTCTCCTGACGAATCACGTGCTCGGGCGCCGCGCGCTCAGCGGACCAGAAGATGAGCTGATAGCTGTCGAGGGGCTCCCCTGATTCAAAGGTAGTGTCGGCTGCGCGGCCTGAGTCCATTCCCTTTGCCGAGTACCGGACGCGGTAGGTGCCAGGTACTAGATCGATTGGATATGAGGCCTGCCCTGCCCACTCCTCCAGGAGCATCACCGCCGCGCGGCTGGATGCTAGATGCCTATATCTTGAGCGAAGTCGAGAGTGTGACGGAGGTTTACCAGTGGATAGGAGAAAACGCTCATGGACGCCGATTTGAGCTCTTCGTTGAGACGCAGGAGGAGCCCCTGGGTCCTTTCACCAGCCCACGCAAGAGCGACCTCATCCGGCTGGCCGGAAGCAACCCCAACGCTGAGGAAGCGGTCAACATCGCCACTTTGCTCACCAGCTGAGGAGACGCTGAGGCCAACCTTTTTCATCGCTCAACCGCGCACACTGAGGGATCGGCTACGACACTAGGCAGTCGGCCACGAAACTGTCCTGAAGTTCCTCCTGTGTCAAACAAGGGGGTCTACCCGCCAGCATGGCCTAGAAACTGAAGTCCAAACTTGAACGGTCGATCGCTCGATGACTGACTAATTGCAAAAATTCCATGCAGATGACGTCAGAGACCATCACGTCGGTACCAGAACTCATACGCGCGATGTCGACAATCCGAAGCATCGCCGGTGACTCATTGATTTTTTCCAACAGTGACGCAGAGAGCGTCGGCGGACCGAGCAGGAGAAGTCGGCCTCCATCCCCATCCATAACTGCCGCAGCACGCAATCCGTCTTTGAAGTCACTGAGTAGCGCTGCCTCATCATCATCCAACTCTTCGAAGTCATCTGCAGAGGCCACCTGCTGTTCGACCGTCGCGAAGTGGTGTGAAAGGGATGTGATGACCGTCTCGACGAATCCATCGGTCGCGGGCGCAAGCCCACTCGCTCTTTCGGCCGCCTCGAGCGAAGGCAAAATCTGTCGGCAGAACGCGGGAATCGGTCCGGTGAAAGTATCTGCCCACATGCGCATTGTTGCAATGCTCCGTACCCGAATAGAGCCTCCGCCGCCGAGGTTCGCCCGAAAAATCTCTTTTACCGACGTTGTTAGTACAAAGTTCTCCTTTGTCGCCCGGTTGAGGACATCGAACAGGTCGAACCGGACCCCATAGCGGCCTAGCACCCTGATTGCCTCATTGAGCAACTTATTCCTGAACTGAGGAAGGGATGACGCGAGCCCGTAAATTAACATGTCGGCCGCCAACCTGGCACCAGGAAGGGTCATTTGGTTTGCGAGATCTCTAGTATCTAGGTCCCTAACGATCCCCATCACGTCGTTCCGGAGGTGTGGCCGTTCTTTGAAAAGTCTTCCGACGGCAAAGAGCCATACATTGCGCCAATGAGCGCTCGGCGCGAGTTCCCATAGACGCTTGATGATTAGTTCCTCAGGCGCATCCAGAAGATACCTTGACGCTGTGAACTCTTGAAAGCTCCTGATTTCATATCCCCAACGGTCCGGAGAAGCCTCGACCAACAACACAAGGCGATGGGTTGCCAGAGATACGATATCGGAAGCCTTCGTCAACGCTTCACCCGTAGAATAGGTCTGGACTTCTTCGAAATATTTGGCAGCCATCGCCTCTAGTTCGGCTTTGGTTATATGAATGTCTGCTTTTCCAGCAGACTCAGAATCACTTTGCAGGCGAGCACCAACAACATTGTGGATGGCAGAGATCTCTGCGCTTAGGCCCGTCATCTTCTCACCCAAACGGCCCTCTTTATTGGACTCCCGACGCAGAACCGTGTCGTAATAGCTCTCGAACAATTCATGGCGAGTGGTGGGGGCCTTGACCTGGTCCCGCATAAGAGAGGTCATGATGCTGACCTGAAGCGGGGTATTTAGAAGAGCTGCAGTAGCGGCGTCTTCGGCCGAAACAGTCAACCGTTTGAGAACGTCCCTCGCAGTGTCTTCGTCCTCAGGGAAACGAGCGGCGACGAGTTTTTCTGCGTATGAGAGCGCCTGAGGCTTCTCCAATGAAATTAGTTTATATTCTCCATGCCCCAACATCTCCAAGTCACGTTCGTAACCCTGCTCGCGAGTTGTGGCCAGTATGTACACGTCAGCCTTTGCCTGCGCAATGTCCGTTGTGAAGTCAGAAATTTTTTCCAGCAGGTTCGACCGCGTCAGCGCGTCTGGCACCTCATCCAACCCATCGAGCACTACAACCCACGGCCACTTAACCAGCCAAGACTGCAGCTGGTGTGCTGTGATATTAGTTGAAGTCCGCTCAGTCACGAGCTGAGCGATATAACGCAGCATGGAGATATCCCTCGCGCCAGAGAGCTCCTGGCTGTACTGGTTAAGCCTTAGATAAATTGGCCAACGATGCATCGTTGGCAGGCTGAACCCTATGGCGCTGAAATGCCTCTCCAGAGCCACCATGTTCTGTTGGGTTTGCTTACTCTGACCGCTGATCGAGCCTTTTAGGAGTGCCAGCCGGTATGCCTGGCAGATCATCTGAGTGATCGTAGATTTTCCTTGCCCTGGTCCTCCCACAATGACTGAGCTGTTATCGTCGGTATTTTTCGTCAGAACATGGTTGCCTGCTTGGATAAGGGTCTCCCCTACTGATAAGACATCGTCGGATTGTAGGTCTTGGGAAACTCGGCGCGCGGGTAGGTCGATTCCGATGTCAGATATTTTCTCTGATTCTGGACCGTCCCCTGCCCGTGTCAGACGCACATTGGCCTGTGACACCAATTCTTTCGCAACGAAGTTTTGAAGGATGGCGAAATCATCGGCCTTCTGAGCGCTGTAATGGTCAGTTAGTGTTGCGATGAGGTCACCGGTTGTAACCAAGCCCAGGTACGTTTGCCTCACACCTGGGTGATCATCCAAGAGCCTGGAGATGTGAGCCGCATGCCAGACCTTCCAGTCCTTCAAGCCAAGCGTTTCTGCGTGGCTTTTCATCTTCTCTGTTACTTGGTCGATGCCTCCGCGTTGAGGAACTCCACTCAAATCGACGTTAGTGATGATGAGAAGATTGTCCGGTTTCTGCCCCCGGTTGGAATCTTCATCCATCCAGTCGTTAACTTCTAGCTGGATCTGCTTTAGCAGCCAGGGGACATCCTTCATGCCTCCCGGCGACTTGTGCTTTGCCTGAGCGACCGAGTACCCGGTCCATGATTCCTCCGGACCAGATTCGTAAGGGAGTGGTAGTGATCCTTTGTAGATCCATTCACGACCACCATCGGAGCCACGACCGAAGCTGTCTCCGCCAGATCCAAACTCTGCGCTACAAAGAGCGACTGCCATCTGTTCGAAGTTAGTCGAGCCCATTCTGACCAGGTCATAATCCATACGTCGATGCTACGTGCACGTTGTACTCTGTTTTGCCGCACTGCATCAGCCACAATGCATGGCCACTCTGCGGTTCTTCTTGCCGACCGAGTAAACCTGAGCCGCGGGGAGGGACCCTCTACCGTGCTACTCCCATTCACTCCTTGAGCAGGAAATTCCCCAGCCCCCAGAGCACGAACGACCCCTTTTGAATCCCTCGTGAAGCGTTAGGAATTTCGTCCCGCTGCAACGATACGCGGAATGTATTCATCGTTGAGCCATTTGATGGCGCCGCCGACTGTTGGAAGCACTACTTGTTCCAGGCCGAGGGCCGCATCGGCGTATAGAGTCTCCCACTCCTTAGTAGAGACGGCGTGGGCTGGCCACTCGTGTTGGCGTCGGAATCGGAAGAGCCTTTCCACCGTCTCGGCCACCAAGACGTCGTCGGCAAGATCTTCCATCAGCTGCAGGTCGACCAGATCGTGAGCCCGCTGGCTGCCCGGTTCGGTACAGGCATGCAGTTTCTGTGAGACTTGATGGTGGAGGGGAAGTACAGGCACGGGGTTCGGCTGGGGGAGCCCCAAGGCCACGAAGGTCTCGACCAATTCCGCGGAGAGTGCTGTCTCCGTGAGTTCTTCGGTTGCCTCAAGTTCGTCGAAGCCGACTTCAAGCTCCACAGTCGTGAAAGGCTTCTTCCGATACTGCAGTTTCACGGCAAAAGGCCGCATGACGTAGGCGGCGGGCACGCTCGCTGGCGCGCGAGGGATACCTGAAATTACCGCGCCAGTGAAGTCTCCCCAGCCGGAGTTAAGATTCTCTCGTAACTGCTCCTCGAACTCCTTCATGTTCCCACGAAAGGCTGTGTCCAGGTCCGGAGTTTGACGGGTGAGGTTCTCGCCGAGCCGTAGCTTCAGACCAGTGCCGCCCTTCACAGCCGATGGCGGTAACATCTGGCACACCACCAGGTTGGCTACCAAGGACTTGAGCTTGCCAACGGTGGATCTCTCAGCCCTTGCCCGCTCTGCGATATTTCTCTCTAAATACCGGACATTCTTGGGAGGAATGATTTCTTCAGGCTGATTTTCTTCGAGTGGTGTGCTCAAGATGTCTCTAATTCTCTAATGACGCGGGTTGCGGCTGCTGAGTCGAGTAAACCATGTTGTTCCGCCTTCCGAGCCGCATCGACCAAGCGTTCAGTCATGATTCGTCCTCGTGAACCCAATAATGCGCTTTCCACACTCATCGCCGGGATTCCATCAATGTAGTCCCGGACTCCGAGAGGCAGTTTCCGTTGTTCAATCACGACGGTGTTCGGGAGCCGGCTACGAACCCGCCGAGGAGTTGCAACCCTGATTTTGCGGAGGTTGACCTGACCCAGCCCGTAGGCCGCGAGCACCGACTCGTCGGCGAGTACTGCCCCTTCTCCCCCGAGAGCGACAGCTTCAGCGAACTCGGCGAGGTTGTTCGAAGGAGCTTCGATCATCCGATAAACGCCATGCCCGATCCGTCGTAGAGCCCCACGTGCGGTGAGCTTCCGGAGCTCGACGGGCGGGACTCCTGCTTCCCTTGCATCGGCTACTGTTATGACGCCATGGGTGTCGTAGGCAATTTCCCTCAGGGTCTGCCGGTAAGAACTATTCGATCTCATGTCAAAAGCGTACCGTTTTCGGTACGCTTTTGCCATCACCGCGACCATCGTGGCCGTCACCCTCGTGACGACCGTAGTTCCGTTCGGAACCTTCAGGGTCTCTGCCAAGCGGGAATTTGTAGGTCCAGACTCCGTATCCGCGTTGTAGTTAGACGCCCAGTGCACAGGCAGTGACGTTGGCGTTCCAACCACACAGTGAGGATTTTTTCCCGAGGTATCTACGCCCGTCGTGTACAGCGAATACCTGCCGCGTTCACGGACGAACTTCTCCAACTCGCCAAGCTGTTGGTCCCAAAGTTCACGCTCTCTTTCCAACTTTGGGACTGTCAGCCATCCAGGCACCCTGTCATCCAAATAGTCCTTCCGGGATTCGAGGAGTTTTCCGGCCCGGTACCGGCCGCGTTGGCTTTGCAGGAAGCTGTACAGCGAGCTTTCCCTCTCGAGGTATCCGCGGGGGAAGGTTACATAGACCTGTCGGAAGTCCATCAGGTCGGCGGCCCGTTCTTCCCCTGTGGGCTTCGGCTTCTTCAGACCGCCCGGCGGCAGGGCCGACTGCTCATGGACCATGAGCCGCTGCCCGAACAGTTCGGGGTGATGGATGATCCAGGTGCGGACTTGGTCGTAGACCTTCCGGTACGGCACCCGGCGCAGCACGGCGATGCGCCACGGATCCAGGCCCTTGGTCCACATATAGAACCACTCTTCACGGGACCAGTGCTGCGGGGTCCAGGACTCCGGGTCGGCGGGATCCAAGGTTGACTTACTGGTCATAACCGGAGTCAACCAAGGACAACCGATCCTGGGCCGCTGGTCACCGGCATTCTGGGGACTAGGCCTCGCGTTCGGCGTCGAGCAGGGCTTGGGCGCGCCAGGCATCATCGGCATCGCGCACCGAAAGCACCGAGACCAGGTATTCGAACCTGCGGATCTGATCCGTGTAATCCGGGCCGAGACGCTGGGCCAACGGGCGGGACGCGAGTTCCTCGGCCATCCGCCAAGCCACGGCCAAGGCACTTTCGAAGAGCCGTTGGTCGCTATCGGCCGCCAGCGGTGCTGAACCCTGATCCGCCATGAACACCGCGTTGAGCCGTGAATCGTCCAGCCCCATCGTCAAAGCCTCCAGATCCTTGCGGACCGTGCGCAGCCTGGCAGCGTCCTTGCCGAAGCGGCCGAGACGCATGGACATGCTGCCGCCGTAGCGCAGCACCTGGTAACCGATGAACAGGACAATCCCGAAGATCGGGATCAGGAACAGGATTAGGCCGTCCGAGGTGGAGGAAATCCCCCACGTGTAGCCGTTCCACTTCTGGGCTTTCGAAATTGCTTCCAGAGCATCGGACACCGATTCCACGGGCTTACTAATGAAGAATTCGCTGGTATCCCAGTTGAATCGACCCATCCGGCGGGCATCTGCGTAGTAGACCTCCGAACTTAACCACGCGGGCACCGTTGTGTACCCGTTATCAAAGAAATAGACGGGCACCACCGCCTGCCCGGGGAGCAGTTCCCCGGTACTCTCGTCAACCAAATGGGGGTATTGGGCCTTGAGTTTCCACATGGTTTCCAGCAGATGGCTGGCGTCGACGCGATGGCTCGCGAAGGGATCCTGCGGGTCGTACTTCCGGGAATTCACCTCAGGGTCCATGCTGAGCAGCAGGTCGTCCTCCGCGTCACCGGCAACCACCGTCACTTCGACGTCTTCAAGGAAATTGTCTTCTACGTTGCGGCGGATCTTTTCCACATCGAACCTGCTGTCGTCCGGATCTACGTGCAACGCCTTTAGCGGCCGGTTTCCGGTTGGCAAATTTCCAGTACCTTCATCGATGGCGAAAGTGACAATCAGGCTTAGGACTAGAGCGGCGAACGCCAGGGCGATTCCAGCCAGCACCTTCGCGCCCTGACCGATGCCTTTGCGAAGTTTGGGATTCACCGGGAGCTTGCGCTGTGTCTGTTCGGGAGCAGCATCATCGAATTCAGGGAGCCTGCCGAAAACTTCGCGGGCCATGGCATTCGCCTCGTCCAGCGCAGTCAGGGAACGGCGGGACCCCTGGGGTGTCAGGCCGAGGCTCAGGCGCAACACGCTCAGGTCTTCGGTGGGCCTTGGGATCACGGCAGGACGCGCCGGCATGCGGCGCAGCCTGCGCCGGGGCAGCATATGGCGCAGCTTTCGGGAGAGGGTCTGCCCTTGGCGTTTAAGTCCGCGCTCCGCCCGTTCCCAGGCACGCACGGCAGGCTCGGCACCGCCGGTCGTGCCGGCGCCGGCCTCAAGGAGCGAGTCCAGCGCGGATTCGAGGCTGGTGATGACTTGGGGCTCGACGGCGCCGGCAGGGGCGGCGCGCAGGCGCGTCAACAGTTCCCTGGCGGCGAATGCCAGAGGTGCGCTCAGCCGCTGGAAAGTAGTTTCACCACTGCCGAAATCTCCAATGACGGAGCCGGCCCCCATCACTGCATCGGCTGCTGCCACCAAGTCCGAGACTTGGGTTTCGAATTCTTCCACCTTTTTGGCGGTCCGCGCTGTCATGCCGCTGCTGCGCGCCCGCACAGCAGCAACAACTTTTTTCTCGGTGCGGGCCAAGTCCAAAGACGCATCACGCACCTTGGTCCACGCTTCGGTGAACCCGGCCGGGCGCTGTTCCGGATCGATGGTGCGGTAGGTGACTTCCAGAGCCTCGAGATCCAAGACCACCCCGGCCAGACGGCGTTGAGCGGCGGTCAGCCGACGGAAGCGGGCTTCCCACTTAGAGCGGCGCTTCAAAGCTAGTGACATGGCGAACGCCGTCAGCACCAACCCAAGGACGGTACCCATGAGCCATGGCCAGATTGATTGCTCAGGCGCGTCGGAGAGCTGCAAGGAGGCTTCCTGTGCCGCGGCGATCACGGCCAGCGGGCCGTGGCCCAGCCCGACATTAACCTGGTAGGCATCGTGGACTTCCTCGACGGCGGTGCGGTTTTGAGCCGGATCATCGAAGACCGGGCGGATTCCCACCTTGCCGACGGCCTGTACCTGCCTGACCGTGTCGTAGGGGGCGCGTTCCTTGTTGGGTACCGGGAGTTGGGTACTCAGCAGGATATCGGTGCCCGGATCAAGGTTCCCCTGCTGTTCCTCAGGGCTCAAGGTCCGGTCGGTGACCACGAGGGTAAGCGGCTGCCAGGAAGCAACCGGTTCATCAAGCGCCGCTTCGACCGTTTCCTGGGAGATATTCCACGGTTGCTGGCCCTCAACAACGATCTTGACCTCGGAGGCCGGTTGCATCGTGGTGACCACGAGCCCGGAGGTTCCGACGACCAAGGTGGCAACCCCGAGGAGGATCGGAATCCAAGGCAGACCGAAGTCCGGCCTGATACGGGAACGGACCAGCTGTTTACTTTTGCGGCTCATGGACTCAATCCGGGGTGCTTGGATGGGAACCAGCCAATCCTAACGACAATTCATTAATTGCCCGGACGAGAATTACCCATGCCCAGCTTTTGGAAACCTCAGAACTGTTGCTATCTCTGTTTCAACGCTTGACCGCTCCGAATTCGAGATAAACCTGACGAGGATACAAACAAACGTCCCCGTTAGTACTTTCCTGCACCTTGGAGGAGGTCAGTGCAGCACGGTCTTTGGCTGTCCAGCTGAACACGATCTGGCGGTAGTCGAGCCCTGTTCGGACAGGTTGTCGGATTGGTAGTGGCACACTACGAGGATGATCAGAACCTTGAACTTGCCAGCCACTCTGAATGCCAAGGGCCGGGACTTCACTCTGCGGAGAGCTTCCGAAGATGATCTCGAATCACTCATGCTTCTACTCGCCGATGATCCGATTAGCGCTAATCGAGGTGACAAGGCTTTGACCTCTGATGCTCCCGCATACCGTTCTGCTCTGACGGCGATCATCGAAGATCCATCCAACGAGCTCATCGTTGTCGTCGACGATGAGGACGAGCTTCTGGCGACCATGCAGCTGACCCGAATTCCGGGAATGGCAAGACGCGGTGCGACTCGGCTTCTTGTCGAGGCAGTTAGAGTGCGAAGCGACAACAGGTCAAGCGGGGTAGGATCCGCGATGATGTGCTGGGTTACCGGCACAGCAGCACCCCTGATCGAGGCTGATCTCGTGCAACTCACCTCTGACGAGGCGCGGCACGACGCGCACCGCTTTTATGAACGCCTGGGATTTGTTGGGACGCATCGCGGATTCAAGTACAAAGTGGGGTGAGGTCGCCTCCCCACGGACGCGACGTGCGAATAAGGATGGTCGGTGGTCCGCCTACACCTGGAAAAGCCTTGGCCGCCGTTCTTCCCTAGGCACTGGGTTCGGGAACTTTGCGGGACTCCGGCGGAACAGCGGCAGCCGGCGCCGCGCTTCTTCCGCCGCCCAGCGCCCGCAGCGCGTTCAGGATGGCGGCCAGATCCACCAGCTCCTGGGTCAGGGCGCCGGCGACGGCGGGAATGAACCCGAAAGCCGCCGTGAGCATCAGCGCGACGCTGAGGCTGATGCCCAGCCAGATGCTGCCCAGGGCCACGCGCATGGTCCGCCTGCCGATGTCGACGGCGTCCGCCACCTTCGAGATGTCATCGGCAACGATCACGGCGTCGGCCGACTCTCCGGCCGCTGTGGATCCGCGCGCACCCATGGCAATGCCGACGTCGGCGGCCGCCAGCACCGGCGCGTCATTCACGCCGTCGCCCACCATGATCACCGGCCGCTGCGGCATGGCCGCCACCAGCCTGACCTTGTCCTCCGGCAGCAGCTCGGCATGAACGGTCCCGATGCCCAGCACGGCGGCCGTGCTTTCCGCTGACGCCCGGCCGTCGCCGGTGAGCATGACAGGACGGGCCAGCCCCAGCCCGGCCAGACGGTCCAGGGTGGCGCGGGCGTTTTCCCGCGGGGTGTCGCTCAGGGCCAGGATGCCGGCGAAACGTCCGTCAACTCCGACGTACACCATGAGCTGCCCAGCGGCCGGTGCGGTCACCGTGCCGGAAACCGCCGCGGCCACAAACCGCTGTTTGCCCACCAGCACGGTGCGGCCGTTGACCTGTGCCAGCACCCCGTTGGTGGCCACCTCGGATGCGGAGTCAGCCGGGCTCAGGGTCAGGCCGCGCTCCACGGCCGCAGCCTGCACGGCGGCGGCGAGCACATGGGAGGAATATTGCTCGGCCGAGGCAGCGAGCTGCAGCACCTCATCGGCGGAGAACGGTGGCTCGGGGTTCACGGCCACCAGCCGGGGCCTGCCGTAGGTCAGGGTGCCGGTCTTGTCGAAGGCAACGCTGCGGGCCCGGGCCAGCTGCTGCAGGGTGGCCCCGCCCTTGACGATGATGCCGTTGCGCGCGGACCGGCTCATGCCGCCCAAAAAAGCCACCGGGGCAGCAATGAGCAGCGGGCAGGGGGTGGCCAGGACCAGCACCTCGGCGAATCGCACCGGATCGCCGCTGAGGAGCCAGGCGGCCCCGGCGATGACCAGCGACACGGCGGTGAACGGAACCGCGAACCGGTCCGCCAGCCGGACCACCGGTGCCCTGGACTCCGATGCTTCGCGGACCAGGGCCACAATCCGCTGGTACTGGCTGTTCGCCGTCGTCGCCGTGGCACGGATGCGCACAGCCTGTGACCCGTTCACCGAACCGCTCAGCACGTTCTCTCCGGCAGTGCGCGTGACCGGCAGGGATTCACCGGTCAGTGACGATTCATCAAAGGACGCTTCGGCGCTGAGCAGCACGCCGTCCACGGGAACCAGCTCCGCGGGTTTGACGAGCAGAACGTCTCCGGCGGCGACGTCGTCCGCGGGAATGTCGGTGGGTGTCCCGCTCCCGGCATCGAGCCGGTGCGCCGTCTGCGGTGTCCGTTCCAGCAGGGCATCGAGTTCGCTGCGGGCGCGTCTGCCCGCATAGTCTTCCAGCGCCTGTCCGCCGGAGAGCATCAGCACAATGATCAGGGCGGCAACGTACTCGCCCACCGCCACTGTGGCGAGGATGGCGAGCACGGCCAGGACATCTAGCCCCCAGTGGCCCTGCCGGATGTCGCGGACCATGCCGACGGCAGTGCGGGCGGCAATGACCAGGGCATACCCGGAGGCAGTCCAGGCGGCGGCGGTGGGAAATCCGGTTCCCAGCAGCACGGCAACCGCAAGCCCGACGACGACGGTCGCGGCCACCTCCGGATACGTCCGCACCAACGAGAGCCTCTTCATGCTTTTGTTATAGGCCTGTCTGGAGGCCTTTGCCAGCAAGTGAAAGCTTGCCTAACTCCGGGTCGGGCTGGGTTGCAGTCCCCCCGCGCGGGAGTGGGCGGTTACGGCATCCGGCGCCGGCTGAGCAGGCCGGACATGAGGAACGCCAGGCCGATGGCCAGCGGCCACCAGCTGTACATGCTGAGTGTCTCGCCCAGGAAGGCCACCACCAGCACGCCGAGCATGACGCTGATAATCAGGACCATGCCCACGACAATCCGAACCCTCCCGCGGTTGGGTGACGGCAGGGGCGGAAGCCAGGGAGGACGCTCGTCAGTCCAGCTCATCTGGCAATTTTAGGGCCGCAGGCCACGGATGGAACCCGGCCGCGGCTGGTTCTTTCCCCGGGAACCGAGTCGGCCCCTCTGCCCTTTCCCGGCGGTGCGGAGCGTGAAAGGATGACGGCGATCCCGTCCGCAATGCGGCGCCGGAACGCGACCTATGGAGATAACCAGCATGGAACAGAGTGACCTGATTATTGATGCCTTTGGCCGTCTGCCCCAGGCGGTGCGCGGGGCTGTGCACGGACTGGATGCCGCAGCCCTGAACCACCGTCCCTATCCGGCGGGGAATTCCATCTCCTGGCTGATTTGGCACCTGGCCCGGAGCGAGGATGCCCAGGTTGCGCCCCTGGCCGGACATGAGCAGGCGTGGACCGCCGAAGGCTGGTACAAGCGGGTCGGCTTACCGTTTGCGGTGGATGACACGGGGTATGGGCATGATTCCGAGCAGGTTGCCCTCGTTCAGGTGCAGTCGGCAGAAGTGCTGTTGGGCTATTACGAGGCGGTGCATTCGCGGACCGCCGCCTTCGTCTCCGGGGTGAGCGGCAGCGATCTGGACCAGGTGGTGGACACGGCGTGGGATCCGCCCGTCACCCTGGGCGTCCGGCTGGTCAGTGTCCTGGCCGATGGGCTGGAGCACGCCGGTCAGGCGGCCTACCTGCGCGGCATGGTTCTGGCGGTGGGCACGGGCACATAGCCGGCCGGCATCTAGCCGCGTTCCATAACCACCAGCAGTTCCTCACACATGGCGGCGCAGCGGCGGCAGGTCTCGGCGCAGATCCGGCAGTGGCCGTGCTCGGATGCATGCTGCTCGCACTCTTCGGCGCACTGGTGGCATGCAGCGGCGCAGGCGCGCAACAAGGCCGCCGTGCTTCCGTCATATCCGCTGTACCGGGTTCCGGTGCGTGCCACGGTGGCGCCGGTGGCTGCGCAGATGTCCGCGCAGTTCAGGTCCTTGCGGATGCATTCCACCATGTCCCCGAGCATGTCTTCGCTCAGGCACGCGTCGGCACAGGCGTTGCAGACCTGCACGCAGTCAAAGCATGCGATAACGCAGGTGGACACCGCCAACAGATCCGTTCCGGCGCCGTCGGGCCGTTCGCTGAGCATATCTTCGATGAGGGACATGGCACTGCTCCTTTTCGCCTGCGGAATAGAGGTGCTGTTCCGGCCGGCGGCGTGCCTGTGGCCGGGCTGTCAGGATAGCCCGGGGTACGGTTCCGGAGGCAGGGTCGGGAGCCGGTTCGAGGCTTGAGTGCACAGGTTTGGCAGCTGCGATTTGCGCCGGGGCATGGGCGCGGGTCTAGAATCGGGGTTAGCTCTCCGGAGCCGCCCGGCTGGTGCCGGGGAAGGGGCTTTAGCTCAGTTGGTAGAGCGTTTCGTTCGCAATGAAAAGGTCAGGGGTTCGATTCCCCTAAGCTCCACAGGAATAAGGAAAAGCCGAAGGCTGCCCCACCAATAGGTGGGGCAGCCTTTTGCATAACGTCCGTGAGAGTTACACCTACAGCACCTTGGAAAGAAATGCCTGGGTGCGTTCGTGCTGGGGCGCTGTCAGAACCTGTTGCGGGTTCCCGGCTTCCACCACAACTCCGACGTCCATGAAGACCAAAGAATCGGCCACCTCGCGGGCAAAACCCATCTCGTGGGTAACCACGATCATGGTCATTCCGGTTGATGCGAGTTCCTTCATGACGTCCAGGACCTCTCCGACGAGTTCCGGGTCAAGGGCGCTGGTGGGTTCATCGAACAGCATGAGCTTCGGTTCCATGGCAAGGGCACGGGCAATGGCCACGCGCTGCTGCTGGCCGCCCGAGAGGTGCGCCGGATAATAGTCGGCCTTGTCCCCAAGCCCTACCCGGTCCAGCAATTCCACCGCCTGGCGGGTCGCAGCCGCCTTGGACAGACGCTTGACCCGCATGGGTGCCAACGCAATATTTTCCAGGGCAGTGAGGTGCGGAAAGAGGTTGAACCGCTGGAATACCATGCCGATGTCCCGGCGCTGGTAGGAGGCTTCGGCAGGTCGAAGCTCGTAGAGCTTGTCACCCTTCTGCCGGTAGCCAACGAGCTTTCCCTCGACGGAAAGCCGGCCGGCATCAATCTGTTCGAGGTGGTTGATGCAACGCAGGAAAGTGGACTTGCCGGACCCGCTTGGCCCCACGATGCACAGGACCTCTCCGGCGTGGACGGTCAGGCTGATGCTGCGCAGGACAACATTGCTGCCGAAGCTCTTGGACACGCGGTCCGCGTGAACCATTGGGGTGCCGGTCATCCGTTGCCTCCTATTCCTTTGCCGGGGGGCGTTTCGAGGGCAACGGCGGCTCCGCCGCCGGCCGGAGTTCCGGCACCAGGGGCGGCGGCGCGGGATGCCCCGCGCACCGCGGTCCTCTCAGTGCGGCGGCCGCTTCCGCGTGAGAAACGCTTCTCAATGAAGTGCTGGCCGACCATGAGCACCGAGGTGAAGAGCAGGTACCAGATTGAAGCGACAATGAGCAGCGGGACCGGAGTGAAAGTAACCGCCGAGATGCCCCGCGATACTCCGTAAAGGTCGACGCTCAGTGGAATTGCGGCGACCAGGGACGTGGTTTTCAGCATCGAGATAACCTCGTTGCCTGTGGGCGGAACAATGACCTTCATTGCTTGCGGAATAACCACAAAGCGCATTGTTTGCGCCCAGGACAGGGCCAGCGCCTTCGATGCTTCCTCCTGTCCGTCATCAACTGAGAGCAGCCCGGCACGGACGATTTCGGACATGTACGCCGCCTCATTCAGTGCCAGTCCGATAACAGCCGTCACGAAAAGATTGGTGAAAACGCCGTTGTTGACCGTGATCCACGGATCCATGAAAGGGATTCCTATGGTGAACACGGGGTAGATCAGGGCGACGATTCCCCAGAACACCAACTGTACGTAGACGGGCGTGCCGCGGAAGATCCATAGATACAGCCAAGCGATATTCCGGACAACGGGGTTTGGGGAAAGGCGCATGATGGCCAGCAGCAGTCCCAGCAGAATTGCTGCCGCCATCGAGTACACAGTCAGCTGCAGGGTGGTCAGGGCGGCCTGACTGATGCGCTGGTCGAAGAGATACTTGCCAACCTCGGACCATCCGTACTGTTCACGCTGGGCGGCGTCGATAATGAAGATGCCCAGCGCGATGACAAGGGCCACCGCGGCAATGTTCCTCCACGGGTGGCGCAACGGAATGGCCCGCAGCTGCGCGCCGTCCGGATAATCGGATTCCGCCGTGGCCCGGCCATCTGTTGATCCGCTCAGGGGCGGCGTCACAGTCTGCTAGCCTGCCGCAGCGACATTGAGTGTGGCTGTTTCGACCCCGCCGCTTTCAACGCCCCATACGGAAAGAATCTCGTTGTAGGTGCCGTCGTCGATAAGGGCTTGAAGTGCCTTCTGCAGGACCGGTGTCAGCTCGGACCCCTTCGCCATGGGGATTCCATAGGGTGCAACCTCGGACGGATCACCGGCGGTCTGCAGTTTCCCCTCACTTTTGGAAATGGCGTAAAGCGTCACGGGCGAGTCCGCACTCATGGCGTCGACCTGGCCGATGACCAGCGCATTGGTCGCCTGGTCCTGGGAGTCATAACGGAAGATCTCGATCGCCGCGTTCCCGGCATCTGTGCAGGCCTTGGACTTGGCCGGCACCTCGTGGGTGTCCTCGTAGGTGGTCGCCTGAACCGCAACCCGAAGTCCGCACGAGTTGTCGGGGTCAACGTCCTTCCCCTCCGGTGACGCCCACTGGATGCCTGCCGAGTAATAGTTGATGAAGTCGGCCTGCTTTTCCCGTTCGATGGTATCCGTGAAGGAAGACATGCCCATATCGGCTTTTCCGCCATTTACGGAGGGAATAATGTTGTCAAAGGTTCCGATGTCGAAATTCACGCTCAACCCCAGAGACTGGCCCAAGGCATTAGTCAGGTCCACGGACCAGCCCGCGGGATCCCCCTCCGGATTTTTGAACTCGTTAGGGGGGTAGTTGTTGGCCATGCCGACATTAAGCACTCCGGCCGCCTTGATGTCTTCCGGCAACATTGCCGCCAGCTCTTCGTTCTTCTCGACGGAGATAGTTTCTCCGTCCGTGCTGCCGGTTCCCCCGGTGGGTGACTCTGCGGCACTGTTGTCGACGCAGCCCGTTAGCAACAGGCCTGCGGTGAGTGCGGTTAGCGCGGTGAGTGTGTAGGTGGCACGCATAATTGGTCCTCGGTTTGAAGTGGACTGAATAATTCATGGCGTGCTTTTGACCGGGTTAATGCGAGTTTTCTTAATATCTGGGGGGTACCGGTCTTAGGAAAGCGATCCTAGCCCACTTTTGCGGTGCCGCTGCCGGGGCGAATACTCGAATCCATGGATATCCCCTGGCAATTGGGGTCCAACCACCGTTCGGGTCCAGGCGGTGCTGTCCGCTTAGTCAGCGCTGGGGCGCTGCCGCTGCTGTTTTGTTGCTGACCGCTGCTTTTTGGCATCGAGGCGCCGAAAGTTCGAACCCCGCGTCCGTTTGGTCTTCCTGCGCAGGGCAGCCTCGGGAGCCAGACCATCCGCCACCAACTCAGCGAGCTTGGTCAGGGCTATTTCCCGGTTGCGCAGCTGTGAACGCTGCTCCGATGCCGTCACCGTCACCACGCCGTCGATCAGGCGACGCTGCAGGCGGGTAAGCAGCAGTTCCCGCTGGTTGTCGGACAGGACCGCCGATTCGGCGATGTTCCAGGACACCGAGGCGCGGCTGTCGGAGGTGTTCACATGCTGGCCGCCCGGCCCCGAGGAGCGGGAAAAGCGCCAGCTCAATTCCGACGCCGGGATCGTGAGCGCGGGTGAGACCAACAAATCCATATCTCCAGCGTCCCACGGCTCGGCTGCGAGCCCCTCCATCAGAGGGATATTAGACCGCCTTCACCACGGGCAGGTCCGACCACTCGGTGGTGAAGCGGGGCGAGGCGAAGTTCCGGGCCATCGTCCAGTCGGGTTTGGCGGAGGCCATTCCGGCCAATCCCAGGCCGATACTGGCGGCACCGTACTTGTCCGTGACCTGCGCCAGCAGCGGTCCGATGTCCGGCTGCTCCGGGCCGGCGTCAAAGAGGTCAAACACCGGCTCTGCCCCGGCTGGGGACAGGCCGGTGAGCATGATGCCGGCCTTGGCGTAGGGAGCGCCCTCCACCACCTGCGGGTCCATGGTCGTGATGGCCGCCCGCGTGAGCAGCAGGGGATCGGCGGTGGGCCGCTCCAGCCGCACTGTCGCCGAGGGGGAGGACGGCGCCGTCGTACTAAACCGGGAGGTGGCAGCGAAAACCGTCATCACGGTGGCGAGCTGGCCCTCCTTCGCCAGCCGGATGGCCGCTTTTTGCGCGTAGAGGCTCATGACCTGCCGCATGGAGTCGCGGGTGGTGACCGGCGTCGCGAAGCTGCGCGAAAAGAGCACCTGCTGCTTGTCCGCGGATTCGGTTTCCATCGGGATGCACGCGGTCCCGTTCAGCTCCAGCACGGTCCGTTGCAGGACCACGGAGAACTTCGCGCGGATCAGAGTGGGATCGGCGTCGCGCAGGTCCGCAATTGTGTGGATGCCCAGCGCGTTCAGCCGGGTTCCGTTGCGCGCGCCCACGCCCCACAGTCCGGTGACGGGAACCCGGGACATGATGGTGTCGACGGCGGCGGGGCCGAGGGTGTCAAGGTTGCAGACCCCGCCCAGGTGGGGATTCTGCTTGGCAATCCGGTTGGCGAACTTGGCCAGGGTTTTTGTGCTGCCGATGCCCACGCAGACCGGCAGGCCGATGTTCCGCGCCACCGCCGCCCGAATCTCGGTTCCGCGGCTGCGCAGCTGTTCGTCGGTTCCGAACAGGTGCAGGAAGCACTCATCGATGGAATAGATTTCCTGCTCCGAGGAAAACCGCGCCAGCAGCTGCATCACCCGCGAACTCAGGTCTCCGTACAGCTCGTAGTTGCTGGAGCGCTGCACCAGGCCCAGCTTCGGAGCCGCCTCGGCCAGCTTGAACCACGGCTCCCCGGTCTTGATGCCCAGGGCCTTGGCCTCGTCGGAGCGCGCCACCACGCAGCCGTCATTGTTGGAGAGCACCACCACGGGAATGCCGGCCAGCTTCGGATCGAAGACGCGCTCGCAGGAGACATAGAAGCTGTTGACGTCCACCAGGGCGAAACGCTGCTGTTCAGCTAGACGTGGTGCAGGCACCGGGTCACCACGCCCCATACGGACAGTTCGGCCGGATCCGGCACGGGAATATCGGTCGAACCGGGGCTGTCGGCATGCAGGAAGATTCCGTGTCCGGTGAGCAGCAGGCGCCGGATGGTCAGTTCACCGTTCAGGACGGCGACGACGACGGATCCGTCCTTGGGCGTCAGGGACCGGTCCACGATAATCTCGTCACCGTCGCTGATGCCGGCGCCGTCCATGGCGTCGCCGGAGACCCGCATGATGAAGGTGGACGTGGCATCCCGGATCAGGTGCCGGTTCAGGTCTATCCCGGCGTCGTAATAATCCTGGGCCGGGGAGGCGAAGCCGGCCGGCAGAGTGGACCGGTTTGCAGCGGCCTCCCCGCCCCCGGAGCGCGGGGAAGGGTTCGCGGAAAAGACTGCCATGACCCGCCTCTCCTAGAACACACTTTCGAATGCCTTCAGGTTAGCACCGTGCCCCCGAGGGCAGCGGACGCCCGGCCGGGGATCTTCGGGACAGCGGCGGTTCTATGATCCGCGCAGGGCGGCGACGGGTTCAATCCGGGTGGCTCTCCGCGCCGGGAAGCTGCCGGCGGCCAGCCCCACCAGCGCTCCCAGCAGCGCCCCTCCGCAGGCCACCAGCGGATTAACGACGGGGATCCACTGCTGGGACGCCGAGATCGCGATGACGGCGAAAACTCCCGTGGCCGCGCCAAGGATTCCTCCGAGGAGGCCGACGATGACGGACTCGGTGACAAACTGCGCGGCAATTTGGCGGCCGGTCGCTCCGATGGCCCGACGCAGCCCAATTTCTCCGGTGCGCTCCATGACGGAGAGCATGGTGACGTTCGCGATCCCCACGCCACCGGCGAGAAGGACCACTACGGAGAGGACAACAAAAATCAGGTTGACGTCGGCTTGGACATTATCCGCAAGCTGGGACCGCCCCCGGGGCGCAGCAACGTCGATCTGCTCGGGCGCATCAGGGGAGAGGGCAAGGGCGGCCTGCTCCGCAATCTGGGGACCCGCACCGATGACGATGCGGCTCTGGAGTTCTCCCGGTGCGCTGAGGCCAAAATCAGCGCGCGCCGCCCCGGTGGAAATGACCACGCTGTCGAGAAGCTCGGGCCGCTGCTGGACATCGCCGAAGACGCCGACGACGGCGTAGGGCAGGCCGTCGATAAAGATGGACGGTTGCGAATCAACACGGGTGATGCCCAGCCGGTCGGCGAGCCTGTCGCCCAGGACAGCCACGCGGTCGCGCCTTTGGTCATGTCCCTGGTCGAAGAGGCGGCCGTGGCGGACCTTTCCCTCGAGCGTCTCAACGAGCCCGGACGAAGCGGCAAATACCCGCGGTGGTGCGCTGATGGGTGCCGAAGGATCGTTGACGGGCACCGCGGTCACTGTGCCTTCGCGGAGTTTCACTTCAGTGACCAGAGCCGCCTGCTCAATTCCAGCGAGGCGCTCCATCCGGTCCACGGCGTCCCAGGGAAGCGACGCTGTGGCAACACTGTTGCCGTCAGCGTTCCGGGCCTCCGCAGGGGACGCGACTATCTGGGTGGCAGCGAAGGAATCGAACTGCCTGGCCAGTTGGCCCGCAGTGGTCTGGGCGAACCCCAGCGTTGCCACCAGTGCGCCGATGCCCAGGACGGTCCCTGCCAGGGTCATCAGGAGCCGTCCGGGCCGGGTGCCGAAATCCGACGTCGCTTCGGTCAACAGGTCCATAAAGCTGAACCGGTCGGAGGCCGGTACGGAGCGGAGAAGCTCGGGCTGTTCCCCGCCGTCCGGGAGGCCGGGCCGGCCATCGGGGGAAGGGGAGCTAACCGGGGCCGGGCGTCGTCGTCTCTGTCCTCTCATGCGGGCAAGCCCACCCGTCCGTCAGCGATGCGGACGCAGTGGGCGGCGCGCTGAGCCACGGCTTGGTCGTGGGTGATGATGACCAGCGCGAGACCATCGGTGACGAGGTCTTCGAACAATTCCATGACGTCCTGCGTGGTGCCCCCGTCGAGGTTGCCGGTCGGCTCGTCCGCCAGGAGCACGCTGGGGCGGGTGACGACGGCGCGGGCCACGGCAACCCGCTGGCGCTCGCCGCCGGAGAGTGTTCCGGGCAGGAAACCGATGCGGTGGCCCAGGCCCACGCGGAGGAGTGCTTCCCGTGCCCTCTCCACCCGTTCACCACGAGGGGTTCCGCTGTAGAGCATGGGCATCATGACGTTCTCCAGGACCGACCGGCGCGGCAGGAGGTGGAAAGCCTGGAAAACGAATCCGATGCGCTGGGCCCGGACGGCGGCACGGGTGTCCTCGTCGAGGTCGCCAGTGAGGTGCCCGTCAAACCGGTATTCGCCCACGCTGGGCCGGTCCAGCAGGCCCAGGATATTGAGCATCGTGGACTTGCCCGATCCGCTCGGTCCCACAATCGACACGTAGTCACCCTGCTGCACGGAGAGGTTGATGCCCTTCAGCGCCTGCACTTCCGGCGGGCCGGGAAAAGACCGGGTGACATCACGCAGTTCCAGGAGGGGCTGGTTCACTTACCCACCACAACCAGATCGCCTTCGGCCAGTTCCCCCTCAACCGGGGTCACTTCCACCGCGCCCGGCGTGGCCAGGCCGCTGCGGACGACGACGAGCCGGGTGGCCGCCGCTTCGCCGTCACGGGGATCACCTTCAGCAACTTCCACCCGGGTCTCGCCGCCCGGGCCGGCGGTGAGGGCCGCATAGGGGACGGACAAAACCTCGCCGTCCGAGGCGCCGACGGCGATCGACACCCGAACGTTGGAGCCCTGCAGCTCCTGGATCTGCTCCGGGGACAACGGATCCGGCTGCAGCTGGACGTTCCAGCGCTGGGAGTCCCCTTCCCCCGGCGTCACGGCCGTGATGGTCGCTGAATGGGCGGTGCCGTCCGGCAGGTCAAAGGTCGCGGTGTCTCCGGCTTTGAGCAGGCGGGCATCCGCTTCAGCGGCGGAGCCGGACAACCCCAGAGTGGCACCTGACACGGTCATGGCTGAACCTTCGAGGATGGAACCCCGCTGAGTGGTGATGGCGTCAACGCGCCGGGGAAGATCAGCCAGGTACAGCACCTCACCCGCCGGCAGAGTGGGCAGAGCAGCCTGCTCGGCCCGGCCCAGGTCCTCCTGCGCCTGTGCAAGCTGCGCGGCTGCTGCGTCAACGGCAGCCCGCTGAGGAGTATCGGTGCGGTCGGCGCCGACCTGCTGCCGGCGCAGTTCCGCAAGTCCGAGGGCATCAACCAGGCCTGCGATCTGCAGCGGATCCTGGGGCTTGGCCTGCCGGGCTGCCGCAAGCTCACGCTGTGCGCTGCTGACTGCGTTGTCGGCTTCCCGGATTTCCACCGGCGTGGCACCAACCGGCGTGGCTGCAAGATCGCTTTGGGCGGACAACAGTCCCTGCTCGGCCGCCCGGACCGACTCCTGCGCCCCGCGGAGCATATCCGCGCTTCCGTCCTCGGCTGCGGGCACGGAGTACCCCGCTGCGGCATACAGGGTGGATACGGCAGCGGCAGCGTCCAGGCCGAAGACGGGGTCCGCCGGATCGCCGGCATCAATCCCCACGGTTCGGACAGCTGTCTTGAACTGGGCAACATCGGGGCCGGAAACTCCAAAGTACAGGGTGCGGTAGGCCGGCAGCTCGCCGGGCAGCACGATGACGGGCCGGCCCGCAACCTCAAGGGCTATCGAAAGGCCCTTAAATTCCGTGCCCGCTTCCGGCACCTGGCCGGTGACCACGGCAGGACCGGAAATCGAAGTGGTGTCGATGCGTACTTCGACGGGATCGGCGTAGGCAACTTCGCCGCGGATGGTCACGTCGTTGCTGAGCTGTCCGTAGTTAACGGGGACTGTCACCAGGCCGGGCTCCGGCGGTGCCGCGGCGCCGGCTGCATCGGCAGGGGAGAACAGGAACCTTCCGACCAGGAGGCCGGCGACCAGGCTCAGAACGGCAGCGGCAGTCACAATCCACAGCGTCCGGTTGCGCTGGAAGAGCGCGCCGGCTGCTGCCCGCAGCGACGGCCCGGCTGCAGCTTTCCGGGGCTCCTGCCCGTCTGTTTCCTCCAGGAGCAGGCCCAAGCCGACGGCGTCGTCCGCCGTAGGTGCGGAGCGGTTACGTCCAGGCATCAATCAGTTTCCCTGCTCAGCATCAGCCCGGAATGCTTCCAGTTCAGCCTTGTGATCATCGATGAACTGCTGCTCAAGCTTGAACTGCACGCTTTCCATGGTGTCCTGGTAATCGGTCTCTTCGCGGCAGTCGAGATCAACGAGGGCGAGTTCGATTTCTTCCTCTGCCACAGCGTCCATCGCCGCCTCGTCCACGGAACCGGAATCGTCGTACATCGTATTCATCTTGTCGCTGATACTGCTCCGCGCGTCATTCTGCACCGAGAACCCCGGCTGCCCGGCGTCGGCCATGCAGGCGGACCACTCGGCATCAACATCGACGAGCTCCGGGTCAGCCATCATGTCTTCATACAGGGTGTTCATTGCATCGATGAGGGGCTGGTGTTCCTCCGAGGAGTAGGGGTCCTCTCCGCTGATTTCATTCTCAGACCAGCCGTAGCACCCGGCGGTGGTCCAATCCCACTCGATGACTTCGCCCTCGGCCGGCATGTCCGCCTCATCGGGCATCGGGCCGTTCAAAGCCTCATAAAAAGCCGTTTGTTCCGATTCGGACAAACTCGCAACGTAGTCGGCGTTGAGATCCACGTATTCAGTGGCTTCAGCGGTCGGCTGATCGTCCGAGCCCGGGTAGTTGATCATTCCGTATCCGTACTGCGCGACCCATTCCCGGGAATCAGGTTTATAGTCGTCGACCGACCCCATGGAAAAGGAGACATCCTGCACATTGGGCGTGTATTCGAAGCCCTCCTCGGACATGCACTGAGCCACCAGGTCTTCGCGCTTCCGCTCCCGCTCCGCGTACTCCTTCTCCTGCTCCTCGGGACTCATATCGCTGCCGTATACCGAGGACATGAATTCCGTCAGGGGCGACTCTTTTGCCGCCGGTTCGGCAGAGTCGTCAGCTTGGCTGCAGCCGCCCAGCAGGAAGGCGGCAGCAATAGAAGCGGCAAGGAGCGCTGAGGCGCGCTGGGAATATGGCACGGAGAACCTCTTTTGAAGGGGCGGGCGTTTCTAGGGGCGGGTTGTGAGCCTTCCGGGCCACGTATGTCAAAGAATGCCCTACCCCGACTCGAAATAGGCTGTGGGCCTATAACATTTCAATTTCATCTGCGCGCGTCCCCGAGGAAGCAGGAATTGCGGGTTGGTGTTCCTATGGGAGCGCGGCTGGATCATGGCGCACCTCCTCGAGGATGTTCTCGGCATGTAATGCACCTCGCAACGCATGGATGTACCGTCTGGTACATCGACGCCTGAAGTGTCCCCACCACCCGGAGCTCTGCGATGAACCAGCTCGCCATCGAAACCGTCAACCTCGTCAAGACGTTTGGCCCCACCCGGGCCCTGGACGGCTTCTCGCTGGCCGTCGAAGCAGGGCAGGTGGCCGGTTTCCTGGGACCGAACGGGGCCGGGAAGTCCACAGCCATCCGGGTGCTTCTTGGTGTCCTGCGCGCCGACGCCGGCACGGCACGCGTCCTCGGCGCCGATCCCTGGTCCGACGCCGTCGCCGTCCACCGGCGAATCGCGTACGTTCCCGGAGACACCAGCCTTTGGCCCAA
Organism: Arthrobacter citreus; assembly: GCF_038405225.1. Lineage (NCBI taxonomy): Bacteria > Bacillati > Actinomycetota > Actinomycetes > Micrococcales > Micrococcaceae > Arthrobacter > Arthrobacter citreus. Next base: position 3,649,703 of record NZ_CP151657.1, read on the forward strand.
CCTCACCGGCGGCGAAGCGATCGACATCTTCACCCGGCTGCACAATGGAGGCGGCCGCAGCAGCAAGGGGAAAGGGCGCAGCAGCATCCGGCGCGCTGAGCTGCTGGAACGCTTCGAACTGGATCCCACCAAAAAGGCCCGCACCTATTCCAAGGGCAACCGGCAAAAAGTTGCCCTGGTGGCGGCGCTGGCGTCCGACGCCGAACTGTTCCTCCTAGATGAGCCCACCTCCGGGCTGGATCCGCTGATGGAGGCAGTCTTCACTGACGAGATCCGTGCCCTCCGGGATCAGGGCCGCACCGTTCTGCTTTCCAGCCACATCCTGGCTGAGGTGGAAAAACTCTGCGACACGGTAACCATCATCCGTGCCGGACGCGACGTCGAAACCGGCACTCTTTCTCAGCTGCGGCACCTGACGCGTTCCGCCGTCACCGCGACGACGACGGCGGATCCTGCAGCGCTCTTAGCTGCGGAGGGCGTGCACAACCTCAGCGTCGAGGACCGATACCTGCGCTTCGACGTCGACAACGCCCGCGTCAATGAGGTGCTGCTGCTCCTGGCCCGCGCCGGGGTCGAGAACCTGACCATCACGCCGCCGTCGCTGGAGGAACTGTTCCTGCGCCACTACGGTGATGCGGGAGCGGTGGAAGAGGCGGCACAATGAGCACCGCCGTCGCGCACAGTGGGACCGCCGAGCAACACGCCACCACCCCCTGGGCTGCCACCGGAGGGCTGCTGCGCCTGAACCTGCGCCTGGACCGGATCCGCATCCTGGTGTGGACCGCCGCCGTGGGTCTCGGCGTCGCCGGTTCCATGGCCACTTTCGAGACCACCTATACGACGCCTGAATCACTGCAGGCCCGGGCCAGCCTGCTGGCCAACCCTGCGACCGTCATGATGACCGGACCGGCGTTCGGGCTCCAGGACTACACGTTTGGTGCCATGGTGGCCAATGAGCTGTCGCTGTACCTCTATCTGGCCGCGGCCATCATGAGCATCCTCCTCGTGGTGCGGCACACGCGCGGCGAGGAGGAATCCGGGCGGATGGAAATGCTGCGCGCCCAGCCGGTGGGACGCTTTGCCTCGGCTGCTGCCGCCGTCACCACCGTTGCCATCGCCAATGCCGCAGTGGGAACGGCCACCGCCGCAGCCCTTGCGGGTTTCGGGCTGGAGGCCGCCAGTTCCCTGGCCCTCGGTGCCGGCACAGCGCTCACCGGTTTGGTGTTCGCCGGTGTCGCCGCGGTGGCGGCACAGCTGACCGAACACGCCCGCGGGGCGGTGGGCATGGCCATGGCGGTGCTGGCCGCAGCCTTCCTGGTCCGCGGAATCGGTGACGTCATCAACAACCAGGGTTCCTGGCTGTCCTGGTTCTCGCCCTTTGCCTGGGCGCAGCAAACCCGTCTCTATGTTGACCTGCGCTGGTGGCCGCTCGCGGTCTCCGTGGTGGTGACCGCCGGGCTCCTGCTGCTGGCCGTGCTGCTGGCCGGACGGCGGGACCTGGGTGCCGGACTGCGTGCGCCGAAGCCCGGTCCCGCTGCGGCTCCCCGGTCCCTGCTTTCCCCGGCCGGACTGGCGAACCGGCTGCTGCGCGGTTCCTTCACGGTCTGGACGGCGTCGGCGTTTCTGTTTGCCGCGGCTTTCGGCACACTGGCCAACTCACTGGAGGATTCCTTTGCCGACATCCCTGAACTGGCGGAGTGGATCACGGTGGATCTGGCGAACCTGACCACCAGCTTCGCCTCCGCCATCCTCTCGTTCCTGATGGTGGCTCCGCTGATTTTCAGTGTCACCGCGGTGCTTCGGCTCCGCGCCGAGGAGGATGCCGGCCGCGCGGAACAAATGCTGGTGACCGGCAGCTCACGGTCCGGGCTGTTCGCCGGCTGGCTGGCAGTGGTGGCGCTGCAGACCGTCGCCATGACGGTGCTGGTTGGACTCGGTACGGGACTGGGTGTGACCGCCGGTACCGGTGACGCCGGGTGGGCCGGGGACCTGGCAGTGGCCTCGCTTGCCTACCTCCCGGCAATCGCCCTGGTGGCGGCCATCGCCGTCGCACTCTTCGGGCTTGCCCCGCGGATCACGGCGCTGGCCTGGGCTGTGGTGGTGTGGACGGCGATCGTGCTGTTTCTGGGATCGCTGCTTGGCCTGCCCGAGTGGGCCATGGACCTTTCCCCGCTGACGCACGTATCGCTGGTTCCCAGCGCCGAACCGGACCCCGCACCGCTGGTGATCATGAGCGCTTTTGCCGCGGTGCTCGTGGCGGCCGGATTTGCGGGGTTCCGCGGCCGGGATGTCGGTTCCGCCTGAGGATCACCTGCGTGCGGCGGCCCCGCGGCTGCAGCCGTAGGCGTCCCGGGCTCCAGCCCGCGGGACCCTAGCCGTTCTCCGGCACCGCCGCCTACGCTGAAGTCCGGCGGCACTGCAGCCGTCCCCCGACGTGGACCAGGAGCTCAACATGAAGCAGGCACCAGTTCGTACCGTGATCAGTCCCGGCCGCTACGTCCAGGGGGTGGGGGCGATTCACCGCCTGGGTGAGTTCCTGGCACAGATTGGCACGAAGCCACTGTTGGTGGCCGACGACGTCGTCTGGGGTTTCGTGGGCCACGACGTAACCCGCTCGCTGCAGGTGCAGGAACTGCCGGTAACCCGGGAAGTCTTCAACGGCATCCCCACCGCCGCGGAGATCGACCGCCTGACCCAGGCCATTCGAACAGCGGAAGCCGATGTTGTGGTGGGTGTTGGCGGCGGCAGCACCATTGATGCGTGCAAGGCTGCCGGGGATGCGGCCGGGATCCGTTGGGCATCCGTGCCGACGGTTGCATCAACCGACGCGCCCACCTCCGCCCTCGCCGTCGTCTACACCGCCGACGGCGCGTTCGAGGAGTACCGGTTCTTTTCCCGCAACCCGGATTTGGTGCTGGTGGACTCACAGATTGTGGCCAATGCGCCGGCGTCGTTCCTCGCCCATGGGGTGGGGGATGCGCTTGCCACCTGGCTCGAAGCGCGGGCTACGGCAGCGTCCTTCTCCCTGACCATGGCCGGTGGGCTTCCGACTGAGACCGGCACTGCCCTGGCCCGGTTGAGCTGGGACGTGCTGTGGGAATTCGCGCTGCCGGCGCTGGATGCGGCCCGGGACCATGTGGTGACGCCGGCATTGGAGAAGGTCATAGAAGCGAACACCCTGCTCTCAGGCCTTGGTTTTGAATCCGGGGGACTGGCGGCAGCGCACGCCATCCACAACGGGCTGACCGCGGCGCCGCAGACGCACGGACTTGCCCACGGGCAGAAGGTGAACATCGGGTCCTTGACGCAGCTGGTGCTTGAAGGCGCTCCAACCGCAGATTTCAGGGATTTCGTCGAGTTCACCACCCGGGTGGGCCTGCCGAACACGCTGACCGAAGTGGGCCTGTCCGTGGACGACGCGCGGGAGCTGGATTTGGTTGCTGAGGCCTCCACCGTGCCGGGTGAAACCATGAAGTCCATGCCGTTCGACGTCGGTCCCGGCGACGTGGTGGCGGCCCTGAAATCCATCGAACGGTTCTCGCGGCGGGTGCGGCGGGAAGCGGGCCTCCCCGAGCCCGTTCCGTACAAGGCGCATTAAGGCTGCTGCTTTTTGGTGCCCCGGGTCCGGCACCTTCATATTTCCGTGACCATCTGTCAATCAAGCTTTGCTGCAGTGACTGCCCGGCGTTCAGCTTGGGGCCAGCTCAGGTTTCGAGGTCCTCGGCCTGCGGCTCGAAACCCTGCCGCTTGCCGTGCATCCACAGCACGATGTCCAGCTCCCGCAGGTCCGTAATCGGCTCGGTGATCCCGGACTTGGCACGGATCTCGGCCAGCCGCTCGGCCAGCACGCCGTCGGCATAGGACGTGTGCCAGTAAAGCCACTGATCCTTCGGGCCGGGGACCGCCGTCACCCGCCGGATGATGGAGTCATACACGGGGATCAGCCGCGGCCTCTTCCGGGCCATGATCTTACTGGTGGTGCTCGGACCGACTCCCCACCCGGCGTCGTCAGCCTTGCCGCGGAGCAGATTCCACAACTGGCGGGCAGGGCTGTCAACGCCCAGGTCCCGCACCGGATCGGCGTCGGGCAGGTCCACGTCGGCGGGGATCTGGGCCAGGAGATCCGAGATCTCCTTCGCCCGGGTCTCCAAAACGGCGATGGCGGTCCGGGGCGGAATCTTTACCGACCGGAAGGAGGCGGCCACCAGGTCATCGGCGGTAATCCGGTTCACCGTTTCAGGGGCATCCCCGCCGCCGGCCCAGGAATCAAACCGTGAGCTGCTGCGGACCAGTCCGGTGCGCGGCATAGTCTCGGTAAAGAAGTCCCGCAGATTCTGCGCCGCTGTATCAACGGTGATTTCGCCCGTCGAAATAACGCGTTTCATGGTTCCCCCGTCGGTGGGTCGGAAAGTCATAAAGCAGGTGTTGTTTCCACACCCTACTGTCGTTCCCTAGAGTTCGACCATGCCCATATCCTTCACTCCCCTGGCCAATTCCGAGCAGGACACCAGTGACCTGGTGGAGTTCCTGACAACCAACCGGTTTCCGTTCCATGTGCTGCCCCGGCATTCGGAGGAGTCAGCGCGTCAGTCCGTGGCCAGCGGTCGCTTCTGGTCCACCGAATCCCTCGGTTATTGGGTTAACGACGACGGCTCCCGGATTGGGCTGGTGGTCCTGGACGATCTCGAGGATGACACCCCCATGTTTGATTTACGGCTGGCCGAGGAGTTCCGCGGCAAAGGCCTAGGGCCGAAGGTGCTTACCGCGCTGTGCGCCATGGTGTTTGACCAGTTCCCGGAGCCGGTGCGGTTTGAGGGCCAAACGAGGGAGGACAACATTGCCATGCGCAAGACTTTCCTCCGCGCCGGATTCCTGAAGGAAGCCCACTACCGCCTGGGCTGGCCCACCGCAGACGGAACCAGGGTTGCATCGGTGGCCTACGCCATTCTGCGCCAGGACTGGGAGAACAACCACACCACGTATTTTGAATGGGATGACCTGCCGGCCTGAAAAGCAGGGGCCAAACGCGGTTCAGGACCGGGCGGAGACTGGCGGGCATCTACCCTGCGTCAACCCTGGTGTTCAGGGCGGCGATGATCGCGTCGGTGACCTCGGCCGTGTTGGACTCCCCGCCAATATCGCGGGTGAGATGGCCGGAGGCCGTTGCGGCCTCGACAGCTGCCTCCACTCGGCGGGCCTGTTCGGGGAGCCCGAAGTGGTCCAGCATCAGGGCGGCGCTGGCGATCGCGCCGATGGGGTTGCAGATGCCCATGCCGGCAATGTCCGGGGCGGTGCCGTGGACCGGCTCGAACATGCTGGGGAACCGGCGCTCGGGATTCAGGTTGGCGCTGGCCGCCAGGCCCAGGCTTCCGGCCAGGGCCGATCCGAGGTCCGAGAGGATGTCGGCGTTCAGGTTTGAGGCCACGACGACGGACAGGTCCTCGGGCTTCAGTACGAACTTGGCGCTCATGGCGTCCACCAGGACGCTTTCGGTCTGCACATCGGGGTAGTCGGCGGCGACCCGCTGGAAAACCTCGTCCCACAGCACCATGCCGTATTGCTGGGCGTTGGATTTGGTCACCGAGGAAACTTTCCTGACGGTGCGGGTGCGGGCCAGATCGAAGGCGAACCGCATAATGCGTTCGCAGCCTTTCTCGGTGAAGAGGGCGGTCTGCAGGGCAACTTCGTTACCCGGCCCGCGGCCGCTCAGGTTCCGGCCGCCGATCCCCGCGTATTCGCCCTCGCTGTTTTCCCGCACCACAATCCAGTCGAGTTCGGTGTCATCGGCCTTGCGGAGCGGAGACTGGACCCCGGGGAGGAACTTCACCGGGCGGATATTGGCCCACTGGTCAAAGTTCTGGGTGATGTTCAGGCGCAGGCCCCACAGGCTGACGTGGTCCGGGACGTTTTCCCATCCCACAGCGCCGAAGTAGATGGCGTCGAAGTCCTGCAGGATCTCCAGCCCTTTCGGATCCATCATGACGCCGTGCTCGGCGTAGTACTCACATCCCCACGGAAATTCGCTCCAGCTGAAGCCAAATTTGTCGCCGGACTGTTCGGCAAGACTATCCAGGACCCGGCGTCCGGCGGCTACCACCTCCTTGCCCACGCCGTCGGCCGGTATTGAGGCGATCCGAAAAACCCGAGTCTCGTCCATGCGCCTGTCCCTTCAGAATATTCTCTGCACCTGCGGCTTGGGCTCAATTAGACCGGCCGGCCACTGGACCTGTCCAAGGTTTCCTCTGCATCTGGTCAATAGGAGAAAGCTATGGATCCGGACCATCTGACAGGGTCATATTGCTTCGGCCTATGCGAACCGGGGTGTCTGCTGCCGTCTACAGAACGGCGCCGATAGACTCGCCCCAACTAACCCGGCCACGCAGGCCGAGAAAATTGGGGAAATCTTGAGTGCGAGCACGGGAACGGCCATCTCTGTCCGGGGATTGACCAAAAAATACGGGGCCACCACCGCCGTCGACGACCTGTCCTTTGACGTTCAATCCGGCAGCGTCTTCGCTTTCCTGGGGACTAACGGCGCCGGCAAATCCACCACCATTTCCTGCCTGACCACCGTCATTCCCTTTAATTCCGGTGAAGCCTCCGTTGACGGCGACGACGTCCGGACCGCCGGCGGAGCCGTCCGGAAGAATATAGGGGTGGTTTTTCAAGACTCCGTGCTGGACCCGCTGCTCACCGGCCGGGAGAACCTGCGGACACGCGCCCGGTTCTACGCCGCCGATGCCCGGGCCAACGAGGCCCGGATTACGGAGCTGAGCGCGCTGATTGGCCTCGATGAGTTTGTGGACCGACCCTACGGCACGTATTCCGGTGGCCAGCGTCGGCGCGTGGACATCGCGCGCGCACTGCTGCACTCGCCGTCGATCCTCTTTCTTGACGAACCCACCGCCGGCCTGGACCCCGCCAGCCGCGCGCTGGTGTGGTTCACCATCCGCGAGCTGCGGGACCGGCACGGCCTCACCGTCTTCCTGACCACGCACTACATGGAGGAAACCGAGGAAGCGGACCGGGTCTGCATCATTGAACGCGGCCGGATCATCGCCGACGGCACTCCCGCGCAGCTGCGCGCCCAGCACAGCAGCTCAATCCTCAGCATCACCACCGACAACCGCCCGGCGCTGCTGGAGCTGGCCGCGGAGGAGGGTGCCGGGATCCGGGATGAGGACGACGGCGGCGTGGTGCGGCTGGTGGCCGGCGACGCAGCCACGGCTCTCCGAATCTTGAACCGGCACGGCGGCCACGTCCTGGACTTCGAGTTCCGCCATGGCACCATGGATGACGTTTTCCTCGCCCTGACCGGCCGCGAGGGGGAAGCGGCATGAGCGTGGTCCTCACCCTGATGTCCCGCAACCTCCGCCTGTTTTTCCGCGACCGGCTGGGTGTGTTCTTTTCGCTGCTGTCGGCACTGATTCTGTTTCTGCTCTACACGCTCTTCCTCGGCAGCGGGCAGGTTGATGACCTGCAAGAATCCTTCCCCGGTGCCACCGAAGAAGAGGTCAAGGGATTTGTGGACACCTGGATGTTTGCCGGCATTGTCGGCATCACCTCCATCACCACCGGTCTGGGCGCCATGAACGTCTTTGTGGAGGATTCGGCGTCGGGCCGGTTCCGTGACTTCCTGGTATCGCCGATCCGCCGCGAAAAACTGATCCTCGGCTACCTGCTGTCGGCCGGCGTCGTTGCCCTGATCATGACCACAGTGGTGCTGATCATCAGCCTCGTGTACCTCTATCTGGTGGACGGGGTCAGCTTCGAGCCGGGGCAGATCGCCACCGTGTATGGCTTTTTGGCACTGAGCTGTCTGGCTTTCGCGGCGCTGAGTGCCTTTGTGGTGTCGTTTGTGCGCACCGCCGGGGCCTATTCCGCGCTGTCCACCATTGTGGGAACGATCCTGGGCTTCCTTGCCGGCGCCTATATTCCGGTCGGCGCGCTGCCCGACGGCGTCCGGGCAGTCATCAACGCGCTGCCGTTTATGCAGGCGTCAGTGCCGGTCCGGCAGGAAATGACGGCTGACTCCCTGCAGGCCATGGCAGGTGACCAGCCCGGCGCCGTGGCCGAACTGCAGGAGCTTTTCGGCATCACCGCATCCATGGGGGACTGGGACATCAGCAACGGCTACGTCGTGGCTGTCCTGAGCGTTATGGCTGTGGTCTTTACCCTGCTGGCTGCCCTGCAGATCCGCCGCCGCATCGCCTAGGGCCGCGGGTCAGTCGCGAGCATTGCCATGCTGATGGCATCCACCCACTCACCGTCCCACTGCAGCGCGTCGCGTTGCCGGCCCTCGGTGGTGAAGCCCGCCTTTTCGTACGCACGCTGCGCCCGCGGATTGAAGGCGAAAACCTCCAGTGCCACCCGGTGCAGGCCCAGATCATCAAACGCGTGTGCGACGACGGCGCGGGTCGCCTCAGTGCCGTACCCCTGGCCCAGCACTTCAGCTGGCGCCAGCGCGATCCGGAAGCCGACTGACTCGTTGTCCGGGTCCAAATCGTTCAGGACCACTTCGCCCAGGTACCGCTCTTTCCGGTGGTGTTCCTCCGGGTGCTGGTCGTCAGCCAGCCGGATGACGGCCCAGTCGGCGCGGTCGTGCTGCCCGGCCAGTCCGGCGAGCCAGGCGCGGATCTGGTCTGGAGTGAATTCCGCGTGGGTTCCGGTCAGGCGCGTGGCTTCCGGATCCTGCAGGGACGCCCAGGCGCCGTCGAAATGCTCCGGCCCCAGCGGTTCCAGGCGCAGCCGCTCGGTGGTCAGAGTGGCCTGGTCGGCGAAGAGGTTTTCGGAAATCACCGGGTCAGCCTAGCCGAAGGGCCAGCTCAAAGATGATTTCCAGGCCGTCCTCCTCATCCCACTGCGTGCCTTTTTCCTCGAATCCGTACTGCAGCACGAGGTTCAGCGACGCTTCATTGTCCGGGCTGATGGTCGCCCGCACGGTGCTGACTGCCGGTTCACGGTTGGCCCGGGCAAGCATCAGTTCCAGCGCTGCTCGGGCATACCCGCGGCGGCGCAGAGCGGGATCCACGGAGTACCCCAGCTCAACCATCCCGGCCGCATCCGGCGGACCATGGAATCCGGCACAGCCCACCGCCAGTCCGCTGGCACTGTCCACAATCGCTCCGGTGACCCAGCCGGCGTCGTCGGGCGCTGTGGCCAGCTGCAGGCTGCGGATTTTCCACACGGCTTGCCGGTCTGCGGAAAAATGCGGCGTCAGGGGTACGGGGGAGTGCTGGTTGGCGGTGGCCAGGTCCCCGGAGGCGAGGGCGTCAATGGCAGCCAGCGGCAGCTGCATCAGCTCGACGGCGGGAAGGGGGAGGGTAGTCACCGCTCAAGTATGCCCTCACACTGGAAACCAACCGGAAGGAGCGCTTTTATGAGCACTGATCAGGTCATCATCATCGGCTCCGGTCCGGCCGGTTACACGGCAGCCGTTTATGCCGCCCGGGCCGGGCTCACCCCGCGGGTCCTGGCCGGTTCGGTCACCGCCGGAGGGGCCCTGATGAACACCACCGAGGTGGAAAACTTTCCCGGCTTCCCGGACGGCATCCAGGGCCCGGACCTGATGGATAACCTGCGCAAGCAGGCAGAAAAGTTCGGCGCCGTGGTCCAGTACGACGACGTCGTGTCAGTGGAGCTGGGCGGTCACATCAAGCGGGTGGAAACCGGGGGCGGCGGCAAATACAAGGCGCGCAGCGTCATTCTGGCGACCGGCTCCGCCTACAAGGAACTGGGGCTGCCGGAAGAGAAACGGCTCAACGGCCGCGGCATTTCCTGGTGTGCCACCTGCGACGGATTTTTCTTCCGCAACCAGGACGTCCTTGTGGTGGGAGGCGGGGATTCGGCCATGGAGGAGGCGCTGTTCCTGAGCCGGTTTGGCAAAACGGTCACGGTGATTGTGCGGCGCGGCGAGCTGCGGGCCTCCCGGATTATGGCGATGCGGGCCAAAAGCCACGAGAAAATCCGGTTTGAGTGGAACAGCGAGGTGACCGCCGTGCACGGCACGGACAAGGCCACGGGTGTGACCCTCACCGATACGGTCACGGGAGAAAAACGGGAGCTGCACGCCGACGGCATCTTTGTTGCCATTGGACATGTTCCGCGCACGGAACTGCTGCACGGACAGGTGGATCTGGACCCGGAGGGCTACATTTCCGTGGCCGCACCCACCACCGCCACGTCCGCCGACGGCGTTTTTGCCTGCGGCGACGCCGTGGACCACCGCTACCGGCAGGCCATCACGGCCGCCGGCACCGGCTGTGCAGCGGCCCTCGACGCCGAACGCTACCTTGCCACGCTGCAGGATGCGGACAGCATCGCAACGGCACTCGTTGAAGGATCCCTGAAGGATTGAGGAGCCTTCGGGGCTGGCCGGCGGGCGGCAGCGGGGAAGCTAAGCTGCCCCGCTGAAGGTCAGCACCAGCAGCGTGATGTTCAGGCCCACCAGAAGCAGCGCGACCACCACGCCCAGCGCCGTCGTCCACCAGCGGTTGCAGTAGACCCCCATGAGGTCTTTGCGGGATGTGAGCCAAACCAGTGGAATCAGGGCAAACGGAATGCCGAAGGACAGGATGACCTGACTCAGGACCAGCGCCCAGGTGGGATCGATGCCGGCAGCAAGGATCAGCAGCGCCGGAATCAGTGTGATCAGCCGGCGCAGGAGCATCGGAATGCGGATCCTTAGCAGGCCCTGCATGATTTCGGCTCCGGCATAGGCGCCTACCGACGTCGACGCCAGGCCCGAAGCGAGAAGCCCCACCGCAAAAAGGGTTGCGACGGCGGCACCCAGCGATGCGGCGATCGCGGCGTGGGCGCCCTCAAGGGTGTCGGTGCCATCCACTCCCTGCAGGGAGCTGGCGGCCAGCAGCAGAATAGCCAGGTTCACCGTTCCCGCGACGGCCAGTGCAATCGTCACGTCCCAGCGGGTTGCGCGGATCAGCATGGGAGTGGTCAGGCTGGCGCTGCGGTCCGGGAACCGGTCGCGGGTCAGGGCCGAATGCGCATAGATTGCGTGCGGCATGACGGTGGCGCCGAGAATGGACGCCGCCAACAGCACGGATTCGCTGCCCTCGAAGCGCGGGACCAGCCCGCCCGCCAGTGCGCCGGCGTCGGGCGGCGAAATGACGACCCCGGCGGTGAAGCCGACGGCGATGATCGCCATCATGGACACGATCACGTATTCAAAAGTCCGGTGCCGGCCGCTGCCCTGCAGGCCCAGCACGGCCAGGGAAACCACGCCGGTGATGACTCCGCCAAGCAGCAGCGGCAGGTCAAACAGCAGCCAGAGGGCCACGGCTCCGCCGATGACTTCGGCCACGTCGGTGGCCATGGCCACCAGTTCTGCCTGGAGCCAGTACAGCCGCCGCGCCGACTTACGGCCTATCCGCTCTCCCAGGAGCTGGGGCAGGGACTTTCCGGTGACCAGCCCCAGCTTGGCGGAGAGGTACTGGATGAGCCAGGCCATGGTGTTTGCGGCAACCACTACCCAAACCAGCAGGTAGCCAAAGCGGGCCCCTGCGGTCATGTTACTGGCGACGTTTCCCGGATCAAGGTAGGCGACTCCGGCCACCAGGGCCGGTCCGAGCATCCATAGCAGTCGCTTTGGTGCGGGTGTATTAGGCGGGGATCCTGCGGACTCCAGGATGGTCATGTCGCGGCTCATGACAGCAACGTAACACGAAAGTTCGGGTGCCCGAACATTAAAGGCCGATCCGGCGAACATTCTGGCGGAAATTGATCGCGGGCGTTCTCATCCTGTCCTCCCCACCAGCCACATCTGGGTCGGCGCACCAATCCGTAGAGGTCTTTCGCACCGACCCGACGGACCCTCGACAACAGCATCTGAGTCCGACATCCGCACAGGGCCGGCCCAGGTAGTTGGGCGGAAAAGTAGGGTATTTGAATCACCCGGGAAGGGCCGGTTTAGGGCCGTTTCGGCCTGTTTTGGAGCCGGAAACGTCAGTGCCGGGTGAAAGCCTGAAGACATGGATCAGAACGGATCTTTTCCCGGCAAGACTGCCGGCAGCGGACAGGACGCAGTGGGCCTTGGACAGGACGCAGTGGCCAGTGGACAGGGCGCAGCCGCCAGGCAGACGGCACTCAGCCTGTCAATTTACGCTGCTGATCCTGTTGCTGCCCGGGATGTTCCTTCGCCCGTTCCTGTTCCTTCCGTTCCGGGTTCTGCGGTTGATCCTGCGGTTCCGGGGTCCGATGCTCCGGTGACCGGTACCGGTCACCGGGACGGGTTGACCGGGTCCCTGGCCCTGCAAGCTGTGGAGTCCCTGACCCAGGACCAGGCCGGGGCCGTCCTGTCCCGCCTGGATCACCTGATCCGGTGGGCGCAGGCCCAGCAGGCCAAAACACTGACCCGCATACAGGTCCTGTTCCGGGATGAATACCTGAAGGACACCGGCCTGCTCGATCCCGGTCTGGCGTTCAGCCTCGCCGCGGAGGAAGCAGCAGCCATCTTGCACGTACCCACGAACACCGCCATGATGCTCATGAGCGAGGCCGGAACCCTGTGCACCACCCACACCGCCACCCTGCACACCCTGGAAACCGGGCACATCAGTTACGGACACGTCCAGACCATCGTGGATCAGTCCCAGAACATCCCGCCCGCCGAACTGCCCGGCTTCGAGGCCCGGCTGCTGGGCCTGGCCCCGGAGCAAACCCACACCCAGTTCCGGGTCCGGGCCAGGCAGCTGCGGGAAACCACGTATCCGGAAACCATCGTGGTGCGTCAGCGCAGTGCTTTTGACCGGCGCCGGGTAACCCTGCAGCCCGAGTGCGACGGGATGTCCTGGCTCTCGGCACTGCTGCCGGCCCAGAAAGCGCAGGCGTTTTTCCACCAGCTCAGCCTCGCCGCCCGCGGCGAGCAGGCCGCCGGAGACCCGCGCACGGTGGATCAGCTGCGGGCGGACATCATGGACAGCCTCCTCGAGGGCCACAACGACCCGGAGGACCACGAGGACCGCGAAGAGGCGGACCAACATGATGAGGCGGGCGGCCGCGGGAGCCACCGGACAGGCAGCCACAACCAGGGACGGACGCGTGCTCGGGCCCGGGCCCGGGCCCGGGCCCGGACAGAGATCCTGGTCCTGATTAGCGCCGAAACCCTCTTCGGCGCCGACGAACAACCCGCCGAACTGCACGGCTACGGACCCATCAGCCCGGTCACGGCACGAAAGATGGCCCGGGACGCTGCGAAATGGACACCGGTGGAGCGGGACCCGGAAACCGAAGAGTTCCTGCGGATCGGCCGGAAACGGAAAGTACCGGATCGCCTCAAGCAGGTGCTGCGGGTCCGGGACGGGACCTGCCGGTTCCCGGGCTGCCGGACCAACGCGGTCATTTCCGAAATCGACCACACCACACCCTGGGCCCAGGGCGGGGCCACCGATCATGACAATTTGGAGCATTTATGCCGGCGGCACCACATGTTCAAAACCAAAGGCTTCTGGAAAGCCTGCCAACCCAGCCCGGGAATCATTGAATGGACCTCTCCGGGAGGACGCAAGTACCGCACCGAACCCCACCTCACCCTGAATTCTGCCAGCGTGGGTCCAGTAGGTAGCGTGGGTGCGGTAGGTAGCTCGGGCGGTGCAGGAGCGGTTAGTAGCTTGGGCGACGTGTGTGAAGCGGGAGCTCTGAAATCTGCGAACTCGGTGGATTCCCAGGGCACCGCAAGCACCGCAATCTCCACAAGCGACCCAGACGACTATGGAGACGACCCGCCGCCCTTCTAGGGCGACCAAAACCCTTCAAGCTCTTCTCAACAGCCTGACCCGTCTCAACAGCCTGACCCGTCTAAACAGTCAAGCGCCTCTGACAGCCTGCCTTCTAAATACTAAATATGCTGGCTCTTCTAGATGCCCCCGCCTGTCTAGATACCCTCACTCTTGCGGACGCGTTGCACGGAGGGGAGTTGGCCGGTATTTCCGCCGGCCGCCGTCTTGCCCGTTTCCGCTGTGCCTGGTTCGGTCTGCGGGTGCCCGGCCAACCCGCCGTCGTCGCGGTGGGCCGTGTTGTATCGATGGGACGCAGCCAGCCATAACACGGAGCCGACGATGGGCAGCAGAATTACCACCGCTGCCCAGAGGCGACGGGAAGAAGGGGAAACCCAGCCTGAATTGGCAATGCTGAAGAGCGCACCCAGCGCCAGAGTGATGTACAAAATCACAGAGGTACACACCAGGGGAGCCCACATAAGGTATTCGATAGGCATAGGGCAAACCTTGCTCCTTCTTCATGAACAGAGGCCAAACAAGCGATGAAGGGGAATCACCACCCCAGCGGGCGCATCCCCTGTCTGTGCTTTAACCCCGCCAGTCCAGAATAGGATCTGCTGCCACGTCAGCACCTCATACCCAGTGATGACATCTCGAGCCGCCGCCTCCACCTTCCGCAGGGTGCAGGGCGGAATGCATGCAGTCATGAGGCCGAACCATAGTGTGTAGGCATGAGTACCATCGCACGCCCATCCGGCCTCCACCCAAGCACAATCTTCCGCGGTGCGGTGGCAGCTCTGAGCATCCCCATGGCGCTGGTGGTCCCCCTGTGGATTACGGCGGGACGCACCCTTTTTGGTGTCGAGGGACCGCTGGTGGTGATCTTCACGGCCACGGTGGGACCACTTCTGGCAGTGCTCCTGCTGGTTTCAGCTGTTCGCATCACGGTCGCCGCAACCCGGCGCCGAACCTTCGGCGCACCGCTGCGGACGTCCTTCCTGCTGTTGGGCACTTGGCTGGCCGGCGGTGCGTTTGGGTTCCTGGTGCCCGACGTCGGTGGCCCACCCGGGAGGGAAGGCTCGGTTATGTCGGTGCTGCTGGGCGAAGAGGTAGTGGGGATGTCGGCAGCGCTGGCCAACCCGACGGGGATTCTCACGCTGGGTCTGAGCGTGTGCCTGATAGTCGTGTCCCGGCGGAATGCGTAAGGGCCGCTAACTGATTCCTCCCGCCGGACCTTAGCCGCCCGTCCGCACCTCAACCGCCCGAACCGCACCTCAACCAGGCGGGGCAGGGGAGATTCCGGATGTTCCGCGTGACTGCCAGGGCAGCCTGCCCGTAACCTCCAGCTGCAGCGTGTAGCTGAGGAAGGTTCGGATCAGGACGATGAGGGCCAGTACGCCCAGCGATTCAAAAGTGGGAGTAACGGCAACGGTGCGGATAATGTCTGCGGCCACCAGCAGCTCCAAGCCCAGAAGGATGGATCTGCCCAGCTGCTGCCGGTAGGGCTCGTACACCGGTTGCCCGGTGCGGCGCAGGAGTGTGCGGACAACGGACACCGTGGCAATCACGGCACCGGCAATAATCACCGCCACCCCTGCCAAATCCACAATTTCCCCGGCGACCTCGATGATGCCCTTGAATTCCATTCAGTGCTCCACTCCAGGGGTGTAACTGCTGGATCCTGCGGGCGCTCCGCCCTCCCTCCATAAGCCTGCGCGGTGCGCATCATGTCAAGGAAATGCAGGCCGCGGAACTGCAGACGTGGACACTTACGCAGCGAAGGGCATGGCTGCAGCAGTTTCCGGGTAGTAGAAGGACCAGTCGTCATAAGGGTCCTGCCACGCCGAATCATCCCGGCGTATACGCTGCACAGCCACCGCCGGAACCCAGCGGTTGTGTGCGCGCCCGCCGTCGTCGATCCAGTGCAGAAGGACCGCGGTGCGCGTCCACGCTGCCGCCTTCCCGTCAATAACTGACGACGGCGTGCGGCACCGGACGTAGGGCTCGCGGCGGTACGGGGCGTGCGTGATTGTCCCAGGAGGGCGGGAGGCAACCGGGCCGGAGGCAGCAGGCAGGGAGATAACCGGCGGGACCGGCGGGGATGCAGGAGGCATGGGATAACCATGCCGCGCGGCTCTGACACTTTGGACCGTCCCGCTGGGGACGGCTCAGATCAGGTGGCCAGATCCCGTCAGATCAGGAGGCCAGATCCCGCCATTTCGCGGCGGCCTTGTTGGACAGCGCGACACTGTGGTCCGCAACCCGGCGCGGAACCAGGCGGATCACGGGTGCCAGCTCCGAGAAGCTTGGGCGGGCCGCTTCACGCTCGGGAAGCTTGGTGTCGGAAGGGCGGTTAGCCACGAGATAGAAAACGGAGACCGTGGCGACCAGCAGGGAAATGAGCGTTAGGACACCCAGCCCGTACAGAGCCAGCAGGGCATACACGGGGGACTCAAAGAGGCTGGCAATGAAGTTGGCGCTGCCCAGCAGCAGCCACAGCCAGAACACCGCCACGATCACCAGCATGGTGCGACCGCGACGGAAAAGCATTGCGGATTTCTTCCGCGCAATAGGCACTTCTTGAGACTCCCCGCCCATTTCTATTCCCCCAGCTACCGGACCAGCCCAGCAGGTCCTCAAGCAGATAATAGCTCCTTTATGCGGGAATCTTACTCACCGGTGCGCCGGAAAATACTGTGTCGCCGCACGAACGACTAATTTGAACGTAAGATTCGGTCCCCGTCATCCGCTAAAGACGTGTCCGGCGGTGTTGATAACCAGCACCACACCCAGAATCCCCGTCACCCAGGACAACGTGTTGGTGGATGTCCGGCTCAGGAAGCCGTCCAGTTTTTTCAGGACTGGATCCACCCGCCGGGCAGCGGTCAAACGCGCGGCCAGAAGCACCAGCGCGGGTGCAATCATGAGCGTGCAATAGGCCGCGAGGACGACGCCGGGGAGGGGCCAGGCCAGGTCGGCCGTGCTGATCAAACCGATGGCGCCCAGATAAGGCAGCATGGTGGCGAGCTCGAGGGTGGCAGCCGCAAGAGCCAGGCCGACCAGGGCTGCGGCCCCACCACTTTGAGAGTCGGAGCCCACCGCCCGGTACCGCCATCGAGCGAGCCGCCCCGAGGGAAGGGTGCCTGCCGCGGTCCCGGCGGCAGCAGGGCCGTCGCCGCTAACTCCGTGCTGTATGCCAGAATCGGGTCCCGGAACACTACCTGCACCCTTCGGAACGCTGCCAACACCGCCCGGAACACTGCCTACACCCTTCGGAACGCTGCCAACACCGCCCGGAACACTGCCAGCAATGTTCGGAACGCTGCCAACACCGTTTGGAACACTGCCAGCCCGGCCTGGAAAATCGGCACCGGAGCCATTGGCTCCCGGCTGGTCAGCCAGGGTTGGCATTTGCGCCGGAACCCGGGCGGCCTTCTCCCGTTTTGCCTTGGCCTCGAGCTGGAAGCTCCATGCCAGCAGGGCTATGCCAGCGCCGAGCAGGAGGACGGAGAACCCGCGTGATTCAAAGAACGTTCCATAGTTTTCGACGACAAAGCCGGCGCCGAACAGGATGGCCAGCCCTGCCGCAAAGTAGAAAACCGCCACTGTCGTTAGAAACAGCAGTATCCGGCCGGGACGCAGCCTGCCCGGAGCCAGCAGCAGCCAGACCGGAATGAGCAGCGTGCCAAAGCTGGTGGAGTCCACGAGCGCGAGGACGGCCAAAGCACCAAAATGAGCAAGTTCCATGGCAGCAACAGTAGGAGGCCGCATCATCGCCGTCGTCCGCCGAAAGGAGGATCCAGGGTGGAGCGGGACGTCCGAACGGACCACTTCAGGGGTGTCCCATGACAGCTTGCGGCTGCGCCTCCGGTGACGGGAGGGCGGGTGCGGACCGAGACATGGGCCGCGCCCGGTGACGTTGCCCGGCGGCTACGCAGTGCCCGTCGCGGGCGGCGGGGCGAGCCGTGGGCTTCCCGGGTTCAGCAGCGAATGCCGCCGTCCGTAGAACCAGTAGATCAAGAGCCCAATGACGAGCCAGACGCCGAAGCGCAGCCACGTTTCCCAGTGCAGCTGCAGCATCAGGAACCCGGAGGAGAGCACGCCAAAGGCCGGAATCCACGGCATCAACGGCAGGCGGAACTCACGGGGTGCATCGGGCTGGCGGTAGCGCAGGACGATGACGGCAACGCTCACCACTACGAAGGCCGCGAGGATGCCGATGTTCGTGAGGTCGGCGACGGCCCGGATGGGAAAGACACCAGCGAGCAGAGCTGAGGCAATGCCGGCTATCCAGGTCACCCGCTGCGGAGTGTCACGCCGGTCGGTGCCGGAGAACCAGCCGGGCAGCAGCCCGTCGCGGCTCATCGAGAACCAGACGCGGGTAACTCCCAGAAGGAATGTCAGCATGACAGTGAGGATGGACAGTACGGCAAAGGCCGAAATCACCGTGGCGATGACCGGCAGTCCGACGGATTGGAAGGCGGAGGCAAACCCGGCGGTGGGGCTGATGTCGGTGTATTTCTGCATGCCGGTCAGGACCAGTGTGGCCAGGATGTACAGCACCATGGCCACACCGAGCGACAGCAGGATCGCCTTGGGCATGTGCTTCTTGCCGTCGGTGGCCTCCTCGGCGGCCGTACTCATGGCGTCGTATCCAAACACCGCAAAAAACACAGTGGCAGCGCCGGTGAACACCGCACCGAAGCCATTGGGCAGGAACGGCGAGTAGTTCTCCGGATTGATATAGAAGAAGCCAAGACCCACGATGAACAGGATCAGCACCACTTTGATGGCCACCGCCACGAGCTCAAACCGGCCAAAGGTCTTGGTGCCGCGGCTCAGGATCCAGGTGATGAACAGGCAGACCACCAGGGCTGGGACATTGATGACGCCGCCCTCCACGGTGTCTCCCGTGCCCTGCATCCAGGCCGGAACATTGATGCCGATGCCGGCCATGAACTCAGTGAAATAGCCGGAAATGCCGATGGCGACCACCGCCACAATGGCCGTGTATTCCAGCAGCAGATCCCAGCCGATAAACCAGCCGATGATCTCGCCCAGGGCCACGTACCCGTAGGTGTAGGCCGAGCCGGCGCGTGGAACCATACCTGCAAACTCGGCGTAGGACAGGGCTGCAGCCGCGCTGGCGAGGCCAGCGATCAGGAAGGAAATCAGTACGCCGGGCCCGACGCCGGGGGCATCAGGCCCGCCGTTGGCCACCAGGCCGGCGAGGGTAAAGATGCCGATGCCGATAATGCCGCCAACGCCGATGGCAGTGAGCTGCCACAGGCCAAGGCTTTTGAAGAGCTTATTGCCGGTTGTTTCGTCTTCCACCTCGTCGATGGGCTTGCGCCGGAAAAGGGAAGAGGAGGACGAGCTTTCTGCCGTGGCCATGGGAGGCTCCGATCGTCGCTGCCGGTGTACCTGGGGTCACCGGAGCGTCACGCCGGCGACCAGAGCAGTATCGTCCCGGTTAAACCCCCTTGGAAAGAGCCGCCGCAAAAAGAGCAGGCAGGGGGTGCTCCTATTGTCCGGTTTCGGGCTCCGCCGGGGACTGCCCGCCGTCGGCGTCTTCTTGTCCCTGAGCCTTGGCGGGCGATTCAACGAACTTCAATCCGACCACGCAGCCGATGATGCCGGCCAGGAAGAGGATTTTCAGCAGGCCGGGTTGTTCGTTGCCGAAGACCATGGCGTAGGCCACGGTGAGCACCGCGCCCAGCCCGGTCCACACCGCGTAGGCGGTGGATATGGGAATGAAGTTCATGGCGTAGGAGAGACCCACCATGGAAAGAATGCCGGCGGCGAGGAAGATCAGGGACGGCACAAGAACCGTGAAGCCTGCCGAAGCGTCCAGGGCGGTTGCCCACACGGCTTCCAGGACGGCGCTGAGGAGCAAAACAATCCACGGCATGCTTAGCCCACCACTTTCAGGCCGACGACGCAGCCAACCACACCGAGCAGCAGCAGGACCTTGATGACCGTGGCTTTCTCACCGCCGAACAGCATTGCGTACGCGGCGGTCAGGACGGCGCCGATCCCCACCCACACGGCGTATGCGGTGCCCACCGGGATGGACTGCATGGCGACGGCGAGGCCGGCCATGCTGAGAACGATGCCCGCGGCGAAAATGACGGTGGGCCAGAGGCGCCGAAAGTTTTGTGACTTGCCGAGCGCCGTCGCCCAGACGGCCTCCAACATGCCGGAAAGAACAAGAATGACCCATGCCATGACAGATTCCTTTGGCCAGTCTTGTCGCTGTCCGGGTACTGAACCGTCGTCCGGAGACCGGGATCCGGTCTTGACCTCCTACGGTAGCAAATCCGAAACGGGACTGCTGCTACCGCTGGATCATCCCTTCCACTTCCTTCGTGAAGACCTCGGCCGCGCCCTGGGGGCTCTCATGCTTCCGGCGGGGACTTCCTGCCCGCAGTCCTAACCCGGGACCTGCTCCAGCTCATGGTTCCGGCCACGGCTCTGGCCGGGATCCGTAACAGCGGCTTGGTCCAGCCCCCGGGCCGCGGCTGGACCTGCCGTGCCAGGATCAGGCCGATGCATGCCGCAGCCAGCGCCGGTACGGCGCCGGCAACAAAGATCGCTGCCTGCGGTCCGAGGACTTCGGCAAACCATCCGGTCAGGGGTCCGCCCACTGCCTGCCCGCCAATGAGCACCATGATGTACAGGCTCATCACGCGCCCGCGGATCGGCACTGCTGTGGTGGACTGCACCAGCTGGTTGGCACTGGTGATGAACTGCATGGAGCAGAAGCCGGCCACGATCATGGCTGCACCAAAGACCGGCAGCGACGGCGAAAAGGCGGACACGGCCAGCGCGCAGCCGTAACCGGCCGCACTGACAATGACTGTCCGCAGCCGCAGTGTCCGCCGCCGGGTTGACGCGATTGCACCGGCGAGGGCGCCGGTGGCGACCAGGGTGTTCAGGAGCCCGAAACCGTTGGCGCCGCTGCGGAACACCTGGTCCGCGAAGGCAGCCATAAGCACCGGCGTGCTCAAGGCAAAGACTGACACGAACGCGCACATGGCCATGGGCCAGAACACGGTGGGTGTGGTGCGTGCGTACCGCACGCCTTCCCGGAGCATTCCCTTGGTGCGCGGCGCCGGATCGGTCTTGAACAGCTGGTCAGTGCGCAGCCGTCCCAGCATGAAGACGGTGAAGCTGCAGGCTGCGGCATTAATGGCGAAGGCCCAGCCTCCGCCCACCGCACCGATCAGCACGCCGGCCACCGCGGGCCCGACCATGGCGCCGAGCTGGAAGACGGAGGAGCTGACGCTCAGGGCATTGCGCAGGTGTTTTGGCCCCACCATCTCGTGGACAAAAACCTGGCGTGCGGGTTGGTCAATGACGGTGACCAAACCCAGTGCCAGTGCCACAAGGTAGACGTGCCACACCTGCACGGCGCCGGTCAGGGCCAGGACTGCAAGGCCCAGGGCAAGCACTGCGGCGGCGGATTGGCTCACCATGAGCAGGATCCGTTTGGAGTACCGGTCCGCAACCATTCCGCCGAGCGGCCCAAGGAGCAGAGTGGGCAGGAACTGGAAGGCCGTGGTGACGCCAACCGCGGTGACGCTCCCGGACAGCTCCAGAACAAGCCAGTCCTGGGCAATGCGCTGCATCCAAATGGCCACCACTGCTACCAGGTGGGCAGCAGTGAACAGGCGGAAGTTCAGGATCCTCAGCGATGCGAAAGTGTCGCGCCACGGCACAGGCTCGGAACGGGTTGTTGTGTGGCCGGATGGATTCCCGGGCGAAGCGTGGGGAGGATCCTGGCGCGAAGCGTCGGAAGAGATCCTGGATGAAGCGTGAGAAGGGTCTCGAGGGGAAGGGTCCTGCGGTGAAGGGGGCTGGAGTGTGCGGTGTGCCAAGGAACGTCCTGTGAGCGAAGAAGCGGGTGCCGTGCGCGGTGCGGTGATGCGATTCAGCCTAGTTCGGGACAAGCAGGAATGGACGGAGTAGGCTCCCTATCAACCTCATTGCGGTTTGTTATGAGCACGGCCTGGTTTGATGCGGTGGGATATAGGCCTGGTAATGGCAGTAATGGCAGTAATGGCAGTAATGGCAGTAATGGCAGTAATGGCAACGGAGCAACCGGAGGCAAAAT
This sequence comes from Arthrobacter citreus, assembly GCF_038405225.1. Classification (NCBI taxonomy): domain Bacteria; kingdom Bacillati; phylum Actinomycetota; class Actinomycetes; order Micrococcales; family Micrococcaceae; genus Arthrobacter; species Arthrobacter citreus. The sequence continues at coordinate 3,671,552 of NZ_CP151657.1, forward strand.
GTACGAGCCCGCACAGCTGCTGAGTTTCCTTACCGTGGCGGAAACCCTGAGCTTCACCGGAGCAGCCGCCCGGTTGAACCTGGCCCAGCCCACCGTCAGCCAGCACGTGCGCAAGCTCGAAGCCGCATGCGGCCGGATCCTCCTGGAGCGCGACACCCAGACAGTGCGCCTGACCGACAACGGCGATGCCATGGCTGGTTTTGCCCGGAACATCCTGGCCGCGCACCAGAGCGCTGAATCATATTTTTCCGGTTCCGCCATGCGCGGCCGCATCCGCTTCGGAAGCGCCGATGACCTGTCTCTGACCCGTCTACCGGACATCCTGCGCCGCTTCCGCCGGCTGTATCCGCAGATCAACCTCGAGCTGACCGTCAGCCAGAGCGACCGCTTGCACCGCCGGCTGCAGGCCGGACAGCTTGATCTGGTGTTCATCAAGACTGCCGTCAACGCCGATCAAGGGACGCGCGCTGATCAGGGGTCCCATGCTGGTCAAGGGTCCCACGCTGGTCAAGGGGCCCACTCGGGTCAGGGTACGAACGCCGGTCAGGGGACGGATGTCCGCCGTGACCGGTTTGTCTGGGTGGGGCTGAAAGAAACAGTTTTGGAACAGGGTGCTCCGGTTCCGCTCGTGGCCTATCCGCATCCCAGCCTGAGCCGCCGCTTTGCCATTGAGGCGCTGGAAGCCGCAGGCCGGACCTGGCGGGTCACCTGCAACACCCGGGAGGTCAACGGCATCCTGGCTGCAACCCGTGCCGGAATTGGGCTGTCGGTGCTGCCGTCATCCCTGGTCCCGGCCGATTTGGAAAAGGTGGGCAGGCGGCTGGAGCTGCCGCCGTTGGGTGAAGTGGATTTCACCCTGATGAGCAATCCGCTGGCCAACCGGGACGTCGTCGACGTGCTCGCAGCAGCCATCGCCGACAACGTTGTGGCCGGCGTCTAGGACCGGGGCCTCTTGGCCGGGTCCTCCCAAAGAAGCGTTACCGGGCGCCTCACGGCTTAAGCCCCGGGAACCGGACCCGTGCTGCCCCGAACCTGCAGGGTGGTGGGAAAAACGGTCCCGGCCGCTGCACCGGATTCGACGGCCGTACCCTCCGCAGACGGATGCAGCATTTCGTGGAGCCGTTGCCAGGCCTGTTCTCCGAGCTCGTTGAGTGGCACCGTAGCCGTGGTCAGCGGAGGTGAGGTGTACGCGGAGAATTCAATGTCATCGAACCCAGTGACCGACATTTCGCCGGGTACTGAAACCTCCTGCTCATGCAGTCCGCTAAGCAGACCCATGGCCACCAGGTCATTGAACGCCAGAACGCCTGTGGCTTGGGTGGCCAGCACGTCGTGGACGGCACCGTGGCCCGATGCAAAACTCACGCCGCCGGGCAGGATCTGCAGACTGACCTCCGGATGTTCCGCCGTAAACTGCTCCAGCCCCTGCAGGCGCAGACGGTTGGACGCGCTGCTTTCGGGCCCGGAGAGGAAAACCAATTTGCGGTGTCCCTGGGCGAACAGGTGCTCGGCGAGGGCCCGGATCCCGTCGGCATAGTCCACCGTCAAGGTGGGAGCGGCGCCGGACAACGTCCGGTTGATGAGCACCATGGGCTGCAGGGTGGGGGCTAAAGCCTCGAGTTCCTCATCGCTCATGCGCGGAGCACAGAGGACGACGCCGTCGCCCCGCCGCCGCGCGTCGGAGGCCAGGACGTGCTCCTCGCTCGAGGTTTCCGACGAATCGGCGATCAGCACGCGGTATCCGTCCCGTGCGGCAGCCATGCTGACGCCGCGCAGCACGGCCTGGAACATCGGGTTGGCCAAATCGGGAACCAGGATGCCAATCGTCTCGCTCTTGCCCAGTGCCAGGCTGCGGCCCAGGGGGTTCGGGTGGTACTGCAGATCCTCGGCCGCTGCCCGGACCCGGGCCGCGATGCCACGGTCCACGGTAAAGCTCCCGTTCATGACGCGTGAGACAGTGGCGAGGGAAACGCCGGCCCTGCTGGCGACATCGGCAATTCCGATGCGGCGTGGCTGCTTTGTCATTTGTGGGGCTGACCTCTCAGGGTGAATGGATCATTGACGCGGTCACTGCGGTTTGATAAGCATATGCCAGAGAGAAAGCGTTTTCTCATGCGGCCCGCCACCAGTCTTCAGGGCACTGCCCCGCGGTGCGGACACTTCCGCCCGCCCTCGAAAGGAATAGTCATGACTCCCGCAGTTAGCAACGGCGCTACCTCCTCCGCCGAATCCACGTCCGGAGCCGCCGTGGAAGAACGGCCTGCCAAAGCCCGGCTGGCACTGGTGGGTACCGGCGCACGGTCGGAGATGTACATCCGCGCTGTCCTGACCGACCACGCTGATGCCGCCGAACTGGCAGGCCTGAGCGACGTCAACCCCGGCCGGGTGGAGTACTACCAGCGGCTCGTGAAGGAGATTGGTGCCGGTTCCGTGCAGGCACCCCAGGTGTTTGATCCTGCGGATCTTACGGCCTTTATCCGCGGCAACGGCATCACCCGCGTCATTATTACCACCCCCGATTACACTCACGCCGACTACGTGGTCGAAGCACTGCACGCAGGTGCCGACGTGGTGGTGGAAAAGCCGCTGACGATCGACGCCGAGGGCTGCCGCCGCATCAACGAGGCCGTTGCCGAAACCGGCCGCAGCGTTGTGGTGACCTTCAACTACCGTTACTCCCCACGCAACAGCGCCCTGAAGGAGATCGTTTCCAGCGGTGTCATTGGGACCGTCACCTCCGTCGACTTCACCTGGGTCCTGGACACCGTCCACGGTGCCGACTACTTCCGCCGCTGGCACCGCCAAAAGGAGAACTCCGGCGGTCTGCTGGTGCATAAGGCTTCCCACCACTTTGACCTGGTGAACTGGTGGATTGATGATTCACCGGCGCGCGTTTATGCCTCCGGAGGGCTGCGGTTTTACGGAGCCGAGAACGCCGCGGGCCGCGGACTGGGAGAGCGCCCCGAGCGCGGCACCGTTGACGCCGACACCAAGGATCCCTTTGCCCTGGACCTGCGGGACGATCCGCGGCTGCGGGAGCTGTACCTGGACACCGAGCACCTGGACGGCTACCGCCGGGACCTGGACGTCTTTTCCGACGGCATCACCATCGAGGACAACCTGGCGCTGGTGGTGGATTACGACGGCGGCCCCACGCTCAGCTACTCGCTGAACGCCCACAGCCCGTGGGAGGGCTACCGCGTGGCCATCAACGGCACGGAAGGCCGCGCCGAACTCGAGGTGGTGGAGCGCGCCGCAGTCACCGGCAGCACCGACACCAAAAACGTCCTGGACCCCTCCGCAACACCCGTCACCGAGGATGACGCCGTGCGCGTGAACGGTGAACGCCTGGTGGTGCAGCGGCACTGGGAGCCGGCCTACGAAGTGCCGATTCTCAACGGCGCCGGCAGCCACGGCGGCGGCGACGCCCTCCTGCTCTCGGATCTGTTCAACGGACCCGGCGAGGATCCGCTGGGCCGGCCGTCCGGTTATCTGGACGGGCTGCGTGCCGTGGCCGTGGGAATCGCGGGGAATGAATCCCTGGCCACGGGACTGCCGGTGCGGATCAGCGAACTGGGCCTTGGCGCAGACCTCCGCCGGGATGCGCTCTAATGCGTGATGAGGCGGCAGGACCCAAGGAAACAGCCGCCCGCAGCAAGGGAGAGACGGCCCTGAATATGGAAGAAACCGCCCATAACAGGGAAAAGACAGCCCCGAACCGGGAAGTGGTGCTGGTGACCGGAGGCTCCGGACGGCTGGGCCGCAGCGTGGTCGCCGGACTCGCGGAAGCCGGCTACGCGGTCATTTCCGCGGACCGGGAGGCCCTCGCCGAGGTGGCCGACGGCGTCGTGCAGGAAGCGGTTGATTTGGCCGCCCCAGGCGAGGCGGCCCGCCTAATGGCCGCGTATGAACCCGACGCCGTGATTCATCTGGCCGCCATCGCGGTTCCGTTCAGCGCACCCGAAGACGTCATCCTGCAGACCAACGCCAAATTGGCGTTCGCGGTGCTCGAAGCGGCCACCAATGCCGGGGTGGAGCGCATCATCACCGCCAGCAGCCCCACAGTTCTGGGCTACGGTAACCCGGCGGGATGGCTGCCGGAACGGCTGCCGCTGGACGAGACCACCACGCCCCGGCCATGGAATGCCTACGCCCTGTCCAAGCTGCTCGCGGAGCAGACCATGCAGATGTTCGCGGCCGCCAACGGGGAACGGATCCGGTATGCGGCCTTCCGGCCATGCTTCGTGATTTCACCGGAGGAATGGGATGGCGCACCCACGCAGCAGGGGCACACCCTGTCTGAGCGCCTGCAGGATCCGGCGCTGTCCGCTCCAGCCCTGTTCAACTATCTCGACGCACGGGACGCAGCCGATTTCCTGGTTGTCCTGCTGCGGAAACTGCCGGAAATCCCGAACGCGCAGGTCTTTTTCGTGGGCGCCGCCGATGCCCTGGCAGAGGCGCCGCTGGCCGAATTGCTGCCAAGGTTCGTGCCGGGAAGCGGGGACCTTGCCGCCGGCCTGACCGGTGCCTCGCCGGCCTTCTCCATCGACAAGGCCCGGGACCTGCTGGGCTGGGAGCCGCGCCGGTCTTGGCGCTCAGAGCTGCGGGTCTGCTCGGAGAGCGCACAGTGACCGCTCCGAAGATCACCGGGCTGAGCACGCGCCTGCTGACGCTTCCGCTGCACCGGCCGTGGGGGGCCGGTGCAGCGGAGAACCACGTCATAGTCACCAAAATCGCCACCGAGGCCGGCACCGGTTACGGCTTCTCCTGGACGCCAACCATCGGGCCGCACGCCGTGCAGGCCCTGCTGGATCACGACATCAGGGAATTTGTGCTCGGCCGCCCGGCCGAGCCCGAGGTCCTGTGGGATCTCCTGTGGAAGCACCTGCACGAAGCCGGCGGCGGTGGACTGACCACCATAGCGATGGCCGGCGTCGATCTGGCGCTGTGGGACCTGCAGGCGCGGACCGCCGGGCGCTCCGTGGCCGACCACTTGGGCCGGCGGCACGAAAGCGCCGCCGTGTACGGGTCCGGAGTGAACCTGCACTATTCCCAGGCGGAGCTGGTGGAGCAGGTTCAGCGCTGGGTTGCCGAGGGCAAGCAGGCCGTCAAAATCAAGGTGGGGAAACCTGACCTGGCCGAGGACGTTGACCGGGTGTCCGCGGTCCGCGACGTCCTGGGCCCGCACCGCAAACTCATGATCGACGCCAATCAGCGCTGGGACCTGCCCGCCGCGCTGCAGGCGGTGGAAGCGCTGACGCCCTTTGGCCTGGAATGGCTCGAGGAGCCGCTTCGTGCCGATGATCTGTGGGCCTACAAGCAGCTGCGCCGCAGCACCTCGGTGCCGATAGCCCTGGGCGAGAACGTGCACAACATCTACCGGTTCCGCGACTTCATCACCGCCGGCGCCGTCGACGTCGTTCAGCCCAATATCGTCCGCGTCGGCGGAATTACCCCGTTCCGCCGGATCGTGGAACTTGCCCGGACGCACAGCCTCAGGGTTGCTCCGCACCTGCTGCCGGAGCTGTCCGGACAGCTTGCGCTCACGCTGGCGGAACCGGTCTGGGTGGAAGACGTGGAAGACGCCTCGTTCGGCCAGTTGGGGGCGCTCCGGGCGGATGCGCCTGTGCGGATAGCCGGCGGCGTCCTGACGGCGTCCGGAACCCCGGGGCTGGGCCTGGACTTCGTCCACGCCATGCCCCGGGGCTAAGCAGCCCGGAGTCTCACCGGCCGGGATCCCGAAAAGCGCTAGATACCGACGAGCGCGGGAGCCCGAAAAGCGCTAGAGCTCCAGGGTGGCCGGCCGCAACCGGCCGGCCACCGTGAAGGCGGGCCAGCGCTCGTCGATGCTCAGGGCCCTGATGCCGCCGTCCTCCAACAGGACGGTGTCCTCAACCTTCACCCCGGGGCCGGACGGATTCCAGGCAAAGGCCTGACGTGGAACGATGACGTCATCCGTGGCTTCCGTGGCCCTCGGGTCCCTGCCGGAATAGCCGGCCGCACCGCCCTGATGATGCAGCCGCCACTGGTCCGAACCGAAACCATGCGTTTCATAGCCCGTGCGCAGCGCCTGCAGGACATCGGATAGCCGGGCACCCGGAACGGTGGCGGCAAAGGCTGCCGCTTCCACCTCGGCGATGCGGGCCTCGCCGTCGGCCTCCGCCGCATCGGCCGGACCAAACCGCACCCAGCGGGTGACATTGGCGATCAACCCGTCGCGCCGTGCACAGACAACAGCCATGGCGCGGCGTCCCAGCGGAGCGTCAGTGGGCAGCGGGTGCCGGTATTCGGCGCGGGAAGCGCCGCTGCACAGCAGCACCACCGGGTCCGCGCCGATTTCGACCAGCCGTCCGGCCAGCCCGGCGGCGACCTGCCGCTCGGTCATCTGCGGCTCCGCAACGGCAAGGACATCCGTCAGGACCGCGGCCGCATCCCGTGACAGCTCTTCATACCGTGCAGTTTCGGCCGGCAGCAGGGACCGGCGGGCATCCCGCAGTTCCCGGGCCACATCAGCCTCCATCATCGGTGGTCCGTCGCCCTCAAACCAGTCCGCGGTTTGGTGAAGATTGGCATACCAGGGCAGCTCCAGCAGCGCCATGCCCTCGGGCACCTCCTCGGCCGCCAGCCGTTCCGCCTCGTTGTTGAAGGTGACCATATGATCGCCGTCGCGCTCCACGAGCACTGCGGCCACCGGGTCTCCGGCGAGGCTGATGTGCACGCGGCTGCCGTCCAGGTACCAGGACAGCGCGGCCTGCGAGGTCAACAGCACTGACTCAGCTTCCGCGCGGTCCAGGATGTCCAGGACGCGGCGTCGCTTGACCCGCCGGTCAGCGGCCGACGACGGCGGGACGCGGCGGGCAGCCGTGGCAGCCTCCGGAAGGATGCCGGTCATCGGACCGCTCCCTGCGCCTGGAGGTCTGCCACCAGCCGGGCCACGCCGTCGTCGTCCACCCGTCCGTCCACGACCACCACGCTCACCGAGCGGGAGATGGGAGCGGAGGAAGAGGTCCGGACCGGGGTATCCCAGGCCAGGGACAGACCCACCCCGGGATAACCGCTGCAGCGGACAAACCACGGGTCGTCTTCCTGCGGATCCGGCACGAACACCAGGGTTGCCGGTCCGTCGGGGAACTGAGCGGTCCAAGCCAGCCACGGGGCGATGCTGCCGTGCACCGCGTCCTCGCCCTCGGCGTCCGCCGTGCGCACCCGCACGTCCGTGCAGGCCGGAAGGCGCCAGAAGAACCCGCCGTACCCGCCGCCGTCGCGCCCGTTGGATCCGGGGCTGCCCAGCAGTACCGGGTCCGAGGCCGCCGTCAGCGTGAAGTTCAGGTCAAGCAGCCAGCTGTCCCCGTCCAATTCCGTGAAGTGCCAGTTCCGCTGTTCCGTCAGCAGCACGCTGCCATCCGGTCCGCACCATTCCAGGGCCTGGGCCAGGGCGTTGGGCGACGCATCGGTTTCGCGGTCCCTGATGTGCCCGTGGTCATCGCGCCACACATACCCCGCAGCTTCCCGGCGGTAGGTGCGGCCGCCCCAGAAATTCACGCCGTTGACATCCTGCAGGGTTACCCCGGCGCCGAGGTGCCACACGTGATCGGACGGGAGATGGTCGGTGACCTGCACGCCGGACAACGTGGTGACCGGATGCAGGTAGGGGCGCGGAGATGCGTCGGCCCGGATGCCGTCACCGGAGCGAAGCTCGGCCACGGTGGACCCGGCCAGGACAAATGATTCGGCCGGTGCCACGGGGCGGGCCCACGGCACCAGCAGTTCGCTGAACGTTGATTGGGACCGGACGGCACGCAGGATGATGTCTTCGATGCCGTGGATCACCGGGTGGGCTGCTCCGCCACTGCCCACCCACGTGACGTGGCTGTCGCTGATCGGATGGACCGGGCCGGCGCTGCGCACTGCTTCCAGCACGGTCATGAAAGCGCCGGAGTCGGCCAGCGAGCTCAGCAGCGGCGTGCCGTTCCGCCGGTGGTCCAGGAGGTTCTCCAGCAGATCGGTCCGGGCATGGGTGCTTCGGGATGTGCCGGCTGCCGTGGTCAGTTCCAGCTCGTCGGTGGTGTAGGAAAGGACAGCCTGGCCCTGTGTGCCGTGCACCGTGACCAGCGGTTCCTTCTGTTCGGGAGCGCAAACAGTCAGCGCGCACATGATGGTTGTCCCGGCGCCGGTGCGCAGCCGGACCACCGACGTGTCATCACCCTCAATGTCATGGGCGCGGTAGGCATCCACTTCCACGCTGTCGACGTCGGATGTTCCACGGGCGCCGCCAATGCGCAGCGCGGTGGCAACCGCGTGGGCCAGGGGATTGGTGATGACCCCGTCCACCACGTCCACGCCGTCCAGGATCCGTTTTCCGGCCCAGCGGGAGCGGTTGAAGTAGTCCCGGTCCCGCACCCACAGCCCGGTGGCCGAGATGCCGCGCACCGTGCCCAGTTCTCCCCGTCCGATGGTCCCGGCGAGGACGTCCAGGGCCTTGGAGCCCAGGCTCTGAAACCCCACCTGGACTGCGCGCCCGGTCCGTTCCGACACTGCCAGGATCCGGTGGTACTGCTCCATGGACGCCGCCGCCGGCTTTTCCAGATAAACATCGGCACCGGCTTCGAGGGCCGCAACGGCAAGGTCGGCATGGGTGTGGATGGGGGTGGCGATGATGACGACGTCCGGTGCGGTTCCAGCCGAAAGCAGCTCCTGCGCGGTGTCGAACACGGCAACTGACGGATCCAGCTCGCCCGGCTCCGGGGGCCGCGGGTCGGCCACGGCGGCCAGCGTCAGCACCCCTGACGCCTCCAGATGGCGCAGCCGCTGCAGGTGGCGCGCGCCGAAACCATGGATTCCCACCAGGGCGATCCGGGGAAGGGCACCGGGACTGCCGGAGTTCCGGGAGCTGCGGGAAGTGACCGGGGCGGGGGATGGGTGCTGCTCAGGATGGGGCGTCAAAGCATTTTCCGTTCTTGGTCTTGTGATGTGGCTTACACTCTAGGCGAGAAAGCGGTTTCCGGCGAGGTCGTGGCGGCGGAAGCGGCCAGTTTGGTGGGGGAGCGGCCCGCCGGAGGACGCAGCACTTCCAACAGATGGGAGCGCGCCGCGTCCAGCAGGGCGCGGTCAAAGACGTGACCGCTGTCGTGCCACTGCGCGCGGTACTGTCCGGGATTGTCCAGAACCCGCCGCAGGGCGGTGTCGGCGTCCTGCATTCCCGCCAGCGGAAAGAGCGGGTCGGACGTGGCGTACTGAACGAGAAAGCGCGTGGCCGGGGCCAGTGCGGCGAGGTCTGGCCAGTCGAATTCGGCCGCCAGCCCCGGGGTGTTCATCAGCCACGAGTGATAGTCCAGATGGGACGGAAACAGCGCGCTGATGGTGGTCATCATGCAGGCCACCACGCATGCCTTGATGTCCGGATCCAGGGCGGACAGCAGGAGGGCGCGGCCGCCTCCGCCGGAAAAGCCGCCGGTGCCTATCCGGGCCGGGTTCACCCGCGGCATGCTCCGCAGGATTGCCAGGGCCGTGAGGTCTTCGAAAGCCACCATTCCGGCGTAACTGGTGCCGAGCATGCCGGCGGCCTTGGCGACCGTGTTTTCGTGGTCGGCTGCCGCTGCGTCGTAGGTCATGGCTTCGGTGGGAATGGTTCCCTCCGCGGCCCAGGCAGCCCGGCGCGCTTCGAGGGCGCGCGCCGTCCGCTGCGGCGTCGGGTCCAGCACGAAGCGGCGGCTGCCCCAGCTGAAGGCGTCATGGGTCAGGACGGCAAAACCGGCTTTGGCCAGCGCATTGGCGGGCGCCTGGCCGGAGTAAAGGGTCTCCTGCAGGGTGGAGGCTTCGGGCTGCGTTTCCGGGCCGAGGTCCAGGATGCGTTCACAGCCCAGCCACTTGTTGCCGGCATGGCAATGCAGCCACAGCAGGCCGGGCAAGGTGCCTCTGGCCCGTGTCGGTGCGGCGAGGTATCCGGTGGTCGGCGGCCCATACGGCAGCTGCCAGCGCAGTTCGGTAATCCGGACGCCGTCGACCACGCGCACCGACTGGACTGATGTTTCCGGAGCGGAGCGCGAAAGGGCGGGCACCCCCAGGAGGCCGGCAAGTTTGTTGGATGCCGGACTGTGGCCAGTGTAGCCGGGGCTCGAACGGATGAATCCGGGCCAGTCCTCGAATCCGCCGATTGCGCTGACAGGAGTTTCCATGGCTGACTTCCTCGAGTGCTGCGTGCAGGTACGGGCTGGACTTCAGGGTTGGCATTTAGCTGCGGATGGCGGCGGAACGTTGGGGAAGAATTCCCCGGACTACGCGTGCGGTCCGGGGAATTCCTCGGTGCTGCCTCCGAAGGCCCGGTACTTAGCCGGCCTTGATCATTGAGGAGATCTCCTGGGTCATTTGCTCCGTTGCTTCCTCCGGCGTCAGCTTCTCGAACAGGACCTCGGAGACATAGCGCAGGATGACATCCTGGACGCCGCCGGCGCCCACCGGCGACGGTTTGGGCGCATCCGCCACCTCCGGACGGATTTCATCCAGGAAGGCCACCACGGTCTGGTCCGATTCGCTCAGCTCCGGCTTGATGGCTTCGGCCATGTCCGGGTTGACGGGAACGCCGCGGTCCACGAGCATCTGCTTGGCCGCCTCCTCGTTGTTGGCGAGGTAATTCACGAAGGTTGCGGCAGCCGCCGGGTCACTGGCCTTGGCTGAAACGGACCAGTACATGGAGGCTTTGAAATACATGCCGTTATCCTCGGCATTGCCGGTGGCCGACGGCGCCCGCAGCATGCGCACGTTGGCGTCCGTCGCCGTGCGGAGGGCGGACAGCTGGTTGGACCAGTACCAGCCCATGGCCGCCTTGTTGGTGGCAAAGGCCTCGGCTTCGAACGTTCCCGCAATGCTCTCGGAGTATTGGGCTGCCGTGGGGCCTTTCGCTACGTCACGCACGTCAAGGAGGTGCTGGAACCATGAGGTGACGTTCTCGTTGCTGTAGCCAACCTCGCCGGCTTCCTCGTTGTAGAGGGACTCACCCTGCTGGCGCAGCCAGATGCGCAGATCCACGTCCAACGCGCCGTAGTCGGTGCCGGCGACGCCGTCGAGCTTGGAGCTGATGGCTGCGGACGTCTTGTAGTAGTCATCCCAGGTCCAGGTGGTGTCGTCCGGGATGTCCACGCCGGCCTGTGCAAAGAGGTCCTCATTAACCATGACCGTGTAGGCGTTCTGTCCGGTGCTCAGGCCGTACAGCCCGTCCTCGAACTCGCCCAGGGCCAGTGCGGAGTCATCGAACTTGGACAGGTCCAGGCCCTCCATGGTGGTGAGGTCCGCCAGAGCGCCGCGGCCGGCATACTCCTGCAGGTACTTTTCATCCATGGTGATGACATCCGGGGAATCGCCGCCGGCCGTGGTGGTGGCCAGCTTGTCCCAGTATCCGCTGAAGTCGCTGTAGTCGCCCTTGACCGTGATGTCCTCGTTGGCTGCCATGAAGGAGTCCATGATGGCCCCGTTGGTCTTATGCCGGGGATCGGATCCCCACCAGGAGAAGGTGATGTTGCCGTCGCCCTCGGCAGCGTCGCCGCTGCTGCTGCCGCAGGCGCCCAGCGTCAGCCCCAGGGCCATTGCCATGCCGGCGGCCGTCACGGCGCGGGACTTTCGGGAAAGCTTCTTCATTGAATTCTTCCTTTGACTTCGTCATGGGACCGGGTGTGAAAAAGGGGAGTCCCCGGACCGGGCAAACGGTCCGGGAACTCCCCTCAAACCCGAAGGTTTTGCCGGCCAGGGAGCCCTGGCCGAAGGGGTTCCTAGCCGGCCTTGATCATTCCGGCAATTTCGTTGGTCATCTGCTCCGTGGCTTCCTCGGGAGTCATCGTGTCGAAGAGGACATTGGAGACGTAGCGCTTGACGACGTCCTGGACGCCGCCTGCGCCCACGGGTGAGGGCTTGGGCGCATCCGCCATGTCCGGACGGATTTCATCCAGGAAGGCCACCACGGTCTGGTCCGATTCGCTCAGCTCCGGCTTGATGGCTTCGGCCATGTCCGGGTTGACCGGAACACCACGGTCCACCAGCATCTTCTTTGCTGCGTCCTCGTTGTTGGCGAGGTAATTCACGAAGGTCGCGGCAGCTTCCGGATCGCTGGCCTTGGCCGAAACGGACCAGTACATGGATGCCTTGTAGTACATGCCGTTGTCCTCAGCCTTGCCGGAGTCCGACGGCGCGCGGAGCATGCTGATGTTGGAACCGGACGCGGTGCGCAGGGCGGACAGCTGGTTGGACCAGTACCAGCCCATGGCCGCCTTGTTGGTCGGCACTGCGCCGGCTTCGAAGGTGCCGGAGATGCCTTCCGTATATTCCGCGGCGCTGGGGCCCTTGGCGACGTCGCGCACATCGAGCAGGTGCTGGAACCATGACTCGACGTTCTCGTTGCTGTAGCCAACCTCGCCGGCTTCCTCGTTGTAGAGGGACTCACCCTGCTGGCGCAGCCAGACGCGCAGATCCACGTCCTGGGCGCCGTAATCGGTGCCGGCGACGCCGTCGAGCTTGGAGCTGATCTCGGCGGAAATCTTGTAGTAGTCGTCCCAGGTCCACGTGGTGTCGTCCGGGATCTCCACGCCTGCCTGCTTGAAAAGATCCTCATTGATCATGACCACGTAGGCGTTCTGTCCGGTGCTCAGGCCGTACAGCCCGTCCTCGAACTCACCCAGGGCCAGCGAGGCGTCGTCAAACTTGGACAGGTCCAGGCCGTCCATGGCGGAGAGGTCCGCCAGCGCACCGCGGCCGGCATACTCCTGCAGGTACTTTTCATCCATGGTGATGACGTCGGGAGCGTCGCCGCCGGCCGTGGTGGTGGCCAGCTTGTCCCAGTATCCGCTGAAGTCGCTGTAATCGCCCTTGACCGTGATGCCCTCGTTGGCTGCCATGAAGGACTCCATGATGGCCTCATTGGCTTTGTGCCGCGGATCGGATCCCCACCAGGAGAAGGTGATGTTGCCGTCGCCCTCGGCGGCGGCGTCGCCGCTGTTGCTGCCGCAGGCGCCCAGAGTCAGGCCCAGGGTAATTGCCAGTCCGGCTGCCGTGGCGGCTCGCGAACGTCGTGAAAGTTTCATCATTGAATGCTTCCTGTCGGATGGGGAGGTGCGGTCGGTGATGGACGGTTTCGCCGAACAACTTTCCGGCTGGTGGTGCGGTTACTCGTGGTGCGTTTACTTGCCGCCGGTGGTGGCGATGCCCTTGACCAGGTACTTCTGTCCGAAGAGGAAGACCAGGAAGACGGGCAGGAGGGAGACAATCGACATGGCAAACATGGATCCCCATGAAGACGTGGCCGTTGAGTCGTTGAAGGAGCGCAGCGCCACCGGAACCGTGTACATGTCCGGATCCGTCAGGAAGATCAGCTGGCTGAAGAAGTCGTTCCAGGTCCAGATGAAGGTGAAGATGGCCGTGGTGGCCAGGGCGGGCATCATCAGGGGCAGGATGATCTTCGTGAAGATCCGCACGTGGCCGCAGCCGTCAATGCGCGCCGCCTCGTCCAATTCCCGGGGCAGGCCGCGGATGAACTGGACCATGAGGAACACGAAGAACGCGTCGGTGGCCAGGAGCTTGGGCAGGATCAGCGGAATGAAGGTGTTCACCCAGCCGAGCTGAGAGAAAATGATGTACTGCGGAACGATCACCACATGGATCGGCAGCATCACCGTCATGAGCATGATCGCAAAAAGCAGGTTGCGCTTGCGGAACCGAAGGCGGGCGAAGGCATAGGCGGCCATGGAGCAGGAGATCAGGTTGCCGGCAATGGATCCGAACACGATGATCAGCGAGTTCATCATGTAATGGCCGAAGGGGGAGCGCAACGCGTTCCAGCCCTCCGTGTAGTTGGAGAATTCGAACGTGGTCAGCAGCAGGCCCGACTGCCGGAAGATTTCGTTGTTGGGCCGCAGGGAGCTGACAAGCATCCACAGCAGCGGGTACAGCATTATCAGGCCGAAGACAATCAGCACGATGTGCTTGAGGAGGCGTGAACCGCTGCCCTTGCGGTTGCGGTTACGGGGAGTGGCGCGGCGTGCGGGGCGGAGTCCGGTGGCTGCACCGGGGGGAACTGCTGTGGCCGCGGCTTCTGTGTTAGTCGTCATAGAACACCCAGAACTTCGAAGCCATGAAGTTGATCAGCGTGAAGATGGCGATGATCACCAGCAGGAGCCAGGCCATGGCGGACGCATAGCCCATGTCGAAGTTTCCGAAGCCTTTCTGGTAGAGGTACAGCGTGTAGAACATGGTGGAGTCGGCGGGGCCCCCGGTTCCGCCCGAGACCACGAAGGCCTGGGTGAAGGACTGGAAGGCGCCGATGATCTGCAGCACCAGGTTGAAGAAGATGATCGGTGTCAGCAGGGGGATCGTGATGGTCCACAGCTGGCGGAGCTTGGAGGCGCCGTCCATGGACGCGGCCTCGTAGTACATGACCGGAATTTGGCGCAGCCCGGCGAGGAAGATGATCATGGGAGCGCCGAAGGTCCAGATGTTGAGGATCATCAGGGTGCCCAGAGCGGTGGACGGGTCTGAAATCCAGCCCTGGCCCTGGATTCCGAAGAACCCGAGGACCTGGTTGATCAGGCCCTCGGTGCCGAAGATCTGGCGCCACAGAACGGCGATGGCTACCGAGCCGCCCAGCAGGGACGGCAGGTAGTAGATGGAGCGGTACAGGTTCATGCCGCGGAGCCCGCGGTCCAGAACCAGTGCCAGGACCAGGGCTGCCAGCAACTGGAGAGGGACGGAGATAAACACGAACAGGAATGTCACCTTGAGCGAGTTCAGCAGCCGTGCATCGTCCATCATGCGGGTGAAGTTCTCCAGGCCGGTCCATTGCGGCGGCTGGAGCATGTTGTAGTCAGTGAAGGACAAATACAGCGAAGCCGCCATGGGGCCAATGGTGATGGCCACCAGGCCCACGATCCACGGGCTCAGGAACAGGAAGCCTGCCCGCTCCTCCTGCTTTTCGGCCCGGGTCAGCTTGCGTTTGACAGTACCTTTGGATCGTTTCAGGCTGGATAGCTCACTCAGTACCGACATGGCTGTCCTTTACTGCCGGTACGCTGCCGGGCCTCGCGGGGAACCGCATCGTTGCGGAAGGGCACGGGTTGCATTCCGTTTCTCCGTTTCTCGTAGGGCGTCTGCTCCGAACTCCTGAGAGCATACGTGAGAAAGCGGTTTCCCGAAACCCCTCTTTGTGCACTGCGTCACATCGGCTGCGCTGCGTGTCATGTTGGCGAACGGCTGCGGATTCCTCCGGCAGCCCCGCCGCGGTTAGGACGTTTCGGTGCTGTGGCGCAGGATGATGTGCCCCTGGGCCACGAAAGGATCCTGTGGCGGGTCCTCGGCCAGGACCCGGGCCACGGCCTCGCTGCCGAGGCTCGAGAGCGGCAGCTGCGCCGTCGTCAGGGCCGGGGTGAAGTCGCGCAGCGTCTCGATATCGTCAAAACCCGCCACTGCAACATCCTCGGGAATGCGCAGTCCGTGTTCCCGCAGGCCAGCGATCGCTCCGATCGCCATCACATCGCTGGCTGCGAAGACACAGACGGCCGGCCCGTCGCCGGCGCCGGTCCGGGCGGAGGGCGTTCCGGAGTTCAGATCCTCTGCCAGCGTGACCGCGGCGTCGTATCCGCCGTCACGGTTGAACCCGGTGCGGCGCACCTCTGCGGGATCCAGTCCGGCTTGCTTCAACCCTTCCTGGAAGCCGGCCAGGCGTTCATCGGATGTCACCAGGCCCTCGGGTCCGGCCAGAATCAGGAAGCGGCGATGGCCGGCACAGGCAAGATCTGCGGCGAGTTGAAGGCTCAGCTGCCGGTTGGGCACTGGGACGGTATGGAAGCCGTCGTCGGGCACCGAGCCCACCACCGGCTGCCCGATCACCGCCACCTTGCCGCCGTTGGCCTTATAGCGCCGCAGTTCGGTGAGCAGCAGTTCATTTTCGCCGGCGGCCTTCTCGGTGTCGGTGCGGGTGCCGGCAATGACAATGGCATCGGCACGCCGTGCGGCAAAGGTGGCGACGGCGCGGCGCTCGCTGGCGGGCCCGCCGCCGGTGCTGGCCAGCAGGACCACCTTCTGCTGATCCTGGACGGACCCCTGGACCCCGCGCGCAATCGTGGAGAAGTAGGGGTCGCTGATGTCGTGCAGGATCAGCCCCAGCATCCCGCTGTTTTTCTTGGCCAGGCCCTGGGCCTGTGCATTGGCGATGTAGCCGAGTTCCGCCGCGGAGGCTTTGACCCGTTCGGAGATTGCATCGCCGGGGCGGCGGCTGGAGCCGTTGAGAACCCGTGATGCGGTGGCCAGGGAAACCCCGGCATGGCGGGCTACTTCATACAAGGTGCAAGCGGGCACGGTTCCTCCACGGTAGTCAGACGGCAATTATGGCACCCCCTGGAAAGTGCTTGCCAGAACCCGCAAGCTGGGGCAGGATGGGACCTGTCCGGAATGCGCTTTCCCGCATTTCCCCACCAGTCAATGGAGACCGACCCCATGGAGAACACCCCCGCCAAGCCCCGGACCATCCGGATTGCCATGAACGGCATCACCGGACGGATGGGCTACCGCCAGCACCTGCTGCGCTCGATCCTGCCCATCGTCGAAGCCGGAGGCTTCCTGCTGGAAGACGGCACGCGGGTTCAGGTGGAGCCCATCCTGGTGGGCCGCAACGAAGCCAAGCTCCGCGAACTGGCCGAAAAGCACAAGGTTTCGGAATGGACCACGGATCTGGACGCCGTAATCGCCGATCCCACCGTCGACGTCGTTTTTGATGCTTCGATGACCAACCTCCGCGCCGCCACGCTGAAGAAGGCCATGCTCGCGGGCAAGCACATCTTCACGGAAAAGCCCACGGCGGAGACCCTGGAGGAGGCCATCGAACTGGCCCGCATCGGCCGCGAAACCGGGGTTACGGCAGGCGTTGTGCATGACAAGCTGTACCTGCCGGGGCTGGTCAAGCTCCGCCGCCTGGTTGACGAAGGGTTCTTTGGACGCATCCTCTCCATCCGCGGCGAATTCGGCTACTGGGTTTTTGAGGGCGACCACCAGGCGGCCCAGCGCCCGTCCTGGAACTACCGCAAGGAGGACGGCGGCGGCATGGCCACTGACATGTTCTGCCACTGGAGCTACGTGCTCGAAGGCATCATTGGCAAGGTCCGCACGGTCAATGCCAAGACGGTCACCCACATTCCCACCCGCTGGGACGAGGACAGCCACGAATACGCTGCAACGGCAGACGACGCCGCCTACGGCATCTTTGAACTGGAAACCCCGGCCGGGGATCCCGTGGTTGGCCAGATCAATTCCTCCTGGGCCGTGCGCGTGTACCGCGATGAGCTGGTGGAGTTCCAGGTGGACGGCACGCACGGATCCGCCGTTGCCGGGCTGAACAAGTGCGTGTCCCAGCACCGGGTCAACACGCCCAAGCCCGTATGGAACCCGGACCTGCCGGTCACCGAATCCTTCCGCAGTCAGTGGCAGGAAGTGCCCGCCAACGCGGAACTGGACAACGGATTCAAGCTGCAGTGGGAAGAATTCCTGCGCGACGTCGTCGCCGGCCGGGAGCACCGCTTTGGCCTGCTGTCCGCGGCCCGCGGCGTGCAGCTGGCCGAACTTGGCCTGCAGTCCTCCGCGGAGCGGCGCACCCTGGACATCGAGGAGATCACCCTCTGATGGCAGAGCTAACGCTGCCCGCCGACGACGGCGGCACCCGTGCGTACACCACCGCGCCGGCCATGGTGTGGAACCGCCCGACGGCGCCGCTTCAGGCCCGCCGCGCTTATGCCGCCGCGCACGTCATTCCACGGACCACCGGAAACAATGTTCCCGGCGCACCCGCGGACATGGACTGGGATGCGACGCTGGGCTACCGGCACGAACTGTGGTCCTACGGACTGGGCGTCGCCGACGCAATGGACACCGCACAGCGCGGGATGGGCCTGGACTGGGCCGCGACCCAGGAACTGATCAAGCGCTCCGCCGCCGAGGCTGCGTCAGTGGCAGCCTCGGGTGCTCCCGCCGTCGCGGGCAAAACGGTCCGTGACCTGATTGCGGCCGGAGCCGGTACCGATCACCTGGACCTGGCCGCGCTGCCCTCGGGACGGGCCGGCGTGGATGCCGTCCTGGCCGCATACCGCGAACAGATTTCAGTGGTTGAGGGTTCCGGCGCCAAGGTCATCCTGATGGCCTCGCGCGCCCTGGCCCGGGTGGCGTCCGGGCCGGAGGATTACCTCCGGGTGTACTCCACCCTGCTGGATGAGGTCAGCGAACCGGTCATCCTGCACTGGCTGGGCGACATGTTTGACCCGGCGCTTGCCGGTTACTGGGGCGGGGCTGACGTGGACGCCGCCACTGCCACCTTCCGGGAGCTGATCGAAGGGTCCGCGGCGAAGGTTGACGGCGTGAAGGTGTCGCTGCTGGATGCCGCCCATGAGAAGGCACTGCGCGCGGCGCTGCCCGAAGGAGTCCGCCTGTACACCGGAGATGACTTCAACTATCCGGAACTGATAGACGGCGACGGCACGCACTATTCCGACGCCCTGCTGGGGATTTTTGCGGCCATCTATCCCGCGGCGTCAGTGGCGCTGCAGAAGTACGACGCCGGCCGGCCGGCGGAGGCGCGGGCCATCCTGGACTCCACGCGGGAGCTTGGCCTGCACATCTTCAGCGCCCCCACGTTCTACTACAAGACCGGCATTGCCTTCATGTCCTGGCTCAACGGCCGGCAGCCCGGCTTCTCCATGGTGGGCGGGCTGCAGAACGGCCGGTCCGTCCCGCATTTGGTGCGGACCTTTGAGCTGGCGGACAAGGCGGGCCTGCTCGCCGATCCGGACCTCGCGGCGGCACGGATGCGTTCCTGGCTGAGCGTGAACGGAGTGGGAGCATGAGTGATTTCTCGCGGCTGTCCCTGAACAGCGCCACCACTAAGTACTGGACCCTGGAGCAGGTGATCGACGGCTGCGTGCGCACCGGCATCCCGGCGATCGGCCCCTGGCGGGACCGGGTGGCTGAGGTGGGCACGGAACGGGCGGCGAAACTCATCAGCAATGCCGGGCTGCGGGTGTCATCCCTGTGCCGCGGCGGATTCCTGACCGCCTCGGACCAGGAGGGCCGCGAGGCCGCCGTGCAGGACAACCGGGCAGCCATTCTGGAGGCCGAAATCCTGGGGACGGGGGAGCTGTTCCTGGTGGTCGGCGGGCTTCCTGCCGGAGACAGGGACATTGTTGCGGCCCGGCAGCGGGTGGCGGACAGGCTCGGGGAACTCGTTCCCTTTGCCACGGAGCACGGGGTGCGCCTGGTACTGGAACCGCTGCATCCCATGTATGCCGCGGACCGGGCACTGCTGTCCACCCTGGGGCAGGCGCTGGACCTGGCGGCGCCATACCCGGCCGCCGCCGTCGGCGTGGCAGTGGACACCTTCCATGTGTGGTGGGATCCGCAGCTGCGGGAGCAAATTGCGCGTGCCGGCCGGGAAAACCGGATTGCGTCCTATCAGGTCTGTGACTTCAACATGCCGATCGCGGCCGATGCGCTGCTCTCGCGCGGAATCATGGGCGACGGCGTGATCGACTTTGCCACGATCACCGGCTGGGTGGCGGACGCCGGCTACACCGGCGACATTGAGGTGGAGATCTTCAACCAGCAGATCTGGGACAACCCCGGCGACGAACTCCTGGAGACCATCAAGAACCGGTACGCCTCACTGGTGCTGCCCTGGGCCAAGAGGTAAGGGGCAAGGCAGACACTAAGACAGGTACCAGGGGGTAAGACCCACAACTGTGCCATGGTCCGGCGCCGCTTCGGGATTAGCTCCCGGGGCGGCGCCGGTGTTTAACGCAGGTGGGTCAAACAGCTTTAGGCGTAGACGGTTTTTTCCACAGTCCACTGGGTCATGCGCGGATAGACCCAGAACGAGTAGAGTTCGCAGTGTGATCAGCGTCAGCAGCATCCACTTGAGCCAGAGGCCAAAAATGCCCCAGCCGGTGCTGGCGGGAGCCGGTGGTCCCGGCGGAACTGCGGGTTGGATGGTGCTCAAGTAAGTGATTCCCCCTTGCTGAATGAATGCAAGCAGGCTAACCCTAGTGGCGGAGAATGCGGTGTGTTGCATTGTGCGCCGGGCCGGGAACAGCGGGGACGGAGCTTCCATGAGAATTGTGGTGACAACACCGACGGGCCGGGTGGGATCCCGGGTCCTCCAGCTGCTGGTGCAGGCCGGGATGCGGCCAACCGTCCTGGTGCGGGACGCGTCCCGGCTGAATCCCGGACTGGCCCCGCACTGTGACGTCGTGGAGGGAGATTCCGGGGACCCGAATGCGGTCCTGCGGGCCACTGAACATGCCGACGCCCTGTATTGGGTGAGTCCGGCACCGCAGGACGATGACCCGGTGGCGGGCTATCTTCGGCTTGGCAGCGTTGCCGCCGAGGCAGTCTCCGTCAATAAGGTTCCGCGGGTGGTGTTTCAGAGCAGCGTCGGCGCCGAGGCCCGAAGCGGTTTCGGGGACATTGACGGGCTGGGCGGCACCGAGGACCTGTTCAACAACACCGGCGCGTACGTGACGCATTTGCGCTGCGGGTATTTCTTCACCAATCTCCTGATGGATCTGGAGTCGCTGCGGGCCGGAGTGCTCGCCACTACCCTTCCGGTGGACCACCGGATGCCTTGGGTGGATCCGCGGGATATTGGTGATGTGGCCGCTGCCAGACTGCTGGCACCAGACTGGACCGGGGTCCGCTCGCTGGGCGTCCTCGGGCCGCGGGACCTGTCCTTTACAGAGGTGGCGCGGATTGTGGCAGATGCCGTTGGCCGCCCGCTGGCCGCAGAGCAGGTGCCGGAGAACGACGTCGCCGACGGGCTGCGCGCAGCGGGCCTCACCGAGGCGCAGATCAACGGGGTGCTGGGAATGTCCCGTGGACAGCTGGGCTTTTCGCCGGAAAATCCGCGGAACAGCCTCTCAGGTACGCCCACCACCCTGGGCGCGTGGGCGTACGAAAATCTGCGGCCGCTGCTGGCAGCCGGGGATTGAGGAGGACCGCATGCGCGGATCAGCACTCGTCATCGGGGCGGGAATTGCGGGAACGGCTGCCGCGCGGGGATTGCTCCGCGCCGGCTGGTCAGTCCAGGTTCTGGAGCGCAACGCGGCCATGCCCGGCAGCGGAACCGCACTGGGCATGTGGCCGGAAGCCATGCGGGCGCTGGACGCGCTGGGCGCCGGGAGCACGGTCCGTGCCGGATCGGTGGAACGGAGCGGTGCGCGGATCCTCCGTCCCGACGGCAGCGAAATAGCGGCGCTTGGCAAAGGGCGCGCCGCCCGGCTGGTGCCGCGGACCGTCCTGCTGGAGGCGCTGGCCGATGAACTGCCCGCGGAGACAATCCAGTGGAACTTCCCGGTGACCGGGCCGGAATCCCTGCCGCACGCTGATGTGGTTATTGCTGCTGACGGGATCTCGAGCCGGCTGCGCACCGCCCAGTTCGGCATCCGCCCCCGACCGCTCGGAACCGTGGCCTTCCGCGGTACGGTGCCGGGCCCCACCGGCGAAGTGAGTGAGACCTGGGGGCCGGGCCGGCTGTTCGGCATCACGCCGCTCGATCATCAAAACACCAACTGGTTCGCGTGTTTTCGTTCCGGGGACCCGATGCTGTCCGGCCTCGGAACAGATCTGTCTCCGGAAGCACTCCAGTCCCGGGCAGGAGAAATCCTGGGGCGCCTGTACCGGAACTGGCATCCGGAAGTTGGCCGGGTACTCGGGCAATTGGACGGCAATCCAGTGGACTACCGCGAGCTGTCCGATATACCGCGTCTGCCATCCTACGTTTTCGGCAGGACAGCCCTGCTGGGAGATGCCGCACACGGCATGGCCCCGAATCTTGGCCGGGGCGCCTGCGAAGCGCTTTTGGACGCGGCTGCACTGGTGGAAGCACTAGCGGCGGCCCCCGATGCCGGCACCGCCCTGCACCGCTACGACGCCAACCGCCGCCGCCGCGGCACGCGCATGGTGCTGATGGCCCGCCTGCTGAACCGGGCCAGCACGGCCGGGAAGTTCACCACAGTCCGCAACGCCGCGGTGTCCGCCGCCGCGCGGTTTAGCTAGCCACGCGGTTTAGCTAGGCGCGCAGAGCTGCCGCCGCGTCGGTCACCGTGGTGGCGATCCGGTACAGGCTGGTGGACGCGGTCAGATACAGGGTGGTCCCGTCATCGCCCCCGAAGCACACGTTGCTGACGGTCTCCGGCACCGGGATCTGCAGGATTCGGGTGCCGTCCGGGGAGAACACCTGCACACCGTCCTGCGACGAGGACCAGATATTACCGTGCACGTCCACCCGGAAACCGTCCGGAACGCCCGGATCCACCTCGGCGAAAACCCGTCCGTTGCGCGCAAAACGGCCCCCGACGACGTCGTACGCGTGAATCGCGTGGCCATTCAGGCGCTCGCCGCCGTCCATGGCCGGGGTGCCCCGGGAAGTGTCAGAGACGTAGAGGATGGATTCATCGGGGGAGAACGCCAGCCCGTTGGGCACCTCCACATCGATAACCGCCGGCGTCAGCTCGCCGCTGGCCGGATCGAAGCGGAAGACGTAACGGTCGCCGTATTCCTCCTCGCCCGGGTGGCCCTCCGTTTCCTTCTGGATTCCGTAGGAGGGGTCAGTGAACCAGATGGTTCCGTCGGACTTCACCACCACGTCATTGGGGGAGTTCAGCCGGTGCCCGTTGTAGGAGTCCACCAGCGTGGTGACGGCGGGGACGGCGTCGTCCGCAGTGCCGGTGTCCCGCTCAATGGCCCGCCGCCCGTGCGAGCACTGGATCACCGCTCCGGCTTGGTCCAGCGCCCGGCCGTTAGTGAACTCAGCCTCTGCCGCGTAAACCTCCAGATCACCCGTGGCCTCGCGGTATTCCAGGATTCGGTTGCCGGGGATGTCGCTGAAACGCACCGCGGACCGTGCCGGAATCCAGACCGGACCCTCCGCCCAGGCCGCGCCGGTGGCCACCTTCTCCAGAGTTGCGTCGTCAGCAAGCAGATTTACGGGCGTCGTCGTCATGCGCAGTCCTTTGGCGGGAGGGGAACGGATGTGGCCCCAGCTTAGACGCTGGCGCCGCGCTAGGCTGGAATCTGTTCCCAAGCCTTTAGGAGAAAACCACAGTGAGTGCCCTTCTGTCCTCCATCGTTTCCAGCGCCGGCCTGATCGGCGGCTACAAAACCGCCCGCGACACCGGCAACCGCCAGCTCGGCGGAGCGGTCCTCGCCGCCGCGGGTGCGGCCGCCTTCACGCTCTGGAAGCGCGACGCCGGCACCGGCACAGCCGCAGCGCTGACCGCCGGTTATGTGGCAGCCTTCGGCCTGTCCCACCCGCTGGCAAAGAAGCTCGGCGCCTGGCCGTCGGTTTTCACGGTCACTGCCGCCACGGCTGCCGCTTCCCTCATTTTTGGCCGCCGCCGCTAGAGCGCGCCGCCACTAGAGCGCGCCGCCACTAGAGCGCGCCGCCACGCAGCGGCACTGCGCTTGAAGGCAATGCAGTTAAATAGGCAGCCGCTGAAAATGCCGCTGCTGAAACGTCGGCCGCCTGAAAAGCCAGGCCGCTGCCAAGAGCAGCCGATCTCTACCCGGGGCCGGACAGGTTCGCTTGTCCGGCCCTTGGCCTGTCCTGGGACGGGAAGCGGGAGCCGCGGAACTGCCACGAAAAGAAGTCGCCCAAGATAAATCTGTTTATCTATTGTGACGATCGTCATAGTAGGTCAATATGGAGAGCGTCCCAGCACTGCGAGTTCGAGGAGCACCGTGGCTAAACAGGTATCGCCATCAACTGAATGGAACATTCCCCGCCGTACAACCGGCCTGGTGCTCTTTGCCTGCTGGCTGGCGATCCTCGCCGAGGGATACGACGTCGGCGTCCTCGGCGCCGTCTTGCCGGCGCTGGCCGAATACAAGGAATGGGATCTCTCGCCGCTTGAGCTGGGAGGCCTCGGCGCCTACGCCCTGGTGGGCATGCTCTTTGGCGCACTGTTCATCGGTACGCTCAGCGACATCATTGGGCGCAAAAAAATGCTCCTGCTGTCCATGGCCATTTTCACGGTCACCCAGGCGGGTGCCGCCATGGCGCCCACCCCCGAAATCTTCGGTCTCTTCCGCTTCCTGGGCGGCCTCGGCATGGGCGGAGTCATCCCCGTTGCGGCCGCGCTGACCATTGAATATTCCGCGCCCAAAAAGCGGTCCTTCAACTACGGCCTCATGTATTCGGGATATTCGCTGGGCATTGTCGCGTCGGCACTCGTCGCCATGGCGCTGCTGCCCAACTTCGGCTGGCGCGCAGTGGTGGCCGTGGGTGCCCTGCCCGTTCTCATCCTGCCGGTGGTTGCCTATCTGCTGCCGGAATCCCTGGAGTACCTGGTGTCGAAGGGGCGCATTACGCAGGCCAAGGCACTGGCCGCACGCCAGAACATCCCCAACTACAACCCCACGCCCCCGGCCCGCGGCGGGGCATCGATCCCCTGGCGCGAAGTCATGGCCACCATGTTCTCCCGCAAGTTCCTGCGTTCCACGGTGTTCTTCTGGATCTCCCTCTTCTGCGGAATGGTCCTGGTCTACGGACTGAACACCTGGCTGCCGCAGATCATGCGCAAGGCCGGTTATGACCTGGGTTCCTCGCTGACCTTCCTCCTGGTCTTCAGCCTCGCATCCGCAATTGGCGGCCTGGCCCTGGGCTATGCTGCGGACCGGGTTGGCCAGAAACTGATCCTGGTGGTCTTCTACGTCCTGGGTGCGGCCGGAATCCTGCTGCTGATGTTCCCGAACTCCATGGTGGTGAACCTGGCCTTTGTGGCGTTTGCCGGCATCGGCTCCATCTCCACATCCCTGGTCCTGACCGGCTACATCGCGGATTACTACCCCGCAGCCACCCGGGCCACGGCCACCGGCTGGGCGCTGAGTTTCGCCCGGATCGGTGCCATCTCCGGACCGATTATCGGCGGCTGGATTGCTGCTTCGGGCGTGCCGTTCGAGTGGAACTTTGCCGTCTTCGCCATTGTCGGCCTGATTGCCGCGGGAGCGGTGGCCCTGATTCCCAAGCGGGTTCCGCAGCTGGACGGGCTCGCAGCTGACGCCGGTGCAGCTCCCTCCGCCGAGGCAATGAAAGCCTAGAGCTTCGGGCCAAGCTGCAAGCCACGAAACAGGCCTCCGGGCGGCGACTCATTTCGAGCCGCCGCCCGGAGGCCTGTTGCGCTGCATCCACTCATCCCGGCAGTGCACCGGCAGTACTGAGACTGCACAAAGGGAAGTGCCCGCCCCGTGAGAGGCGGGCACTTCCCTTTGTGTACTGCTCCTTAGCCTGCCAGCAGCTTCTTCGCTTGTTCGTTTGTTAGCGTCTCGGCGTCAGCACCCCGGGCTGGACAGCACGGGCCTTCTGCGGCGTCCACCGCAGGTGCGTCGGCCCGGACTCCGCATCCGGCTCGCGGAGCAGCGACAGCCTCGGCCGGACGGCATCGGTGCGGGCGCTCGGCGGCTTCCGCCGACCCGCCTTGAACGGCAGCGGCCAGTCAGCGCCCGGACCCCGGTAGTCCTGCTCGGCAGCTGCCTGCAGGGTCCACTGCGGATTGTAGAGGTGGGTGCGGCCCAGGGCGCAGAAGTCGGCCCGCCCCGCGAGGAGGATGGAGTTGACATCGTCGTACGAGGACACGGCGCCGACGGCGATGACCGCAACACCGTCCGCCGCCGCCGCCTGGTTGCGGATCTTGTCCGCAAAGGGCGTCTGGTAGCTGCGGCCGAACGCGGGCTTCTCCTCTTTCGAAACCTGCCCGGAGGACACATCGATGCCGTCCGCACCGTGTCCGATAAACGCCCGGGCGATGTCCACGGCGTCGTCGTCGGTGTTGCCGCCTTCCACCCAGTCGGTTGCCGAAAGCCGGACCGTGAGCGGCCGTTCCGCCGGCCAGACGGCGCGCACCGCGTCGAAGACCTCCAGGGGATAGCGCAGCCGGTTTTCCAGGCTGCCGCCGTACTCGTCGGTGCGGCGGTTGGACAGCGGGGAGAGGAAGGAGGAGAGCAGGTAGCCGTGGGCTGCGTGCAGCTCCAGAAGGTCAAAGCCGGCATCCGCCGCCCGCCGCGCAGAGTCGGTGAACTCGGCCAGAATCCGGTCCATGTCGTCGCGGGTCATTTCGCGCGGCACGTTGCATCCATCCCCGTACGGCATGGCCGACGGGCCCACCACTTCCCAGCTGTCCTCGAGCGGAACGTCAATGCCCTCCCACATGAGGCGGGTGGAGCCCTTGCGCCCCGAGTGGCCAATCTGGGCACCAATCTTGGCCGTGGACTGCTGGTGGACAAAGTCCACGATCCGGCGCCATCCGTCACGCTGCTCATCCGAATACAGCCCGGTGCAACCCGGGGTAATGCGGCCAACGTCTGACACACAGACCATTTCGGTCATCACCAGCCCGGCACCGCCCAGCGCTTTGCTGCCCAGATGGGTGAGGTGGAAATCACCGGGATAACCGTCGACGGCGGAATACATGTCCATGGGCGAAACCACAATCCGGTTCTTGAGCTCCAAATTGCCGATCCGGCCCGCCTGGAACATCGCCGGGGCCACGTCTGCGGAACCGGCGGATTCCGCGAAGGACCGGTCCACCAGGGCAGCGAAGTCCGGATCACGCAGCTTGAGGTTGTCATAGGTGATGCGGCGGCTGCGGGTGAGCAGGTTGAAGCAGAACTGGACCGGTTCCTGCTGGGCGTACTGCCCGATGTTCTCGAACCACTCCAGCGAAGCCTGGGCCGCGCGCTGCGTGGACTCCACAACGGGGCGCCGCTCGGTTTCGTAGGCGGCCAAAGCAGCTTCCACATCGGGATGTTCATGCAGGCATGCGGCAAGTGCGAGGGAATCCTCCATGGCCAGTTTCGTGCCGGATCCAATGGAGAAGTGCGCGGTGTGGGCGGCATCGCCGAGCAGGACAATGTTGTTGTGCCGCCAGTTCTCATTCCGCACCGTGGTGAAGTTCAGCCACTTGGAGTTGTTGGACAGGACCTTGTATCCCTGGAGCTCGTCCCGGAAGATGTCCCGGATCCGGGCTATGGCCGCTTCGTCGCTGACTCCGGGCGGGAAAACATCGCCCTCGGTTTCGTCGAAGCCTGCTGCGCGCCAGACGTCCTCATGCATTTCCACGATGAAGGTGGAGCCTTCATCGGAGTAGGGGTAGCCGTGGATCTGCATGACCCCGTGCTCGGTGTCCTTGATGAAAAACTTGAAGGCCTCAAACACCTGATCGGTGCCCAGCCACATGTACTTGGAGCGGCGGAGGTCCAGGGACGGCTTGAAGGATTCGGCGTGGGCGGTGCGGACGGCGGAATTGAGTCCGTCAGCGGCCAGGACCAGGTCATGCGTGGCGCTCAGTTCCGCGACGTCGGGGGCGAGGGTGGAAAAGCGCAGGTCCACGCCCAGTTCGGCGCAGCGGCGCTGCAGCAGTTCCAGCAGTTCCTTGCGGCTCATGGCTGCGAAGCCCTGTCCGCCGATGGTGTGCTGTTCGCCGCGGAAATGAATGTCAATGTCCGTCCAGCGCGCGAACCGCCGGGACATGTAGTCGGCAATCGTGGTGTCCGCATTGCCGATCCCGCCGAGCGTCTCGTCCGAGAAGACGACGCCGAAGCCAAAGGTGTCGCTCGCGGCGTTGCGTTCCCACACCGTCACCTGGTGCGTGGGATCAAGCTGTTTCATGAGTGCGGCGAAGTACAGCCCTCCGGGGCCGCCGCCAACAACTGCGATCTTCATGGTGTGTCCTTTCTGGGCCGGAGAACCGGCGTGGAACTAAGCCTGGGCGGCGGTAAAGCCTTCACGGAGCTTGAAGTGCTGGAGTTTTCCGCTGGGGTTGCGGGGGAGTTCGGTGACAAAGTTGATGGCGCGGGGGTACTTATAGGGGGCAATGGTCTGCTTGACGAAGTCCTGCAGCTCCCGGGCCTTGGCATCATCAGCCGGCACCCCGTCCCGCAGGACCACAAAGGCACAGACAACGGTGCCGCGCTCCGGGTCGGGCCGGCCGATGACGGCGTTTTCCACGACGTCGGGGTGCTGGTTCAGGGCTGCCTCAACCTCGGGGGCGCCAATGTTGTAGCCGGAGGAGACAATCATGTCGTCCGAGCGTGCCTGGTAGAAGAAGTAGCCGTCCTCGTCCATGAGGAAGGTGTCGCCCGTGACGTTCCAGCCATTGACCACGTAGTTGGCCTGCCGCGGGTCATCGAGGTACCGGCACCCGGTGGGGCCAATGACGGCCAGGCGGCCCACTTTGCCGGGTTCGAGCTCCTCGTCGTTGTTCCCGAGA
Source organism: Arthrobacter citreus (assembly GCF_038405225.1). Classification (NCBI taxonomy): domain Bacteria; kingdom Bacillati; phylum Actinomycetota; class Actinomycetes; order Micrococcales; family Micrococcaceae; genus Arthrobacter; species Arthrobacter citreus. The sequence goes on from NZ_CP151657.1 coordinate 3,699,826, forward strand.
ATGGTGGCCCGGAAACCGGGGATGGCCCGGCCGGTGGCGCCGGGACGGATGTCCGAGCCCGCCGCCGAGATGAACACGTGCAGCATTTCGGTGGAGCCAATGCCGTTGACCAGTTCCAGGCCCGTTGCCCGCTTCACTTCCTGCCAGGTGGCTTCGGGCAGGTGCTCGCCGGCGGAAACGGCAATGCGCAGCGGGGCCAGCAGGTGCCCCAGCCCTTCCTTGATGATGGCCCGGTACGCCGTGGGCGCCGTGAACAGAATGGTTGCACCCGCTTCCCGGCTCAGTTCGGCCAGCTCGGCCGGGGTGGTCCGCTCCGTCAGCAGCGTGGAGGCCCCAAACCGCAGGGGAAAGACCACCAGCCCGCCCAAACCAAAGGTGAACGCCAGCGGCGGCGAACCGGCAAAAACGTCATCCGCCGTGGGCTTGAGGATGTGCCGGGCAAAGGTGTCGGCATTGGCCAGGATGTCGCGGTGGAAATGGATGGTGACCTTGGGTGTGCCGGTGGTGCCCGACGTCGGGCCCAGGAGCGCGACGTCGTCGGCCGCCGTCTGCACGTTGGCGAACTCGCCGGATTTGGCCGCCGCTAGCGCCACCAGATCATCCTCACCGCCACCGCCGACCGCCGTCACCGGCAGGTCCTCGGCCGCCGCCTGCATATCAGTCAGGAACCGGTGGTCGCACAGCACAGCGGAGGGACGCGTCAGATCCACCAGCGTCCTGATTTCTCCGGCCCGCAGGGCGGGCATGGTGGTGACCACCACTGCGCCTGCCTTCAGGACGCCGAGCCAGCAGGCCACCAGCCACGGATTATTCGGTGCCCGCAGCATCACCCGGTTTCCCGGCACTACCCCGAGATCCTCGGTCAGGACCTGAGCCACCTGGTTGGCGCGCTGCAGCAGAAGGGCGTAGCTCCATTGAACTCCGTCCGGAGCGAGCAGCGCGGTCCGGCTGCCGCCGTGGACGGCAATCGTATCGTCGAGAAGCGCCTGGGCGGCATTGAGCCGATCCGGGTACTGCAGTTCGGGCAGGGGAAACTCCAGAACCGGCCACTGCTCCCTGGGCGGAAGGTGGTCGCGGGCAAAGGTGTCCTGGTGGGCCGAGGGGGAGAGTTCCATGGCGTCTCTTTCCATGTGGAGGGCTCGGGCAGGGTCAGCCACGGGGGCCGCGGATCATGCCTTCCTGGGCCACCGTGGCCAGGAGGTTTCCATCCCGGGTGAAAAAGCGGCCGGTGGCCAGCCCCCGGTTGTTTTGGGAGGAGACGGCATCCTGGGCATAGAGCACCCAGTCATCCACCCGCCCGTCGCGGTGGAACCACATGGAGTGGTCGAGGCTTGCGGTGGTCAGTCCCGGTGTGGCCCAGGCCAGTCCGTGCACCCGAAGCAGCGGCTCCAGGATGGTGTAGTCGCAGACGTAGGCCAGGGCGGCGCGCTGAATGGCCGGATCATCGGGCAGGGCGGCGAAGGCCTTGATCCACACGGCCTGCTGCGGTGCGGAGTTCCCGTCAAATTCCAGGTACAGCGGACCCGGAACATGGCGCATGTCGAAGCTGCGGCCCGTGGACCAGTACCGGGCGTTGTCGGTGTTCTGTTCTGCCAGGACCTCGGCGGCGCTGGACAGGGATTCCGGGTCGATGGCCGCGTACTCCGCTGGCATGTCCGGTGCGTAGGAGGGCCCCTGTTCGGGCACATGGAAGGAACCCAGGGCGGCGTAAACAGGTTTGCCGTTCTGGAACCCGCGCACCTGGCGGGTGGAGTAGCCGCGGCCGTCCCGCAGCAGTTCCACTTCGTACCGCACCGGAAGGCCAATATCCACCGGGCGGAGGAAATAGCTGTGCATGGAATGCAACCGGCGGTCTTCGGAAGCCGAGCGCATCATGGCCAGCGCGCCCTGCGCCACCATGTCTCCGCCGTAGGCCTTCGGCCACGGAACATACTGCGGCACTGCCGTGTAGGCCTGGTCAAAGACCTCAGCCTCCGTTGGCTTGAGTTCTATGGCCTGCAGGAAGATATCGGAGTTCATGACCGGCGGTATCCGTCCAGGGTTTCGTCCGGGACATCCTCCAGGTTGACCACAATGTTCTCGGGGGTGCGCGCCGTGAGCCAGACCAGCTCCTCGGTGACTGACATGTTGGCCTCCACATGGGGCATGAACGGCGGCACAAACACCCAGTCTCCGGCCTTCATGTCCAGGAACTGGCTGTAGTCCTCACCGAAGTAGATCCGCCCGTGGCCGCGCAGCACGTACCCGCCGGTCTCCGCCTCTCCGTGGTGGTGCGGCAGGGACCGGTAGCCCGGAACGTTGGAGACCTGGCCGAACCAGATCTTGGTGGCTGGGGTGTGCTGGATGCTGACGCCGGACACCCGGACGCAGTCCCCGGACTGCGCTGTGTTGGTGTCCTCCTCGCCGGCACGGGTGACTACGGGAACAACCTGCCCATCGGCGCCGGCGTAGATGGAGTTGTCTCCCTCGGTGCTGTACTCAATCATGGTGTCCTCTCGTGGCAGCGTGCTGCCGGTGGGTTGGAGCGGAGCCGGGGTTATGAGGCCACGCTGGTGGCGGTGCTTTTATGGCGTGTTCTTGATGCGGATGCGGTTTTCGAGCCGGCCGATACCGCCGACTTCAGTGGTGACGACGTCGCCGTCGGCCAGGTAGCGCGGAGGTTTCATCCCCATGCCCACACCGCCCGGCGTGCCGGTCAGGACGATGTCGCCGGGGCGGAGCACCGTGAACGTGGAGATATAGGAGAGCAGCTGCGCGGCGCTGAAGACCAGGTTGGCGGTGCTGCCGTGCTGCATGCGCTCGCCGTTGAGGAAGCAGCTGACGTCCACGCCCGCTTCGGGGTCCAGCTCGTCGGGGGTTACCAGGACGGGCCCCAGCGGAGTGGTGCGGTCAAACGCCTTGCCCTGGAACCACTGCAGGGTCCGGTTCTGCCAGTCCCGCATCGAGATGTCGTTGGCGGCCGTGTAGCCGGCGATGCCGGCTGCGGCTTCCGCCTCATCAGCTCCGCTGAGCATGGTGCCGACGACGACGGCAAGTTCGGCCTCCCAGTCAACGCTTTCACTGGCGGAGATCTCCAGGTCAGCCTCCGGGTCGGTGAGGGTGTCAGCGAACTTGACGAAAAGCGTGGGGTATTCCGGCAGATCGCGTCCCATTTCCAGGATGTGGTCGCTGTAATTCAGGCCACAGCAGATGACCTTGGCCGGAGTGGGCAGGGGATTGAGGAGCTCGACGTCGGCTTCGGATACCTTCCGCGAGCCGGCTTCCGGGGCTGCCGCCTGCCGGGCAGCCTCTTCCTGCCAGCCTTCGCGCTGCAGCAGGGAGCTGAGATCCGGTGCGTCCAGCAGCAGATAGTCTCCGTCCGGCAGGACGACGGCGGCCGTGCTGCTGTCGTGGATCCTGATCGTTGCAAGTTTCATGTGCTCTCCTCCGCAGGATGTCGCCGGCCGGCTGTCCGCCGGCGGGCCACGCTGCCCCTGTACCGAATATTTGCCCTGCTGAACGTATGTCGACTTTATGACCGGCGTCACGTACGCTCAATGTAGCACGGCTCACGTGGCTTGAACAGAGGTTTTCGGCGCGGATCAGCGCCCGCTCAGGAGGACAAAAACGTCATGGTTAACAAGGTCATCAATCCCGCGTCCCTGCCCAAGCCTTCGGGGTACGCCCACGGTGTTCTTGCCGGAAAAACCGTTTACCTCGGCGGCCAGACGGCACTGGACGCGGACATGCGGATTGTCGGGGGCGGGGTGGTGGAACAGTTCAAGCAGGCGTTCGGCAACGTCCTGGCCACCCTGGCGGAGGCCGGCGGCCGGCCGGAGGATCTCGTCTCGGTGACCATTTACTTGACCGACGTGGATGACTACATGGCCCACGGACGTGAAATCGGAAAGCTGTGGCGCGAGATGGCCGGCAGCGAGTACCCCGCCATGGCGGGAATCGGCGTGAGCCGGCTATGGCAGAAGGAAGCCGTCATCGAGATTCAGGGCGTCGCAGTCATTCAGGACCGCGGCTAGCCCGAAGGCGGCGGACGGCGGCGCCTGTGCCATTGACGGTTGGCGCCGCCGACGGAAAGACGATGGAAAGACGACGGACGCGCGCCGCCGACGGCTTAGCGCCGTCGATGGTTAGCGCCGCCGACCGCCCTGTGCTCAACCGCCCCGGAACGGGGCAGGCTAAGGGCTGTCAGGAAACGCCCTCGAGGATTGCCGTCGCGTGGTTCCTGGCCAGCGGACCCAGAAGGGAGTGCAGCCGGGAAAACAGTTCGTGGGCTTCCAGTGCGTTCCAGTCCTTGGACAACAACTCCACCGGCAGCCCGGGATCCAGGTACGGCAGTCTCCGCCATTCGGTGAGCAGCACCAAATGGTCCACGAACGCCTGTGCCTGCTGGTCCGGGCCGCTGTATTCACCCGCGGTCCACTTATCTAAAAGCGGCTGCTGGGCCCTGATGAACTCCGCGTATTGGCTCTGCAGGGCCGGAAGGTCCCACCACCGGGCAACGTTTTCCCGCATGTCGGTACTGCCTGCATGGTCCGCAGTGAAGAACTCCAGATACTCGCTGAGGCCCCGGCTGTCGAAGTAGGACAGCACCGCCGGACGCAGATGTCCCGGTGCAATCCACAGGCCGGGAGTTACCGCCCCGAAACCCATCCGCACCAGGGTACTGCGGATCTTGTGGCGGACGCTGCGTTGCGATTCCGGCACGGTGAAGGTGGCCAGCAGCCAGGGATCCCCCAGCTTTGCCCGCTGCGGATGGAAGATGCGCTCGTCGCCCTCTTGGAAAGTGGCGTCCAAACCGGCGGCCAGGGCATAACCGCTGCGGCCCTGCACCGTGACGCTGTCCAGCACACCGCGCTTTTTCAAGCGGGAGATGGAGGAACGGACCCCTGCGGGACCCACCCCGGCGTCCTGCAGCAGCCGGATGATGGCCGCCACCGGTATGCCGCCGCCGGGCGTCCTGGCGTAGAGGCCAAACAGGGTCACGATCAGCTGATGGTGCCGCGGTGCTGCCGGTTCCTGTTCATTCGCAGCTGCCGGCCGATCTGTGATCATTCGGCCATGCTACCGCTCCGGAGGCTACCCCCATCAATGCAGGGATGGGCCTGGGTTCTCCGGCAGCCGGACGGTGAGGTCCGCGAGCCGGGCGTAGCGGCGAACCGTGCCGGCATTGGTCTCGTCACTGCCCAGAGCCCATGTCTCCGCGTCCGCCGCGGACTTGCCGAAGTCCATGTGGCGGCGGATCAGACGCTCCCGGCGGATGTCATCCCCGGTCGCCAGGAACCACACCTCGTCCATGGCGGCCCGGGCGCGCGGCCACCGGCCATCCGGCAGCAGCAGGTAGTTGCCCTCCGTGATGACCAGGGGAACGTCGCATCGGATGGGCAGCGCCGACCCTATTGGTTCCTCAAGTTCCCGCCGAAAGTCCGGTGCATAAATCACCGGCTCCTGCGCCGTTTGGCGGCGCAGCCGTTCCAGCAGCGCCGCGTACCCGCCGTCGTCGAACGTGTCAGGAGCACCCTTGCGGCCGCGCCTGCCCAGCGCCTCCAGGACACTGTTCGCCAAGTGGAAGCCGTCCATCGGCACCAGGACGGCGGTTTCCGGCCCGAGTGCAGCCGCGAGCTCCGCGGCAACAGTGGATTTTCCTGCTCCCGGTGCTCCGGTGATGCCCAGAATCCGCCGGCCACCGCTTGAGGCCAGCAACCGTGCCCGTCCGGCCAGCTCGACGACGGTGGCCGGCGTTCCATCGACGGACCCGGTGGGTTCCGGCGCGGCCGGGCCGGTGCTGTTCGGGTGCGGTGAGTTGTCCATGCGGACATTCTCCGGCAGTTTTTCCGTGCCGGGGAATCATCACGGCGTGGTCGGCGTTATTATTTTCGGACGCGGGAACCACGGGTTGGCCGGAGCGAAAAATTCGGCCGGCGGTTCTGCGGCCAGTGGCAGCTGAAGAACCTGTTAGCTGCACGCATTTTGATAACTGCACACGGGGATGATCGGTTTCGACGATGTTTGCCGCGACAGGGGAAGCGGGCCGAGGATGCAGAGTTATCTCGCTAACGCTCTCTGCAAAAAAATAAGTGCCAAACCTATGCGCACTGACTTCGCCCTTGCTGCCTAAGCAGTAAGGCACAGTCCGTCAGCCCGGAGTTGCTCTCGCTCCGGTTTCTGGCGTCGTTTAGAGGGCCACTGCTGAACACCCAAGCCGTGAGGGTGTTCGGGACACTTTAACGGCTGGGCCCGGATCAGCCGCACGTCTGTACGACGGCTGGGGCCAAGAAAATCCGACGCAGACTGCGCCCGGAGAAGCCCTTTCAACACAGCATCGGACGGGGGTTCGATTCCCCCCATCTCCACCACCGGCATCTGCCGGAGTTCGAAGGCCTGCCCGGCAACGGGCGGGCCTTCGGCGTTTAACGGCGTTATCCCGGCCTGCTGAATGCCCCTTACTGGAATTCCGCCGGTATGACCGTTCCCTGGTGAAACCGCAGGCGTGGCGCCGCTGCCGAGGTATCCCACACCGAAGAGTGCCTGCTCTGCCTGGTCCCGTTGCGCAGCCGGTAGGTCACGAGGACAAGATCCTCGGACAGGTCAACGAAACCCCATTCGTCCGCTTCCGGGGCCGGGCGCCTGGCCTCTCCGGCCAGGGCAGCAATGACTTCGGCGCGTGTCCACTGCCGTCCCGAACGGCCAATTTCTCCGAATTCCGGATGCAGTAGTTCCTCCAGCCTGACTGCATTACCCCGGGTGGCGGACTCGAGAAGTTCCAATTCAGCGGCTTGAACCACGGCGTGTTTACTCATGGGATTAGTGTGCCGGATCCCGCACAATCTCCTAGGGTGGATTCCACAGAAAAACCAACAGGAACCAGGATGACCCCCCGGGCAAGGAGGCAATCATGACAGGACGCGGACGGACACTGCTCAAGGCGGCGGGAACCGGAGCGGCGGCGGGAATGGTGGGCGTGGCGGTGATGACCGCCGGTGAGAAGGCCGAGCAGCTGTTCACTTCCCGGCCCAATTCCTACGTGCCAGCCCGCACACTGCTGACCCTGCTGGGCAAAAAACCGGACGACGGCGAACACCCGCCCGTGTGGAATCACGCCATGCACTGGGGAACCGGTGCAGTGCTGGGTGCGCTGAGGGGCGTTTGGTCAGTGACCGGTATCCGCGGCCCGGTGGCCAACGGCACCCACACCGTGGTGCGGCTCGCCACCGACCAGACACTGGAGAATGCCACCGGGGCCGGGGCGCCGCCGTCGTCCTGGCCGGCCGGTGAAACCATCGTGGATGTGTGGCACAAGGCCGTGTATTCGTGGGTGACCGGGGTGGTCAGCGATGCGTGGATAGCGCCGGTGCTGGAATCGCGCCGGGGAACCACCAGTCACTGAGCGGTTCTGCCCCTCAAGCCACCCGGTAGCCGACCGGCGGCCGCCAACCCTGCGCGGTTCTGCCCCTCAAGCCACCCGCCCGGAGCGGCCGCCGCCAACCCTGCGCGGTTCTGCCCCTCAAGCCACCCGCCCGGAGCGGCCGCCGCCAACCCTGCGCGGTTCTGCCCCTCAAGCCACCCGGCAGCCGCCAACCCTGCGCGGTTCTGCCACCAAGTCACGCGCCGGCTGGCGCCGATGACCAGCCGGAGACCGTTCCCAGCCTTCCGACCTGGACCAGCCCGCCTCAGCTAACTGGACGGGATCTCTCGTGCAGATGAGGGGCTTTCCCGGGATCTATTGTGCAGATCAAGGGCTCAAAAGGGGCTTTTCGGGGTTCTTGGTCCCGTTATCTGCACGAAGGATTTCTTGATGCCCCGTTATCTGCACGAGAGATGGGCCGAGCGGGGTTCTAAGCCCGTTATCTGCACGAGAGATGGTGTTAGGAGGGACGAACCGGTCCGGGCGAGATCTCTCGTGCAGATCAGGGGCTTTCCCGGGATCTATTGTGCAGATCAAGGGCTCAAAAGGGGCTTTTCGGGGTTCTTGGTCCCGTTATCTGCACGAAGGATTTCTTGATGCCCCGTTATCTGCACGAGAGATGGGCCGAGCTGGGTTGTTAGCCCGTTATCTGCACGATAGATCGGCACCAGACACCGACGCGGTCGATCTGCTCCACAAACGCGCTCCCGAGGATCGTGGTGGGCGTCGATCGCGAGAGACCCGGCCGGACCTAGACCCGGCCGGACCTGGACCCGGCGGCCCCTGCGCCCGGCCGGACCGGGACCTAGACCTCCACCCGTCCCGCGCCGGCGGCAGGCAGCACCGTGAAGACTGCCGGAGCTGCGTAACCGGCCGCGGCAAAGGCACGGGAAACCGCATCAGTGACTGCCCCGGCGTCGCCGTCGGCCACCAGCGCGATGGCCGAACCGCCGAAGCCGCCGCCGGTCATCCGGGCACCGAGCGCCCCGGCGCCGAGAGCCGTTTCCACCGCAAGGTCCAGCTCGGGACACGAGATCTCAAAATCATCGCGCATGGACGCGTGGCTTTCGTTGAGCAGCGGGCCAAGGCCGCTCGGACCGGACTCCCGCAGGACGTCCACGGCGGCCAGCACCCGGGCGTTCTCCGTGACGATGTGCCGGACCCGCCGGAAGGTTTCCTCGTCCAGAACGTCTGCGGCACGGGCGAGATCATCAGTGCTGAGGTCGCGCAGGGCCGGAACTCCCATGGCTTTGGCCCCCTTCTCGCAGGAGGCACGGCGGGAGGCGTAGCCGCCAGTGGAGTGCTCGTGGCTGACCTTGGTGTCAATGACCAGCAGGGCAAGGCCGCTGCCGGCCAGATCCAGCGGCACCAGCTGGGCTTCCCGGCTGCGGCAGTCCAGGAAGACTGCGTGTCCTTCCTCGCCGAGCAGGGACGCGGACTGGTCCATGATTCCGGTGGGTGCGCCCACCATGAGGTTCTCCGCGCGCTGGCCCAGCGCGGCCAGCTCGGGTCCGGTCAGGCCGGCCTCAAAGAGGTCATTGGCCATAACCGCCACGGCGCATTCCAATGCGGCGGAGGAGGACAGTCCCGCACCAACCGGTACGTCCGAATCCAGGAGTACGTCCACGCCCGGGACCTTAACGCCATGGTCCTCGAAGGCCCACAGTACGCCCAGCGGATAAGCGGCCCAGCCCTCGATGCTGCCCGGCGCAAGATCTTCCAGGTGCGAACTGGCCGTGCTTCCTCCGCCAAAGGCGGAATGGACGACGGCGGTGCGGTCGGTGCGCGGTGCCGCAGCAACCGACGTCGTGCGGTTGATGGCGAAGGGCAGCACAAATCCGTCGTTGTAATCGGTGTGCTCCCCGATCAGGTTGACCCGCCCGGGAGCGGACCAGATGCCCGCCGGCTCCCGGCCGAAGCGGTCGGTGAAGGCAGCGGCAAGTTCGGGCGTGGAGAGGGTCATGACAGGGCCTTTCCGGCATGCTGCACCTTGGCGGCGGGGGAGGGGACGGCGCGCAGGGCTGCTGCCACCTGTTCAGGAAGAGTGTCGTTGATGAAGGCGCCCATTGCCGCTTCGGAGCCGGCTAGGAACTTGAGCTTGTCCTCGGCCCGGCGGGGTGAGGTCAGCTGCAGGTGAAGGCGGCTCGACGGGCGGAAGCGGGAATCCAGCGGGGCCTGGTGCCAGGCCGCGATGTAGGGAGTGGGCGTGGAGTAGAGCCCGTCGACGCGGGCCAGCAGGTCAAGGTAAACGGACGTCAGGTCGTCGCGCTCGGCGTCGTTCAAGTCGGCCAGGTCCGCCACTTGGCGGTGCGGAACCAGGTGAACTTCCAGCGGCCACCGGGCGGCAAAGGGCACAAACGCACTGAAGTGGCGGCCTTCGAGGATCATCCGTTCGCCGGAACTGCGCTCCGCGTCCAGGGCCGCTCCCAGGAGGGTTTGCTGTCCGCCGGAGGCCTCATGGAAGGCCGCGGCCTGCTGCGCCATGACCGCGGAGCGGGGAGGAATGAACGGGTAGGCGTAGATCTGGCCGTGCGGATGCAGCAGGGTCACGCCGATATCCGCTCCGCGGTTCTCGAAGCAGAACACCTGCCGGATGCCCTCCATCGCTGAAAGCGCCTCCGTGCGCTGCGCCCACGCGTCCACCACCGTGCGGGCGCGCTCGTGGGACAGGGACCCAAAGGATCCCTCGTGCGCGGAGTCGAAGGCCACCACTTCGCAGCGCCCGTACGCGGGCGCCGTCGCACCCCAGGCCGGATTGTCCGGAAGGACACCCAAGTCCGGGCCGAAGGACGGAAAACGGTTCTCGAACACCACCACTTCATAGTCTTCGGCCGGGATTTCCGAGGCGCGCGACGGCGAGGAGGGGCACAGCGGGCACTGATCGGCGGGCGGCAAATGGGTGCGCGACTGGCGGTGCGCAGCAACGGCAATCCATTCTCCGGTCAGGGCATCAAACCGTGCGGTGCCGCTGCCGGGCCGGGGAGGCAGCCCCCGGCTGTCGGCGGGGGCTGCCGCGCGCCGGCGGGCGGCCTCGCTGGATGCGTCAAAATAGATGAGTTCCCGGCCGTCGGATAGCCGCGTGCTGGTGGAGACTGTCATGAATTCCTTAGTCGGCCGGTCGCTGGAATTCACAGACTATCCCAAGCCGCCGGGCCAAACGCGGGGTGTGACAGGGCCCGGCGGAACCCGCCGCCGCGGGACGGCTACAGGATGGGGCGGCCGCCCGTCACGGCAACGCGCGCGCCCGAAATGTAGCTGCCGTCGTCGGATGCCAGAAGCACATACACCGGGGCCAGTTCCGCGGGCTGTCCGGGACGTCCCAGCGGTGTGTCGGAGCCGAAGGAGGCCACCTTCTCCGGCGGCATGGTGGCGGGAATCAGCGGGGTCCAGATCGGTCCCGGGGCCACGCTGTTCACCCGGATGCCCTTCTCGCCCAGGAGCTGCGCAAGGCTGGCGGAGAAGTTGGCAATGGCCGACTTTGTGGCGGCATACGGCGCGAGAGTGGGGCTGGGCATGTCCGAGTTCACCGACGAGCTGCCGATGATCGAAGACCCCGGAGCCATGTGCGGCAGCGCGGCCTTGACGAGGTAAAACATCGCATTGATGTTGACCTTGAAGGTGTACTCCCACTCCTCGTCGGAAATCTCCTCGAGCGTCTCGTGGTTCATCTGGTAGGCGGCGTTGTTCACGAGGATGTCGACCTTGCCGAACTCGCGCACTGCGGTGTCGATGACCTTGCGGCACTGCTCGGCCGTGTCCAGGTCGCCGGGAACCAGCACGGCGCGGCGGCCGGCTTCCTCCACCCAGCGGGCCGTTTCTTTCGCGTCGTCGTCCTCGTTCAGGTAGGAAATGACGACGTCGGCGCCCTCGCGCGCATAGGCGATCGCGACCGCACGCCCGATGCCGCTGTCGCCGCCGGTAATCACGGCGGTCTTGTCCGTGAGCTTGCCCATCCCTCGGTATGTTTTTTCGCCGCAGTCCGGGGTGGGGGTCATCTGGCCCTGGGTGCCCGGGGTGTCCTGCTGCTGTTCCGGCTGGTTCATGACGGTCCTTTCACTGGAAAAGTGCTAAGCAGGCTTATAATCTAGTGGTGCCGGCCGTCGTTGTGAAGCCCCGCTTTCGGCTCCTTCGAACCCGGTCGGCGAGACCAGGACAGCCTCCACGCTGCTGTCCTGAAGCAGCTGCGATCAGCAAAGGAGAAGGATGATGCCCACCGCAGATGACCGTTCCGCCATGCCGGCGCAGAACGAAGCCGATGCCCTGGAACAGCAGGCTCCCGCGGTCCCGGAGGCGCAGGAGGACGCCGGAATCCAGGACCCCGTGCGGGCGCACGGAGATCCGCTGCGGCCGGAGGGCTCGGAAGCTGACCGGCTTGAGCAGGACGCCGACGGCGGGATGGCTCCCGATGAAGACGACTATCCCCGCGGCGGTGCCGGCTAGGGGCGGCAGTTCCGCCGTTTCCCCAAGCGCCGTCTGATGCTGCCGACATGCAAGACATCGAAACCGCCCCGACACCGGAGCCCGACACAGGAGGAAGAAGATGACTGACTCACCCGCTCACGAGGACCTGCAGCTGCCCGGTTTTGACCACGTTCCACTCGGTTCCCTGCCGTCCCGGATCCACCCCCTCGATGAGGCCGGAGTGTCCGGACTGCTGGCATACGAACGGGCGCATGGGAATCGGCTGCCCGTCATCCAAGTCCTTGAACGCCGGCTCGAGGCGCTGCGCAACGGTGAAGAGCCGAGCGGATCGGTTCCGGAGGACATGCCTGAGGTAACGCAGAATCAGCAGGGTTCCAAGGTTTCTCCGGCGACCACCGGCCCCAAGATTAATCCGCCGTCGCAGGGTGACCCCACCAATCCGGCGCAGCCGCGCTAGGAACCTGCTGCCCGGCGTGGCACTGGCCAGCGATGCCGGCTCAGGCGGCCCGGCCCGCTGACGCGCGCGGGTGCTGGTGTGCTCCGTGGGGGTGCACGCCGAGGCCTTGCCGGGTGTGGTTTTGAAGGTCAGCGATTGCCTGGTCGGGAAGATCGATGATGCCCCGCAGCGAACCACGCAGGCTGCGGTAGGCGGCCTCGACCTCGGAGGGGGTGGCAGCGCCGTCCAGGATGATGTTCAGCGCCTGCCGGGCTGTGGCCAGCTTGCTGCGCTCGGCGTCGCTGAGCTTTGACTGACCGCAACGCCTGGCGTACTTTTCGGCGGTGATGAGGGCAACCTCGAAGCGGTCCACGGCACGGTGGAGCTTCGATCCCTCGGCGTGGCCGCGGCCGATGTCCAGGGCTTCCGCCTCGGCCGCGCGGATGCCCTGCATGGCCACGATGACGTCGCGGATCACTGGGTCCGAGTAGTCGGTCATGACCGGGTAGTCGATCATGAGCGACACATCGGTTTCGTAGCGGGACCACTTCACCAGGAGCTCGTCCCGGCGCTGGTGCAGCCGGCGCCAGGACTCCACCCGGGCCGCGGCGTCGTCGCGCCGGTTCCGCTCCCGGCGTGCCCGGCGCTTGAGTCCGCGCACGCCCAGGGCCAGCAGCACCACCGCGCCGATGAACAGCGACGGTGCGATGAACACTCCAAAGAACGACAGGATCGATGGCCCGTCGTCGAAGTCCCGGTAGGAATCGGAGCCGTCCATCATCTCGGAGGATTCGGAGAAGACCCAGTCGATCATCTGGAAGGCGCCGTAGCCCAGGACCGCCACCAGGCCGGCAGTAAAGGCCGTGAAAATCAGAGCAGCCACCGCGACTTTTTTCGCCAGTCTCTTCAGCATGGCGCTAGCTTACCGAGTGCCGGGCCGCCGGCACAGGGGCCGCCGGGTATCTCACACGAACGCCAGGACCGGCTCGGCCAACCCGCCGCCGATCTGCTCCGGAGGGCGCTTGTTTCCGCGGACCTCAAAGGAGTGGTTGCCGCCCTCGATCCGCTGGACAACGGCGTTGGGCCCAATGCGCTCAGCCACGGGTTCCAGCTCTCCGGGCAGCGCGAAGGGGTCCCGGGTTCCCTGCAGGAACAGCATCGGCAGGGTCAGTCCGTACAGATGTTCGTCGCGCATCTTCTCCGGCTTGCCCGGCGGGTGCAGCGGATAGCCCAGAAGGATCAGTCCCGCCGTCGGCATGCCTTCAGCGGCGGCCATTGATGCCATCCGGCCACCGAAGGATTTTCCGCAGGCCCACAGCGGCAGGCCGGCCGTGCGTGCTGCTGCAGCATCCATGACGTCACGCCACGCCTGGATGGCGGCCGGAGGGCGGTCCGGAAACTTCTTCCCGGCCTCGCGGTACGGGAAGTTGAAACGCAGCGTGGCTACTCCGCCTTCATTGAGCGCATCAGTGAAACCGGTGAGGAAGGGATGGTCCATTCCGGCCCCGGCCCCGTGTGCGACGACGACGGCGGCAGTGGCGTTCGGGGGTGCGGCGAAGGCGGCGGAGACTTCGGTTCCGCCTGTCGACAGGAGGAACTGTTCGTACTGGATGGGCATGTCCTTCAATTTACGCGGCCCGCAGCACACGGGCAGCCAACCGCTCCACAGGACGCTGCAGGAACAGGAGCAGCAGTGCCCAGAGTCCCACGCGCGGAAATCCGAGGGCGACTGCCAGGGCAAACGCCATAAGGGCCGTCAGAGATGCAGCAGGAAGAACCCGCGCAGGCCGGGCGTCAGCTGCGGCAAGGCCGGGTGTGCGGCTGATGATCATTTGCTGGATGAGGGCCGAGGCGCTGGTGAGAAGCATTGTCCCGATATAGAGGCCGTTGGTTAGCCTGCCGTCCTGGCCGCCGCTGTCAAGCAGCTGGGTGGGGAACGGCAGGAACACGAGGCTGAGCAGCCACAGCAGGTTGGCCCAGACAAGTGCCGGGGTGAAGCCGGAGATGCTTTCGTACGTGTGGTGGTGGCCCAGCCAAAACCGGAAAATCACCACAAAGCTCAGGGCAAACGCAAAGAGGCTGAAGGAGTTCTCCGCCAGGAATGCTCCGGGGGACTGACCGCCGGCGGCCGCGGCCCCGGTCACCGGCGGGAGGATGAGCAGGGTCATCGCGATGGCCACAACGGCGTCAATAAAACCGAGCAGGCGGCCTGTCCCGGCACGGACAGGCCCGGAATCCGCCGGCAGCTTGGCCATGGCCCACCGTCTTTCACGCCGCCGGAATGTGCAGCCAGCCTAAGCGCCACCCGGGAGCGTGAGGAAGACCGGACTATGAGTGGACGTTCCGGCCGCCGCAAAAAAGTGCGCTGAGAAGAACGGGACCCACGGCTGCCCATACCGTGCGGGATGCTCCGTTGCTACCGTCGGAAATGTCGAGGTGCCGGACAGGACAGATGCCCAGGCAGGACGGATGAAATCCCGCGAGGAGGAAAGATGCGCGCTCCGGTCGATTTCCACCATGCAGCCCGGGACACGGCGGTGGTCATTGCCGCCATCCGGGACGACCAGCTGGGCTGGCCCACGCCGTCGCCCGACTACAGCGTGGGTGATCTTTTGGACCATATGGACGGACTGTCCCTGGAGCTCCAGCTTTCCGCCATCAAGAACGCGCCGCCGCCCGGTATCGGGGAAGCACCGCAGGCTGACGCCTCCCACTTGGCCGCCGGCTGGCGTGAACGAATCCCCAATCAGCTCACTGCGCTGGCCGATGCCTGGGCTGAACCGGGCGCCTGGGGAGGGTGGTGAAGCCGTGGCGGAACTGCCCGCCCGCTCCCTTCCGCGGCGCAGGGCGGGCGGGGTTGATCCGGATGCCGCGCTGGAACAGCAGCGAACCCGCATAGGATGCGGCTGCCGCCAGCATCATTCCCGGCAGCCCGATCAGCGCCAGCGCGGCGCTGCCTGCGGCCGCCGCCGTCGTCGACGCCCCCTGGTTTACCAGCGTCGAACAGCACCTGCGGCAGTGGGTGACCGCCGCCCGCGCCCGGGACATCAGCTGGGCAGGCATCGGAGAAGCCCTCGGCATGTCCCGCCAGTCCGCCTGGGAGCGGTTCCACGACTAGCGGTTCCGCGGTTGGCCCGGCTCAGCCCAGGAGCCAGTCCAAGGCCTCCCGGGCCACGGGCGCCGGGACCGTGTGTCCGCCGTCGAACTCCCGGTAGGTCACGTCATATCCGTCCTTTTCCAGGGCGGGGACAATCTTCCGGGTTGTGGAGCGGAGCGGGAGGACATCATCGCCGGTGCCGTGGGAAACAAAAATGGCCGGCTTGCCCTGCCGGGGGCCGGACGGGATGAAGCCAGGGGAAAAAGCGATCACCTTGGAAAAAAGGTCGCCGTTGGCCAGGCCAAGCCCCAGGGCGTAGGAGGCGCCGTCGGAGAACCCCGCAATGGCGATGCGTTCCGGATCGACGGCGATGGCGGAAAATGTCTCCTCCAATCCGGCGTTGATATGCTCCACATCGGCCTCGTAGCCGCCGCGGATGGCATCCCAGGTTCCGGTCCGCGATGCGGGGGCCATAAGCGCCAAACCGTAGCTGTCCGCAAGGCCGGCCAGCAGGGACAGTCCACCCGCGGCGTCCCCGCCTGCCCCATGCAGGAGCACCAGCAGCGGCAGGAGCCCGCCCGGTGCAGCTGCCGACCCGGGAACTACGGCAGGCACGTACAGCAGCGCGTCGCGTTCGGCGACCAGCCCCAGCGTCCGCTGTCCGGAAGGGGCACTGCCGCTGGTTTGCCCCGGCCGGGCCGTCAGGTGCGCCGCATGCGCCCCGGCATCCGTGCTGCGGACCGGCCGGCAGCCGGGAATGAAGGCTCCGGCCGCCAAAACGGCGGCCGCCGCCACAAAGGCTCGACGCGACATTTCCTGCACCCTTCCCTCCTGCTGCTGGCTGCGGCCGCCACGCACCGCCCGGAAGCACACCACAGAGTAAATAGCCGTACCCGCCTCCTGTAAAGGCTCCGGGAATTGGCCAGCGCAATAATGCACTCCCTGCAAACTTGCAGAAACTGCACGTATCGTTTCGGGTATGACACCACACATACTCAGCGCGCAGGACCTGACCAAGTCGTACGGTCAGGGGGAGAACCGCTTTGACGCCCTCAAGGGGGTCAACCTTTCCGTGGACGCCGGAGAATCCCTCGCCATCGTCGGCAAGAGCGGCTCCGGCAAGTCCACCCTCATGCACTTGCTGGCGCTCCTGGACACACCGGACGGCGGCACGATTACCGTCAAGGGACAGGACGCCCGGTCGCTGGGTAAAAACGAGCTGAACGAACTGCGCAACCGGGACTTCGGTTTTGTGTTCCAGCAGTTCTTCCTCACCCCCAACTCCTCGGTGCTGGATAACGTGGTGCTGCCGCTGATGATCGCCGGCGTGAAGCCGGCCGAGCGGAAAAAGCGCGGCATGGAGGCGCTGGAGCGCCTGGAAATGGCGGACAAGGCCCGCAACCGGGCCACCGACCTCTCCGGCGGACAGAAGCAGCGCGTGGTCATTGCCCGCGCCCTGGTGAACAACCCGTCGGTGATCTTCGCCGATGAACCCACCGGCAACCTGGACACAGCCACCGGCGCCGTCGTTGAGGACATCCTCTTTGACCTGAACCGGGAACAGGGCATCACGCTGATCGCCGTCACCCATGACACCGACCTCGCGGCCCGCTGCAGCCGCCAGTTCTACATCAAGGACGGCCGCGAAGTATCGGCCGCCGAGCTTACCTCCACCACCATCACCACAGGGGCCTCAGCATGACCGCCGGCGATATTCTCCGCTCTGCCGTATCCAACACCTTCCGCAGTAAGGTCCGCACCGCGCTGACCGTCGTCGCCATCTTCATTGGCGCCTTCACGCTGACGCTCACCAGCGCCATTGGCGCCGGCGTCTCGGACTACATCGACAAGCAGGTGGGCGCCATTGGCGGCGATGACCTGATGACCGTTTCTCCCACCACTGAGGCGGCGGCCGCGGATGACGGGCCCAAGGAATACGACCCCAACGGCGCCGCCACGCAGGGCAACTTCACCCTGCTGTCGGACGCCGACATCGAGGCCATCCGCGCCACTGACGGCATCGAAAAGGTCGAACCCGCCGCGATGCTGGCACCGGACTACATTCAGTACGACGGCGGCGCCAAGTTTGAGCTGACCGTCAATCCGATGGTGGGGCTGGCCGACGCGGACCTGGCCGCCGGACGTCAGCTTTCCGAGGGCAGCGGGACACTGGAAGTGCTGATTCCCTCCAGCTATGTGGAGGCCATGGGCTTCGCTGACGCCGAGGCAGCCCTGGACCAAACGGTGGCCATTGCGGTCACCGATTATGCCGGTACCCAGCACACTGTGGATGCCGTCATTGCCGGCGTGCAGAACGATTCCCTCTTCGGTGACGGCGCCGGTTTCAACGCGGACCTGCGCGCCGAGGTGGATGCCCTGCAGCGCACCGGAATTCCGGAGGGCGTTTCCACCGGTTACATCACTTCCGTGGCGTACCTGGACGATGACACGGATGAGGACCAGCTCGCCGCCATCAAGGCTGACCTGGAAGACAAGGGCTTCACCGGCCTCACGGTCGCCGATCAGATTGGCGCCATCCAGACCGTCATCAACGGGATCATCGGCGTGCTGAACGCCTTCGCCGTCATCGCCCTGATCGCCGCCGGCTTCGGCATCGTCAACACGCTGCTGATGAGCGTGCAGGAACGGACCCGCGAAATTGGCCTGATGAAGGCCATGGGCATGGGCGGCGGCAAGATCTTCGCCCTGTTCAGCGTCGAAGCCATCTTTATCGGTTTCCTCGGCTCCGCACTCGGTGCCGGTGTCGCCGTCGGGCTGGGATCCGTGATCAGCTCGGTGCTGTCCAACACCGTCCTGTCGTCACTGCCCGGCCTTCACATCATGCTGTTCACGCCGGCATCCGTGGCCACTATCATCGGCATCGTCATGCTGATCGCCTTCCTGGCCGGCACCCTGCCGGCCCGCCGCGCGGCCAGGCAAAACCCGATCGACGCGCTGCGGTACGAGTAACAGCTTGGACGGGGACCGGAACACGGCAACGGAGGGAGCAGGCATGGACGGCATCACGGCCGCAGCTGAGGACCATCCCGGCGAGGGGCTGCGCGCCCGCAAGCGCGCAGCCGCCCGGGCCGCCATTGAGCGGGCAGCGATAGCCCTGGTGCTTGAACGCGGGTACGAACGGGTGACCGTTGACATGATCTGCACCGCGGGCATGGTCTCGCCGCGCACGTTTTTCAACTACTTCGGATCCAAGGAGGGCGTTTTTCTGGGACCGGCGCCCGAGGACGCCACCGAGGCTGTCACCCGCGCCTTCCGCGCGGACACCGGCGCCCCGGTGGTCCTGGCGCTGGCCAGAGCCGTGTTCTCCGCGCTCTACGAGGGCCAGCCCGACGCGGAGCTGGCCCGCGCCAGGATGAAGGTGGTCATGGATTCCCCGGAGCTGCTGTCCAAGCAAAACGAATGGATGGCGGTCCATGAGAACCAGTTGGCGGACCTGGTGGTGTCCCGGTATCAGCGGGAGGGGCGCGGCGAGCCGGCTGCGGACCTCGCCGCCGAGGCGCGGATGGTGGTGGGCCTGGCCCTGGGAGTGGTCCGGGTGGTGCTGCAGGAGAGTTACCTGGAGGACGACGGCGAGTGGCCCGGAGCCGGCGCCATGGACCGCTCCGGGGAGCTGCTGGAGAAAATCTTCCCCCGCTGATCCCGTGTTATGGGGCCCTGATCCTGCCCCCGCGGCCGTCGCCGTCGTCGTCGTCAGTTGCTCCGGGCTGGGAGCCGAACGTGCGCCTGACCGCGGTGCCTTTGCCCAGATGCTCCGGATTGGGCCGGGAGGTGATGATCAGGAGCAGGAGCATCAGCAGCGTCACGATGAAGGTAACGCAGGCGGCGGCGACGCCGAGCTCCCACCGGAACTCGCGCTCGGTGCCGCCGGTGGAGAAAACCGCAACGGCCACCCCGGCCACGGCTGCCAGTACGGCAGAGATGATCACGGGAACGTTGCCGAAATCCTGGCGGCCGGACGGGCCGTGCTGCCCGGGTAGGGACGGTGTGTGGGGCATGGCCATTCCTCCTGCGGAGAGGGTGAAGAGGCACGCACCATCGTAAGACTCACGGCGTCCCGCCGGAACCCCCAGCCGCAGGGTTTGCCGGAGCTTCCGCCGGGCGGGGTTAAAGGCTCCGCATGTCGAACATCGGCAGGGTGCGGTTGATCAGCGGACCCACCAGCAGCGCGAAGGCCACGGTCCCCAGCCCCACGGTGCCGCCCAGCGCCCACCCCGTGGCCAGCACCGCCACCTCTATTCCGGTGCGCACCGCCCACACCGGCCAGCCGAAACGGACGTGTATGCCGGTCATCAGACCGTCCCGCGGGCCGGGCCCAAGCCGTGCCCCGAGGTAAAGCCCGGTGGCGGCCGCCAACAGCACCAGCCCGCCGGTAAAGAGCAGCACCTGTGCCCAGAGCTGGTCCGGCGGGCTCACCAGGAGCAGGCAGATCTCTGCGCTGGGCCCAACCAGCAGAACGTTCAGGACCGTGCCGATCCCCGGCTTTTGCCGCAGCGGAATCCACAGCAGGAGCACCAGTAAACCAATCAGGTTGGTGACCAGGCCGAAGGGCGCCCCGGACTGCCGGGACGTTCCCTGCGACAGGACATCCCATGGCGAGACTCCCAGGTGTGCCTGGATCATCATGCCGATGGCAAAGCCATAACAAAAAAGCCCGAACAGCAGCTGGGCCGAACGGCGAGCGGTGATCCACGTCATGACCCAAGACAAGCCGGAAACAGGCTGGCGTTCAAGCAGATGTCCGACATGACGGAGAGGGGTTTGCCGAAGCTGAAGTTAATTCCAAACCGGGCTAAGCTTGTCGGTCAATCGAAACACGGTTGACCGTTGAGCTGGAGGAAAAATGTTCAGGCCGGGCGCACCAATCGACGAGGTCGAGCAGGACGTTGAAGCAATGATCATAGAGCTGGTCCATGAACTGGGCCGGCTCGCGGAAGCGGACCCCAATCCGGTGGGAGCACAGGACCGGGCGTATATCCAGGCGTTCTCTGATGCCGGATCCAACAGCAACACTGACCAGGGCGCGCTGCTGGCCACCGCCGTCGGACGGCCGAACCTGGCGGAGTCACTGGTGTACCTGAACCGGCGCCTGGACCGCGACAACCTGGATCCGCGACAGCCCACCGGGGTTATCGGCGTAATCATCCGGCTGGCCATGGACGGCCTGTGGGTCAGCGACATTTTGGATTCCACCCGCTTTGCGGACAAGGAACGCACACGCATCACCAAGCTGCTCACCGCGCTGACCCGGGTCAGTGATGATCAGCTGGAAACCATGCTCGGCGCGCTTGCCAGTTCCGGCGCCGATGAGCGCCGGCGGGCCTAGGCGGTTGTATCCGGGTCTTCCTGCCCTGACGGCCCTGACGGCCCTGACGGCCCTGACGGCCCGAGCGGGCGGACCGGCTGCCGGAGGACCGTCCGCAGTTTTTCGGTGGCGGTCCGCCGCGGGTCGCTGAGGTACACCTCGTGGTGGTCGCCGTTGAACGTCAGCCGATGGGCCGGCATCCACTGGTGGTGCAGCCGGTGCAGGACCGGGCCCTCGGCGTCGTAGGCTCCGATGTACAGAATCTGCACGGAGGAGCCCTCCTCGAGGGGCAGCAGCCGGATTCGTTCCAACCCGGACAGGGCCTTTTTCTTCTGCACGGTGGCGACTGCCGCCTGCACCATGTCCTCTGTGATCCAGTCCGGCTGGGCCACCAGCATGGTCCAGTCCCAGGAATCCTTTTCGCCGCGGGTGAAGGCGTCCATGTCATCGGCCCGCCACAGTCCCTCGAGTGGACCCACGGTGAAGTCCAGGCCGAGCTCCTTCTTCGAGGCAAATTTCAGCGTATACGCCGCGGGATACAGGCACTCAAGGGCATGGACATATTCGGCTGAGGTGTTGGGATCCCCCTGGCCGTCATAGGCCAGATACTGCAGGCGGGGCACCTGGACCATGGAAAAATCACCGGGCTTGGGGGCGTAAAGCTCCGGATAGGCCTTCTTGAACTCGAACTTTTCCATTGTCCTGCGCCGCCTTTCCGCTGCCCGTATCAGGGTAGGTCGCCGGGCATGGCGGCTGCTACCGCACACCGGAAAACAGCTACCATCCATGTGGGGCCGGATGGTTCCTGAGGTTTCTTCAATTCCCCGGACGAACGGATGCCCATGCTGCACGGTACGGCCGCCACAGTGGTGCTGTTGCGTGATGCCCCGGACGGCCTGCAGGTGCTGCTGCTTGAACGTCCCGGCCACCGCGGCGCCTTTGCCGGGGCCTGGGTGTTCCCCGGCGGAGTGGTGGACCCGCAGGATGCCGTGGAAGCAACAGAGAACGACGACGCCGGGCTGGCGGCCGCGCGCCGGGCCGGCGTGCGGGAAACGGCGGAGGAAACCGGCCTGGTCCTGGACCCGCGGGAACTGGTGCATTTGTCCTGCTGGGTTCCGCCGCCCGAAGCGCCGCGCCGCTGGAAAACTCAGTTCTTCATAACCCCGGCCCCGGCGGGCAACATCGTGCTGAGCCCGCAGGAGCACGTTGACGCGGTGTGGCTGAGGCCTCAGGACGCACTGCGCCGGGGACATGAGGGAACCATGGACCTGGTGCCGCCCACCTGGGTAACTCTGCACGGTCTGCAGGAGCACCGGACCGTTGCCGAGGCGCTGGCCGCCGCGGCAGCAGCCGTTCCTGAAACGTATGCCACCCGCCGGCTGCCCGGGCGGGAACCACTGGTGATGGTGTGGCAGGGTGACCCCGAGTACCCGGGGAATGACCCCCAGTACCCGGCCGGCCCGGCCGGCCCGGACGGCGCGGCCAGCCCGGACGGCCCGGCCAGCCCGGACGGCCCTGACGGTTCCGAGGGCCGGGACGGAACCGACGGCCGGGACGGAAACCCGGCCCGCCGGCACCGGCTGGTGCGGCACGGATCCGGCTGGATCTACCAGCGAATCAAGTAGCGGTGTTCGCCGCGCATGCCCGCAGTCCGCACGGCGGACGCGCGCCCCTAGACTGGGCGGATGAACAGTCCCTATCTGATTTCCCGTGACCAGCTGGTGCCTGCTGCACCCGACGCCGTCTTTGACCTGCTGGCCCGCCCCGCCATGCACAGCGTGATCGACGGCTCCGGCACCGTGCGCGAGGCCCAGCCCGACGGCCCGGCCAGGCTCTCACCGGGAGCCCGCTTCGGCATGGACATGAAGATGGGCATTCCCTACAAAATCAGCAACACGGTGACCGAATTCGAGGAAGGCCGCCGCATCGCCTGGCGGCACTCCGGCGGGCACGTCTGGAGGTACCTCCTGGAACCTGTCGAGGGCGGCACCCTGGTGACGGAGCAGTGGGACGCACGGAAGGTGCGCCACCGCGTGATGTACCGGGTCATCGGAATTACCCGAAGCCACCCGGCCAGCATCGAGCAGACACTCGGGAAGCTCGCCGCGCATTTCACGGTGAAGTAGCGGCACAAGGCCAAGCCGCGGCACGGGGGTCAGCTGCGCAGGCCCCGCCCCGATAGAATGGATGCCTGAAACACGGGCAGGCAAACTAACACCGGGAGCGGCGTGGAGAACTTCGATCCGGGGGCCGTCTTCAACTTTGTGGACCTTGCCGGCGTGCTGGCTAACGGCGTGTTGGGCGGTGCCGTGGCCCGGCAGCTGCGCATGGACCCGGTCGGCTTCCTCGTCCTGGCGCTGACCTCAGCCCTGGGGGGCGGTGTCCTGCGCGACACCCTGCTGCAGGCCGGAACACCGGTGGCCCTGACCAACCCCGCGTACCTGATGGCAGCCATTGCCGGAGCGCTCATTGCGTACCTGATCGAGCTTAAGGGCAAATGGGCCAACCGTTTCCTGATCATCATTGATGCCCTGGCTTTGGGCTGCTGGGCCGCCACCGGAACATCGAAGGCTCTGACCGTGGGCCTGGAGTGGCTCCCGGCAATCCTGATCGGCGTGGCCACCGCGGTGGGCGGCGGCATGATCCGCGACATTGTGGTGGGCCGGGTACCGGCAATCTTTGGCGGCAACACGCTCTACGCCACGGGTGCACTGGTTGCCGCCGTCGAAATGGCCATTCTGTACCGGATGGGAATGCCCAACGTGGGGATGGGTGCCGCCATCGTGACCGCCGCCGTCCTGTGCACAGTGGCCCGGCGCCGCGGCTGGCGCCTCCCGGGCCCGGGGGAGTGGAGTGTACGCATGACCCGCCGCCCCCGCGCCTCCGGGTCCTCGGCAGCCGGCCGCAGGAACCCCAAACGCGAGCAGCAGGGCTGGCCCCGTCCGCGCTTTGGCCGCTTCCCGGGGCTGCGCCGAAAAACTTGAGCCGGCAGCGAACCGACTTGTCGCCATGCCCACACCCGCCGGTAGCGTGGCGCACATGACTGCTTACAAAACCGTGAACCCCGCAACCGGGGAGACACTCCAGGAATTCGCAGAAGCGACCGACCGAGAGATCAGTGAAGCCATCAGCGCCGCGCACGGGGCCTTTGCCTCCTGGCGGGCAACGCCGGTTGAATCCAGAAGCAAGATCATGTCCCGCGTGGCGGAGTTGTACCGCGAACGCAGTGACGACCTGGCAGCACTCATCGCCACCGAAATGGGCAAACCCCTGCGCGAAGCCAAGGGTGAAGTCGCCCTGTCAGCGAACATCTACGAGTACTACGCCACCGAAGGCCCCGGTTTCATGGCCGACGAGGAACTGACCGTCAAGGGCGGCGGCGGCGCCACCGTGCGCACGGAGCCGATCGGCACAATTTTGGGCATCATGCCGTGGAACTACCCGTACTACCAGGTGGCCCGCTTCGCCGGCCCCAACCTGATGCTGGGTAACACCATCCTCCTCAAGCACGCCAACAACTGCCCGCAGTCCGCACTCGCAATGGAGCAGATCTTCAGCGACGCCGGGCTGCCGCAGGACGCGTACATCAACCTCTTCGCCACCAATGAACAGGCTGCTGACATCATTGCCGACCCGCGCATCCAGGGCGTTTCCCTGACCGGGTCCGAGCGCGCCGGTTCCGCCGTCGCCGAGGTGGCCGGCCGGAACCTGAAGAAGTACGTGCTGGAACTGGGCGGCAGCGATCCGTTCATTGTCCTGGACTCCGCGGACCTGGACGCCACCGTCAAGTCCGCCGTTGCCGGACGCATGGGCAACGCGGGACAGGCCTGCAACGCCGCCAAGCGGTTCATCGTCATGGAGGACCTCTACGAGGACTTCGTGGAAAAGTTCACCGCCAAGATGGAGAAGATCCAGCCCGGAGACCCGCTGGACGAGGGCACCCGCTTTGGCCCCCTGTCATCGCAGGCCGCCGCCGACGGACTGATCGAACAGATCCGGGACGCGGTGGACAAGGGGGCTACCCTGCACACCGGCGGCAGCCTGGTTGACGGGCCCGGAGCCTACGTGCAGCCCACCGTCCTGACCGGGGTCACCAGGGACATGCGCGCCTTTTCCGAGGAGCTCTTTGGTCCGGCAGCGGTGATCTACAAGGTTTCCAGCGCGGATGAAGCCGTGGAGCTGGCCAACAGCTCGCCCTACGGCCTGGGCGGCGCCGTCTTCAGCACCGACGAAGACAGGGCCCTGGAGGTGGCGGACCGCCTGGAATCGGGCATGGTCTGGATCAACGGTGTCTCCGGAACCCAGGAAGACCTGCCGTTCGGCGGCGTCAAGCGCTCCGGCGTCGGCCGCGAGCTGGGCCGGTTCGGCATGGACGAATTCGTCAACAAGAAGCTCATCCGCACTCCGAAGTAACGCGGCGGAAGGATGCACCTCGGGAGGAACCCGAACCTAGGCGGGTTCCTTCTGGGGTGTCTCCTTCAGCCCGGCGCGGGCAGCGCGCTCTTCCGCCGTGGTGAACACGATGTACCGGTACGCAAAATACCGGAACACGTTGCCGGCAATCACGCCCACCACGTTTCCGGAGATGTTGTCCGCCAGCTGGCTGTCGAAGCCCAGCAGATAGTGGGAGACATACAGGCACCCCGTGGCGATCAGCAGGCCAACAAAATTGGTGAGGGCAAACAGCAGGGTTTCGCTGCGGATGCTCCGGCCCCGCGTCCTGCGGAACGTCAGGTAACGGCTGCCAAGCCAGGAAACAGTGGTTGCGACGGCGACGGAAGCCACCTTGGCCGCGATGGGGCTGTCATCAAGGACTGTCGAGGCCAGCACGTTGTACAGCGAGATGTCCACCAAGAAGGCCACAGTGCCGACGAGGGAAAACGACCCCAGCCTGCGCACGACTTTGCGCACCGGCGAAGCTTTGCTGCTGGCCATCGACCTGTTCCCCTGCTCACTTTCGCCCGGACAAATCCGGGACTCCCTTTGGGATATTTTCACAAGCGGCCGGAGGCCACAAAATCAGCCGGGGCAGGGGTGACGGGCAGTGTGACAGTGAAGACAGTTCCCCGGCCCGGTTCACTGTGCAGGGTGATGCTGCCGTGATGTTCTTCGATGATCTTGCGGCTGATCACCAGCCCCAGCCCGACGCCGGGAATGGCGGCTTTGCGTGCGGTGGCTGACCGGAAGAACTTAGTGAAGACCTCGCCCTGCTCGGCCTCGGTCATGCCGATGCCGGGATCGGCCACCTCGATGCTGGTCTGCCCTCCGGTGCGCCGCGCACGGACGGTGACCGTTCCACCGTCGGGGGAGTATTTGACGGCGTTGGACAGCAGGTTATCCAGCACCTGCCCGATGCGCTGGGGATCGACGGTGTCCGGGAGGGTGTCCGGCAGATCCGTGACAAACTGCACCCCGTTGATCCCGGCCCGGGGCGCAGCGGAGGTCACGGCGGACTGGATCAGCTCGGTGAGGTCGACGGCCTGCAGCGCCAGCGTACTTCCGCCGGCGGCCGCGGTGAGCAGGTCGGAGACCAGCGCCAGCAGCTTCTCGGAATTGCGCATCGCCACCTTGAGCGACGTCGTCACGTGGCCCGGAAGGTCATCCGCGTCTTCCAGCAGCAGGTCCAGGTAACCCATGATCGACGTCAGCGGTGTGCGCAGTTCGTGCGAAACGTTGGCTACGAAGTCATCCTTGGCACGCACCGCATCCACCAGGCCGGTGACGTCGTTGAAGACAATAACCGACCCCCGAAAGGCTCCCTGGCCGCGCACCGAGCGGGCTGAAACGCTCAGCCCCTGCTGCCCGTCCCCGGTGCCAAACCACACGAGCTGGTCCGAGTAGGACCCGGCGAGGACCGCGCGCCGGAGCGGGCGCTCATCACTGGGCAGCGGGGTCACCCGGTCAGGACCGAACATGAGCAGTTCACACTCATCAGCATCCCGGACGCCGGGCGGGACGGCCCGCTGGCGGTTATGCATCTGCCGGTTGTTGGTCAGGATGTTGTTTCCCGCCTCGTCGATCACCACCACGCCCACCTCAACGGTGTTCAGGATGGTCTCCAGCAGCGTTCCCTTCCGCCGGCTCTCGGCCAGGCTTTCCTGCAGCACGAGGTCCTTTTGCCGCAGGGCCTCCTGCTGGGCGAAAACCGACGCTTCGGCGCTGGCCCGTGCTTCCTCGGCTTCTTCCGTCTTGCGCAGCGTATTGACCAGTTCCTGCTCGTAGAGCCGGCGTTCGTGGGCATTGAAGACTATGACCCGGTCCATGGCCGGCTGGCCGTCGGCCGCCGGGATGCGGCTTGCCGAAAGCAGCGCCGGCATCCTGGCCCCGTCCGCCTTGAGCAGGTCGACGGCGAGCTCCGCGAAGGCGCCCGCGACGCCCATCTGGGGCGCGGCATGGGTCGCGTAGAGGATCCGGTCGCCGATGGGCAGCAGCTTGAGGAAGCTGGTTCCCACCAGCTCTGCGCGGGTCATGCCCAGCCATGCCAGCAGGGTGCGGTTGGCCTCGAGGATGGTCCCGTCAGCGCCGCTGATGAGGTAACCGGCCGGAGCATCGTGAAACAGGGCCTCGAAGTCCAGGGGGACAGCGTCCACCAGAGGGGCTACGCCGCCTGGCGGAGGTAACCGAGGATGGTGTCGGCGGTTTCCTCCGGGGCGCTGACATGCGGCAGGTGGCCGGTGGCCTTCATGACCGTCAGTGTTGCCTGGGGCAGATGCTCCTGCGTGTAGCTGCCAACGTGGACGGGAGCCAGCAGGTCATCGGAGCACTGCATGACGAGGGTGGGAACGCTGACCTGCGGAAGCAGGTGGCGGACGTCGGAAAGGAACGCCACCCGGGCAAACTCGCGCGCAATGGTCGGGTTGATCCGGCAGAAACTGCCCTCCAGCTCGCTGTGCAGCTGCGGGGATTCCGGATTTCCCATGATGACCGGGGCCATGTTGGCGGCCCACACCATGTAGTTGCTGTCCAGGGAATCCAGCAGCTCGTGGATGTCATGCTGCGATGTGCCGCCAACATAGTCATCCTCGGGGTAGTCCATGTAGCTGGGCGAGGAAGCCAGGAACACCAGGGACTTGAACCGCGAAGGATCGGCAGCCGCTGCGGCCACGCCCATCATGCCCCCGACGCTGTGGCCCACAAACGTCACGTCGTGCAGGTCAAGCTCTTCCATGATGTCCTGCACGTCGGATGTGTAGCCGTCCAGTGATGAGTACCGGGCGGAGGAATAGGAGTCCACATCCGAGTTGCCGGCGCCCATGTGGTCAAACAGGACAATCGTGAAATCCTGTGAAAACCGGGGGACCAGGCGCTGCCACATGCCCTGGTCGCAGCCGAAGCCGTGCGCGAACATGATGACCGGGCCCTCGGGATTCCCCAGGACTTTAACGTTATTGCGGATGCGGATGTCTTTCCCCATGAAGATTTGCCACTTTCTGAGACTGGCGAGCTGGCGCGCTGGCATGCTGCGGCCGAAAGAGTCAGGCGGACCCCGCGGCGCACGAAATCACACTCTATCGGAATCAGGCAAGCGGAGCCGGATGGCCCGGCGCTGCCGGCTAGGTGAGGGAAAAGCGGAGCTCCGCGGCTCCGCCGTTGAACGACGTCGTGCCCGCCAGCCGCATCGGTGCAGTCGGGGCCGACACCGGGAGCAGCCGCCGTCCGGCTCCCAGGGCAACGGGCATGTAGGTGACCCACATTTCGTCCAGAAGCCCGGCCTCCGCGAACTGGGCTGCAACGTCGCCGCCGCCCACCACCCAGACGTTGCGTCCGGCGGCGTCACGAACAGCGTCCGCACAGATTTGCCGGATGTCCCCGGAGGTAAAGCGCACTCCGCTGCCCGGGGGTGCCTGCAGGTTTCTGTGGGTCACCACCTGGCATGGCATGGTGCCGTAGGGCCAGGTGTCCGGCTCTTCCCGGCCCATCCATTCGAAGGTGGCCGAGCCCATGACCAGGGATCCGACGCCGGCAATGAACTTGTCGTAGTGGTCCTGGAAAGCTTCGAATCCGAAGGCCAGCAGCCAATCCAAATTGTGGTCCTCAGTGGCGATGAACCCATCCAGTGATGACGCGACGTAATAGAGGACCTTACCCATGGTGAAGAGCATATCGGCGGCCCGGCTCCCGCACACCAGCCCGGGCACCGGCAACAGGGGGAAGGGGGCAAAGTTGCCTCCCTTTCCTCCTCCGCCTGCCCGGCCGGAAGCGGGGATAGAGTGGGGAATACTCAGCACACTGATCATTTCCGGGAGGCATGCGATGGGCGAAACAACGGACGGTTCACAACGGCAGGAGGAGCCGCAGCTGGTGGCGGACCTGTTGGTCTCCCGCCTCAAGGCCTGGGGCGTGGGCCGGATCTTTGGCTACAGCGGGGACGGCATCAACCCTTTGATGGGTGCGCTCCGGCGGGCCGGAGGGCCCGAGTTTATCCAGGCCCGGCATGAGGAAAACGCGGCGTTCATGGCCGTAGGCCACGCGAAGTACACCGGGGAAGTGGGCGTGGTGGTCTCCACCCAGGGACCCGGCGCCATCCACTTGCTCAACGGCCTCTATGACGCCCGCATGGATTCAGTGCCGGTGGTGGCCCTGATTGGACAGCAGAGCCTGAGCGTCCTGGGGTCCGCGTACATGCAGGAGGTGGACCTGATGCACCTTTTCCGCGACGTCGCCTCCGGGTTCCGGCAGCAGGTCAGCAGCCCGGAGCAGGCGCCGCTGGTCATTGACCGGGCCTTCAAGGAGGCCCTGGCCACCCGCACGCCATCGGTGGTGATCCTGCCCCATGACGTTCAGCAGGCGCAGGCACCGGAACTGGACCAGGAACACGGTGTCCTCAGCACATCTCCGGTCTGGCGTCCGGCAATGGTTCTGCCCCGCCCGGATGATGTCCAGGCTGCCGCTGACGTGCTGAACAAGGGGCGGAAAATTGCGCTGCTTGTGGGCCAGGGAGCACGCGGCGCCCAGGAACAGGTGGTGGCCCTGGCGGAGAAGCTCGGTGCTGCCGTCACCACCAGCCTGCTCGGCAAGCCGTATGTGGATGAATCCCATCCCCTGGCCGCAGGGGTCATGGGCCATTTGGGCACCTCTGCCAGCGGTTTTGTGCTGGCCAACTGCGACACCCTGCTGATTGTCGGCTCCAATGATCCCTGGACGGAGTTCTATCCACCGCCGGGAGCCGCCCGTGCGGTGCAGGTTGACATTGACCCGGCCGCGATCGGCAACCGGTATCCGGTGGAGGTGGCGCTGCCCGGCGAGGCTGCGGCCACCCTCGACGCGCTGCTGCCGCTGCTTGCTGAACGCGGCGAATCCGTCTGGCGAAGCGACGTCGAAGGAGCCGTGCGCGCCTGGCACGATCTGTCCCTTGAACGGGCCTTTACGCCCGCCAACCCGGTGAACCCCGAGCGGGCGGTCCACGAGATTAGCCTGCGCCTGCCGGAAAACGCGCAAGTGGCTGTGGATGTGGGCAGCAGCGTGTATTGGTATGCGCGCCAGCTGCGCCTGCCCCCGGGGGTGCCGGCTCACCTGTCCAGCACGCTGGCCAGCATGGGCTGCGCCGTTCCCTACGGGATTGCCGCGAAGCTGGCCCATCCGGACCGCCCGCTGATCGCACTTGCCGGGGATGGGGCCATGCAGATGGCCGGGCTCACCGAACTCATTACCGTGAGCCGGCTGTGGACGCAGTGGTCCGATCCAACGTTCATCGTCTGCGTGCTGAACAACCGTGAACTCACTGAAGTGACCTGGGAACAGCGGGAGATGGAGTCCGAACCGCGGTTCGAGGACAGCCAGGCCCTGCCGGAGTTCAGCTACGCAGGCTACGCGGACCTGCTGGGATTCGAGGGCATCCGGGTGGAGGACCCCGAACTGCTTGGCGCCGCCTGGGACCGGGCGCTCGCCGCCGGCCGGCCGTGCATTATCGAGGTGGTTTCGGATCCGGACATCCCGCTCCTGCCGCCGTTCCCCGGCGGCAGGGCTCAGGCGGAGTCCATGATGCAGGCGATGGAGAAAGAGGGTCCGCAGACGCAGCACGCCCGCGACCTGCTGTCCGTTTACGTGCGGCAGGAGGAAGCGCTGGATGAGGGGTGAAACTGAAAGGCGCAGCGTGCTAATCGAAATCTAAGTAGTTTCGTTTGGTCTTCGTTTATTGACCCTCCGATAGTGCGGGCATAGCTTGAGCGTTGTCGCCACTGTGGCGGCTGCTTTCGCCAATGCTGTCGGGGGTACTGTGTGAAACCGAACCGCGATGAAGCTGCCAGGGAGCACGAAATCCTGGTGGAGCTCGACACCCGGGGTGCCGTGATCGTGCGTGACCTGGCCGACCGTTTCGGAATTTCCGAGGTTACGGTTCGCAAGGATCTGGCCACGATGGAACGCCGCTCCCTGCTGCGCCGGGTTCGCGGCGGTGCCGTTCCCTTGGAACTCTCCGATGAGGGCGCGTTCAACATGCGGCTGCGGAGCCAGCGTGAAACCAAGCGTCTGCTGGCCAGGGCCGTGGCTCCCCTTGTGGACCACGGCGACACGATCGCGATAGATTCCTCCACCACCTGCTTTTATCTCGCCCATGAACTGGTGGACCGCCGCAATCTGCTGGTGGTCACCAACGGGCTCCGCGTCGCGACACTGTTCATGGAGCGCTCCAATGCCATGGTGGTGATGCCCGGGGGCACGGTGCGGCGTTCCTCGGGATCCCTGGTGGGCCCGGTGGAAGACGCACTTTCGGGGCGGGGCCGAATCTCCAAGGGGTTCTTCGGTGTCAAAAGCATCTCCTTGGAGTACGGACTCGCCGAGCTGGCCCTGGAAGAGGCAAACGCCAAACGGCACCTTGCCAATGCCTGCACCTCGGTATATGCCCTGTTCAGCTCCGTGAAGGCCGGCCAGCTGGGTTTGCACCCGTTTGTGGCCCCGGCGCGGATCACCGCCATGTACACGGACGAGCGCATCAGTGGAACGTTCGTCAGCGATTGGGAGCGCCGCAACGTCCCGGTCCATACTGTGGCGACCCAGCAGCGGCCCGGACTGGAGGCAGCGGGATGACCGGCCGGACGGTGGTGGCAGTGGATCTGGGCGCGGAAAGCGCGCGTGTGGCAGCCGTGACGCTGACGGACGGGCGCCTGGAATTCCGGTTGGCCAGCCGCACTCCCAACGTGCCGGAAATTTCCAGTGGCCAGCTGAGCTGGAACATGGACTCCCTCTGGCAGGGGGTTTCTGACGGGCTTGCGAAGCTAACCGTTGAAAGCGATCCCATAGCGTCGGTGGGCGTGGACAGCTGGGGCGTGGACTACGGGCTGCTGGATGAGGACGGAACTCCGGTAAGGGATCCTGTCTGCTACCGCGACGGACGCAACGCGGCCCAGCTCACCCGGGCCCTTGCCCGGGTGGGCGCCCGGAATCTTTATCTGGCCACGGGATGCCAGATCCATGAAGTGAACAGCGTCTTTGGCTTGATGGATGATGCGGCCAACCATCCACTGCGGCTGGAAAGTGCCCGCAAAATGCTGATGATGGCTGACCTCTTTGCAAACCGGCTCAGCGGCAGCACGGTCACGGAACGTTCGCTTGCCTCCACCACCGGTTGTTTCGACATGGCCACCGCATCCTGGGCCGTGGACCTGCTGGACAAGGTGGGGGTGCCGACCCATATGCTTCCCGACGTCGTCGCCGCCGGCACCGACGCCGGCCCGCTTATCGGGGTACCCCGCACCGGAGCCCTTCGGCATGCCCGCGTGATCCTCCCCGCAGCACATGACACGGCGAGCGCAGTGCTGGCGGTGCCTTCGGACGCCCCCGGTGAAGGCTACATTTCCTCCGGAACCTGGTCACTGGTGGGGGTTCTGGCCAGGGAACCCGTCATCACTGAAGAGTCCTTCGCCGCGAACCTGACCAACGAGGGCGGTTACCAGGGCACCATCCGTCTGCTGCGCAACATCACCGGGCTGTGGATGCTCCAGGCATGCCGTGCGCAGTGGAGCCGCGAAGGCACTGCCCGGGGCTATGACCAACTGGCCGACGCTGCTTCCCGGGAGACCCCGCTGCGAAGCATCATCAACCCCAACGCCGCGGAGTTCCTGGCGCCGGGAGACCTGCCGGCCCGCATCCGCCGGTACTGCCTGAGGAACGGTGAACCGGTGCCGGAAACCATCGGTCAGACAGCACGCTGCGTAGTGGATTCCCTGGCCCTGGCTTACCGGCTGACCTTCGAGGATATTGCCCGGGTCACCGGCCACAGCATCAACGCCGTGAACGTTGTGGGTGGAGGGGTGCGCCATACTCTCCTGCAGCAGGCCACGGCCGACGCCGTCGGCGTGCCGGTTCGATGCGGATCCCCCGAAGCAGCTGCCCTCGGCAACGCGGCCGCCCAGCTTGTCTGCCTCGGAGAACTCACGGCCACGGATATTCCGGCGCTGATGCGGGCCGGCAGCGAGGTGCACACCTATGAACCGCTGGCGGGAGCCGATTGGGAGGCTGCGGCAGCCCGGCTGCGCCTCCTGATCCGTTGCGACGACGCCGGCCGCGGCACCGGGGGACCCGGCACCCGGCCTCAAACTCCAGTACCCATCACGCAGCATCCCTAACCCCGCTGTACCCCTACCCGCAGTACCCCTAAGGAGAAAAATGCGACGTTTATCCAGAACCGGTGTCTTCGGGGCGGCGGCTGCCGCACTTCTGCTGGCCGCGACCGGCTGCACCAACAAAAACGACACCGGCGCCACCGGAGGAGAGGACGGAGGCGATGAAAGCATCACCGTCGCCTTCGTTCCCAAACTGTCCGGCATTCCCTACTTCGAGGCCATGAACACCGGCGGACAGAAGGCCGCGGAGGAGCTGGGCAATGTTGAATGGCTCTACCAGGGTCCGACGACGGCGGATGCGGCTGCCCAGGCGGACATTGTGCGCTCCTTTATCCAGCAGGGCGTTGATGCCCTCATCGTCGCGCCCAATGATCCCGATTCCATGGCTCCGCTGCTTCAGGAGGCACAGGCGGCGGGCATCAAGGTTGCCACATCGGACACCGATGCTCCGGGTTCGGTCCGCGAGGTCTTCGTGAACCAGGCCAGCACTGAAGGCATCGGCCAGGCCCTGACGGACCAAATGATGGAGGCGATGGGCGGGTCCGGGAAGTACGCCATTGTCTCCTGCGGTGAGACGGCCGAAAACCTCAACTCCTGGATCGAGGTCCAGCGGGAGTACACCGCGCAGGAGTATCCGGACGCCGAAATCGTGGACGTCGTTTACGCCGGTGAGGACCAGGCCAAGGCCACGGCTATGGCCACTGACCTGATGAACGCCCATCAGGACCTGACCGGGCTGGTGGGCGAATGCACCTCATCCGCCCCCGGGGTGGCGCAGGCGGTCCGCGATGCCGGCCGCACCGGCGAGGTGTTCACCACAGGGCTGGGCACGCCGCAGTCGATGGCACCGTACCTGGAGGACGGATCCGCCTCGGCATCGGTCCTGTGGAACGTGGAAAACCTCGGCTACCTGACCGCTTGGACCGGCCAGCAGCTGGTCGAAGGCAACGAGCTGCAGGCCGAGAACAACGTGGGTGAAGGCATGGAAGCGGTGACTTTCGACAGCGGATCCAAAGTGCTGCTGCTGGGTGACCCCCTGATCATCACCTCCGAGAACGTTGGGGAATTCGACTACTAAACCGCCGTCGTCGTTCGGCGTCCGGTTATGACCAGGAGCAAACGTGGCTGATCCATCCACCACCGCGGCACCGCGGCTGGAACTGCAGGGCATCTCCAAACGGTTCGGCGGCGTGCATGCCATCACCCGCGCTGATCTCTCCGTGCGGCCGGGCACCGTGCACGCGCTGATCGGAGAAAACGGCGCGGGTAAATCCACCCTGATCCGGATCATTTCCGGTGCCGAGGTCCCCGACACCGGCACCATCCACTTCAACGGGGAACCGGTGAGTGCGGGATCCACCGTGGGTGCCATGAACCTCGGTATCGAAACCGTTTACCAGGAGCCCCAGCTCTTCGATGAACTGACGGTGGTGGAGAACGTGTACATCGGCCGGGAGCTCACCACGGGGATCCGCATTGACTGGCGCAAGGCCACCGCAGAGGTGGCTGAACTCCTCGACGTCATCGGGCTTCCGCAAAAGTACATCCGGGTGCCGGTCGGGGAGCTGTCCATCGCCGAAAAGCAGCAGGTATCGATTGCCAAGGCACTGGCCCGGGACGCAAGCGTGCTGATTCTCGACGAGCCTTCGGCCATCCTCACCGACGCCGAAATCGACCGGCTGTTCGGGGTTATCCGCAACCTGGTGCGCAAGGGAGTCAGCGTCATCTACATCTCCCACCGGCTGGATGAGCTGGCCCGCATTGCCGACGAAATAACGGTGATGCGGGACGGGCAAACCATCACGACGCGTCCCGCGGCCGAACTCTCGGTCCGCGAGATGGCGGAGCTGATGGTGGGTGGAGTGCTAAACCAGGACCGGACCGGGCGCAAGCCACCGGATCCGGAGCCGTTCCTTCGTCTCGAAGGGCTTTCCGCGGCGGGAAGGTTCGAAGACATCAGCTTTGATGTCCGACCCGGCGAGATCGTGGGGCTCTACGGGCTGGTCGGCTCCGGAGCTGGAGACATTGCCTCGGCACTCTACGGGGTCCTGGACACATCGGGCGGGAGCATCTTCCTTGGTGGCCGCCGGGTGGATCCGCAGTCTCCGGGCCACGCCCAGCGGCTGGGTGTGGGCCTGCTGCCGGCCAACCGGAAGGCACAGGGCATGTTCTCCTTTCAATCCATCGCCTTCAACATCTCGGTGGGTCACCTGCGGTCCTTCAGCCGCGGGCACCTGGTGATGAACCGGCGCCGCGAGACCGGCACAGCTCGGGATCTAATCCGCCGGCTGTCCATCCGGACACCGGATGAGAAGACTCCCATCAGCGCCATGTCCGGCGGTAACGCGCAGAAGGTGGTACTGGCCCGGCAGCTTGTCGGCCGGCCTCCGGTGCTGGTCCTGGTGGAACCCACCCAAGGCGTGGATGTGGGGGCCAAGGAGGAAATCCACCGCATTGTTGCCGAACTTGCCGACTCCAAGAGCGCGGTCCTGATCGTGACCTCGGACCTGACCGAGGTCCTGGGGCTGTGCGACAAGATCCTGGTGGTGCGGGCCGGAACCGTCGCTGCGGAATTCGGCCCGGACACCAGCCAGGTCAATGTCCTGGCGGCAGCGGCCGGAGACACGTCCCCGCCACCCCCGCAAGGAGCACATTCATGACCACCAGCACGCCGCGTCCGGCCCGGGTGGGAACAGTCGCCGGTGCCGCCGCCCCGCGGACCCGCAGCCGTATCCTTCCCTTTCCCGTCACCAGCCAGGAACTGGTCCTGATCGGCGTGACCGCCGCACTGTGGGTGACGCTCGGGTTCATGACTTCGTCCTTCCTCACCCCCGGATCCATCCAGCCGCTGCTCACCTCAGTTGCGCCCATTGCCCTCATCGGCGTTGGCATGACGGTGGTGATTATTACCGGAGGCATCGACATCTCGGTGGCCGCGGCCTTGATGGTCACCTCAGTGGTTACGGCCAAGCTGCTGGTTGACGGCGGGCTCCCGCTGCTGCCGGCCATGCTGGTCTCCATGGCGCTGGGCGCCGCCCTTGGCTCCCTTAATGGACTGCTGATTGCCTTTGGCCGGGTGCACGCCATCATCATCACCTTCGGCACCGCGAACCTGTTCCTTTTCCTGGGCCTGCGGATTTTCGGCTCAGCCACGGTCAATGGGATTCCGGACACCTTCGCCTTCTTTGGCCGCGGCGAAGCCGGGCGTACCGCGGGCGTTCCGCACAGCTTCCTCATAACCCTGCTGGTGGCCGCCGCCGCTTGGTGGTACCTGCGGCATACGCCCGGCGGCAGGCACTTCTACGCCATCGGCGGAGATAAGGAGGCGGCCAGGCTGGCCGGCATCCGGGTGAAACGGCGGCTGATGATCGCCTATTCGCTGACCGGCCTGCTGGTGGGACTGGCCGCCTGCTTCACCATCGCCCTGGGCACCTCCACCCTGGACCAGAGCGTGGGCACGGGCCGGGAACTGGCCGTCATCGCCGCCGTCGTGATTGGCGGAACATCCATCATGGGCGGCCGCGGGTCGGTGCTGGGCACCGTGCTCGGCGCGCTGCTGGTGCAGACCGTCGCCTCCGGGGTAACGCAGCTCGGGTGGCCATCCCAGCTGGGGGACCTGTTTGTGGGCCTGTTCATTGTGATCGCCGTGGGCGCGGATATCCTCCGCGAGCGCGCCAGGAGGAAATTATGAGCACCGTCATTGCAGATCCCACCGCCCCCAGCCGGCCCGCGGGGCCCGGTGCCCGGCTGCTCAAGGCCCTGGCCACCCAGCGGACCGTGCTGCTCGCGGTGCTGCTTGTGCTCGTGGTGGCCATCATGAGCTTCCTCAGCGCGGCCGGGTACATGTCCGGGGACTACAACCCGGATTACATGTCCGCCGCCCTGATTAACGCGGTGCCGCTGGCCATGCTGGCCCTGGCCGAGCTGGTGGTGATCCTCTCCGGCCGCGGCGGGATTGACCTTTCGGTTGGCGCCATAGTCTCCCTGACCGGCATGATCTTCGGCTTCACCTACGGTCTGTGGGGATGGTCGCTGCCGGCCAGCCTGCTCGCCGCGGTCCTCTTTGGAGCACTCTGCGGGGCGGTGAACGGCGCGCTGGTTGCCTACCTTGGTTTTCCGCCGCTGATCGCCACGCTGGCCACGTTCTATGCGTACAAGTCCATCGCGATCGTCATCAATGACCAGCGTCCCATCAGCACCCCGCCCATCCAGGAGTTCTACTCCACGGCCAAGGCAGTGGAACTCCCGGTTATCGGGCACAACATCCCCAACATTCCCCTGGGGCTGTTCACGTTCCTGATCCCCACCGCGCTGGCGGTGTGGTTCCTCCTGGCCCGGACCCCGTTTGGCCGCCGGATCTTCGCCATTGGCACCAACAACACCGCAGCGCAGTGGGCGGGAATCGATACCCGGCGCACCCGTTTCACGGCCTACCTGCTCTCCGGCCTGATCTCCGGGCTGGTTGCCGTGGTCACCGTTGCCCAGTTTGCCTCGGCCCGTCCGGACGCCGGCGTATCCGGCAACGGCATGGCGCTGCCGGCCATCACCATCGCCGTCCTGGGCGGAGTTGCCATCACCGGCGGGATCGGCCGGGTGTCCGGTGTCATCCTGGCCGCCCTGCTGGTGGTGTGGCTTAACGCCGGGCTGCTGCTCCTTTTTGCCGGTAACGTCGGCGCGCAGATCCAGCTGTTCGCCCTGGGCACCGTGCTGATCCTGGCCGCGCTGCTCAACGGCATAGCCACCCGGCGGTACGGAGGCACCGCATGAGCACCATCTGGGATCCGTCCCGTGTCAGCGGCGAGCTGGTGGAACTGACCAAGGCGCTCGGCGCCGCCCACCGCGATCTGGTGATCCTGGCGGAGGGCAACACATCGCAGCGCATGACGGACGGGAGCATCGCCGTCAAAGCGTCGGGAACCTCCATGGCTGCCGCGGGAGCAGAGGATTTTGTGCTGGCAGACGCGGCGGAACTGGTCCGTCTCCTGGCGGACCCGGAAGCCACCCAAGCCCGGCTCAGCGCTGAACTGGACGCCGGAACCCACGGCGGGATCCGCCGCCGCGCCTCCATCGAAGCGCCGCTGCACGCCGTAGTCCAAGTGCTCGGGGAGGCGGCCTTCATTGCGCACACCCATCCCACCGACGTCGTGTCCGTCCTGGCCAGCGTCCACGGCCCCCAGGCCTACGAGTACTCGGTCTATTCCGACGAGGCCGTGGTCCTGGGCCGCCCGCTGTACGTCCCCTACGCGCAGCCGGGAATCGAACTTGGCAGGCTCTTCCACCTCCGGCTGCGGGAGTACCTGGACTCGTACGGGGAACTTCCATCGCTGGTGCTGCTGGGAAACCACGGGATCGTCGCCATCGGCGCAACCCCGCAGGCGGTGGACGGGATAACGGCCATGGCCGTGAAAGGTGCCCGGATCCGGGTCGGCGCCCACTCCATGGGCGGGGTGGTCCCGGTACCGGAGGAATCCCTCGCCTTGTTTTTTGACCGCAGCGACATTCTCGATCGCCGGCGCCTGCTGGCGGGGAACCAAGGAACGGGTCACCAAACAAAGGAGACAACATGAACACCATCGGTATCCACGGCATGGTCTGGGTGGGAGGCTTCAGCAAACCCGAGGCGGAGCACGCCATCACCAGTTCCGCGGCAACGGGTTATTCCCTGATCGAGCTGCCCCCGGTTGATCCGGGAACCATCGACGTCGAGTACATCCGCGGTCTGCTCGCGGACAACGGGCTGGC
The DNA here is from genome assembly GCF_038405225.1 of Arthrobacter citreus. NCBI lineage: Bacteria > Bacillati > Actinomycetota > Actinomycetes > Micrococcales > Micrococcaceae > Arthrobacter > Arthrobacter citreus. The sequence continues at coordinate 3,738,805 of NZ_CP151657.1, forward strand.
GATTTCAGCCACCCTCGGGCTGGACGAAGCCACCGATGTCTCCAGCACCGACCAGGCCGTTGTGCAGGCCGGCCGTGAACGGCTGCTGGGTGCCCTGCACATGGTCACCGAGCTGGGCGGCAACTTCCTGGGTGGAGTCATTTACTCCAAGCTGGGCCGTTATGCGGAGCCCGTCAGTGAAACCGGCCGTGCCAATTCGGTGGAGTCCATCACTCAACTGGCGGACGAAGCCGCGAAGTCCGGCATCACCATCGGGCTGGAGGTCGTGAACCGGTACGAAACCAACGTCATGAACACGGTCCAGGAGGGGCTGGCCTTCATCAAGGACGTGGGCCGGGACAACGTCACCCTCCATCTGGACACGTACCACATGAACATCGAGGAACGCAGTTTCCGGGACGCCATCCACGCCGCGCACGATGCCGGAAAGCTGGGGTACTTCCACGTGGGCGAAAGCCACCGCGGCCAGCTGGGCACAGGGTCCGTCCCGTGGGACGAGACGTTCAGTTCGCTTGCCGAAGTGGGGTACGACGGCGTCATCACGTTTGAGTCCTTTTCCTCCAAGGTGGTCCACCCCACCCTGTCATCCACCCTGGCCATATGGCGCAACACCTGGGAGGACAGTTACGAACTCGCATCCGGGGCACGCGGGTTCCTCCGCACCCACATCGCTTGACACTCAAAGGAGAGCACCATGCGCATCACCAAAACCCTTATCCGCTGTGCAGCGGCGTCCAGCGCCGCGGCCCTGCTGCTGTCGGCCTGTACCACTGGCGATGAAGCCGCCACGCAAAGCGGTGAACCGCGTGAAATCGAGACCATTGGGCTGATGGTGCAGGACCTCAGCAACCCCTTTTTCTCCGCCATGCAGACCGGTCTGGAAGCGAAGGCCGAAGAGATCGGGGCCACCGTTAATACCCAGGACGGACGCCAGGACCTGGCAGCCCAGAATGACCAGATTGATGCCTTTATCCAGCAGCAGGTGGACGTAATCCTCCTGAACGCCGTGGACTCGGACGGCATCGCATCAGCCGTATCCCGCGCCAAGGCGGCGGGGATCATCGTGGTCGCCGTCGACGTCGGAGCCGAAGGCGCGGATGCCACCGTCACGACGGACAACGTGGCGGCGGGCAGCCAGGCCTGCCAGTATCTGGTTGATGCGCTGGGGGGAACCGGCAACATCCTCATCGTGGACGGCACCCCCATCACCTCGGTCCAGGACCGGGTTGCCGGCTGTGAGGAAGTGCTGGCAGACAACCCCGGCATCAAGGTGGTCGGCAAACAAGCGGGTAAGAATGACCGGGCCACCTCGCTGACCTTGACCACTGACATGCTCACGGCCAACCCCGTGGTGGACGGCATCTTTGCCATCAACGATCCCACAGCCCTGGGATCGGCCCTGGCCGCGCAACAGTCCGGACGCGCCGGCATCCAGATTGTTGGAGTGGATGGCTCGCCCGAGGCCGTTGCCGAACTCCAGAAAGCCGAGTCACCCTTCGTCGCCACCCCGGCCCAGGACCCTGCCGGAATTGTGGTGCGGGGACTGGAAATCGCCCAGGAGATCGCCTCCGGGGAATCCCCCGAGGAAACAGAGGTGCTGATGCCCACCGAACTCATCACCCGGGAAAACCTGTCCACCTACAAGGGCTGGACGTAGGGGCAGGCATGAGCCGGGCCCCCCTGCTCAGCCTGAGCAACGTCAGCAAACGCTTTGGTGCAACGCTTGCCCTGGACGACGTGAGCTTTGACCTGATGGCCGGTGAAGTCCATGCCCTGATGGGGGAGAACGGTGCCGGCAAATCCACGCTGATGAAGATCCTGGCCGGCGTCTATCCGCTGGACTCGGGCTCCATAACACTGGACGGGCAGCCGGTCACCATGGCTTCGCCCCGCGATGCCGCCACCCACGGCATCGCGATCATCCATCAGGAACTCAACACGCTCCCGGCCATGACGGTGGCGGAAAACCTGGCCATCGGTAGGGAGCCCACCCGGCTGGGCGCGCTGAACCGGCGCCGCATGGTCGCGGACGCCAGGGACAAGCTCGCCCGCATCGGGTCCACCTTGGACCCCCGCAGGGAGCTGGGACAGCTGAGCGTTGGCATGCAGCAGATGGTGGAGATTGCCCGCGCCGTGAGTGAGGACGCCAGGATCCTGGTGCTGGACGAACCCACGGCGTCGCTTTCCCGCACCGAGTCCAAACGGCTATTTGACCTGATCGCGGATATGAAGGCGCAGGGGATGGGCCTTATCTACATCAGTCACCGGATGGAGGAGGTCTGGCAGCTGGCTGACCGGGTCACTGTCTTCCGCGACGGCCGGCTGGTGGGTTCCCGGGAGAAAGGCAACATCAGCCCATCCGAAGTGGTCCGCATGATGGTTGGGCGGGACGTGGACGACCTTTACACGCGTGGTGGCCGCAGCGCCGCGGAGCCGGTCCTGCAGGTGGAAGATCTGAGTGACGGAAAGGGGATAGGACCGGTCAGCCTGGAGGTGCGGGCCGGTGAGGTGGTGTGCCTCTCCGGACTGATCGGGGCCGGACGGACTGAGACGGCACGGATGATTTTCGGCGCGGACAAGTACCGCGGCGGCACCGTCCGGGTTAAGGGTCAACGGATTCCGCCCAACCGGCCCCGTGCGGCAATCCGTGCCGGGATGGGAATGGTGCCCGAAAGCAGGAAGGAACAGGCACTCTTCCTGGAGCTGAGCGTCAAAGACAATATTGCGATTACCTCCCTGGCGGACAACACCCTTGCCGGTGTCGTCCGGGACGGCCGGGTGACTGCCGCGGTGCGGACCCAGATGGAAAGGCTGCGGATCCGTTCCAATGCCCTTCGGCTGCTGGCACGGAGCCTTTCCGGCGGCAACCAGCAGAAGCTGGTCATTGCCCGGTGGCTGCTGATGGACCCGGTGGTTCTGGTTCTGGATGAACCAACCCGCGGCGTGGACATAGGAGCTAAAAGCGAGATCTACGCCCTGATCCAGGAACTGACCGAGCGGGGGATCGCCATCCTGGTGATTTCCTCCGACCTGCCCGAAGCGCTGGGCATCAGCGACCGGATTCTGGTGATGCGGGCAGGTCTGGTGGTGAAGGAATTGGACGCACGTTCGGCAACGGAGGAGGACGTCATGAAGTACGCAACGGGAATAACGGACCTGGTGGGAGCCGGCGATGAGTGAGCAGGTCAGTGCCACCCCGCAGCCCTCTGCATCCTCAGCGGACATTGTGACTGTCCAGCGCGCTGCGCCGCGTTCAGGCGTGAACCTGGCCCTGTGGTGGGACCGGGTGGGGATCTTCCTGGTCCTGCTGCTGTTGATTGCCCTGATGTGCGTTGTGGCACCGAATTTCGCCACGGTGGACAACGCGCTGAACGTGGCCCGTGCCGTTTCGATCAACGCGATCCTGGCCGCTGGCATGACCGTGGTGATCCTCACCGGGGGCATAGACCTCTCAGTGGGCTCCATCGTGGCGGTCTCCGGCGTGCTGTCGGTGCTGCTCTGGGTGAACGGCGTGCCGTCGTTTATCGCCGTGCTGGTGGGGATTGTGGTGGGAGCTTTGGCGGGGCTGGTCAACGGCTTGCTGACCGCCTATCTCGCGCTTCCGGCTTTCATCGTCACGCTGGGCGCGATGACTTATCTGCGCGGTGCGGCGTATTCGCTGACCGATGGGCAGCCTCTGGTGGCGAACGGCCTCGGGTTCCGGGGGCTGGGCAACGGCACCGTGGCCGGGCTGCCCACGCCTGTGGTGGTGATGGTCCTGGTCTATGTGGCGGTGTGGTTCCTGCTGGAACGCACCAAGTACGGCCGCCACATCTACGCGGTGGGAGGAAACAAGGAGGCTGCACGCCTGGCCGGAGTGCGGGTCCGTCCGCTGATTGCCAGCGTTTATCTGATTTCGGGAGCAACAGCAGGACTCGCGGGCGTCATCTTCTCCGCCCGGGTGCTCAGCGGGCAGCCAACGGCCGGCAGCGGCTACGAGCTGGATGCCATTGCCGCGGTTGTCCTGGGCGGAACCAGCCTGATGGGTGGCCGCGGACGGATCCTGGGAACCCTGGTGGGAGCGTTGATCATCGGAGTCCTGAGCAACGGACTGGTCCTGATGAACGTTCCCTTTTTCTATCAGCTGGTGGTCAAGGGCGTGGTTATTGTGGTGGCCGTTGGTTTGGACAGCCTCAAGCGGCTGGGCCGGACAACGGATTAGGACGCCGCCGGAAACCCCCGCCGGTGAGGGCAGGGGCATCCGGCGGCGGATCAGCAGAGCGGCCGGGAGCGGCGGGCCCGGTTAGGGCCGGGCCCCCAGCTCCACCGGCTCTTCGTCGTTGAGGTATGCGGATTCGGCGTGGGCTGCGATGTCGATGCCCTGCAGCTCGCTTTCCTCGGGAATGCGCAGGCCAATGGTGATCGCCAGTACCTTGGCGATCACCCAGGTGACCACGAAGGAGTAGACCAGGACGGCAGCCGCGGCCAGCGCCTGGATGCCCAGCAGCTCGAAACCTCCGCCGTAGAACAGGCCGCTGACACCGTTGGGTGCTGCGTCGGTGGCAAACAGCCCGATCAGCAGGGTGCCCAGCAGCCCGCCCACCGCGTGGACGCCGACGACGTCGAGCGAGTCGTCATACCCGAGCCGGAACTTCCATTCGATGGCCAGCGAGCACACAAGACCGGCCAGCAGGCCAATCGCCAGGGCCCCCAGCGGGCTGACCGCTCCGCAGGCCGGCGTGATCGCCACCAGCGCCGAGATCAGGCCGGACGCCGCGCCCAGCGAGGAGGATGTTCCCAGCCGCAGCCGGTCCATCAGCATCCAGCCCAGCAGGCCCGCCGCGGCGGCCACCGCGGTGTTCAGGAAAACGACGGCGGCGGAGTGGCCGGCACTCAGGGCCGAACCGGCGTTGAACCCGTACCAGCCCACCCACAGCAGCCCTGCTCCCAGCAGCACCAGGGGACGGCTGTGCGGCTTGCCGTGCGCGTGCGGCCAGCCCTTGCTGCGGCCCAGCACCAGGGCCAGGGCAAGGGCGGCGACGCCGGCGTTCAGGTGCACTGCGGTTCCGCCGGCAAAGTCGATGGCACCGAGCTGGTTCGCAATCCAGCCGCCGGTGACGGACCCGTCCTCACTGCTGAAGGCGAAGACCCAGTGCGCCACGGGAAAGTACACCAGGGTGGCCCATAGCCCGGCAAACAGCATCCAGGCGCCGAATTTCATGCGCCCGGCGGCGGCTCCGGCCACCAGGGCAGTGGTCACGCAGGCAAACATCAGCTGGAACGCGGCAAAGAGTGCCAGCGGCAGCGCGCCGTCCGGGTCTTCCACCAGCAGTTCGGACAGTCCAAAGAACTCGGCGGGGTTCCCCAGCAGGCCGGCTCCGGTCAGTGAGTTGCCGAAGGAAGCCGAATATCCATAGAGCACCCACAGCACTGCGACGAGGCTTGCCCCGCCGAAGCACATCAGCATCATGTTCAGGATCCGGCGTGAGCCCACCATTCCTCCGTAGAAGAAGGCGATGCCGGGGATCATCAGACAGACCAGCGCGGAACTGGCCAGCAGCCAAGCGGTGTTTCCAGAATCCATGGAGTCACTCCATTTCGGGGATGGCCGGCCACGCCTGGGGCCGGAGCGCGGGGATGGAAACCGTACTTATCCCAGAGTGAGCGCCCCGTATTACGGTCAGGTTTCCCGCCAGGTTAGCGCTGTGTTAACAGCTGCTGGACGGTTGCTGGACGCTGGCCACACGGTAGCCGGGCACTACCCGGACAGAGGAATGCCGCGGCCAAAGGCAAACGCCCGCACAACTTCCACAATGCCCAGCACCACCAGGAAGATCCCGCCAAACACGACGAGGGCAGCCAGCGATCCCACTGGAAGGAACAGCACCACGGCGCCGGCGAGGATGCTGATGACTCCGTACGTGATGGCATACCAGCGAGAGCCGCCGCTTTCACTTTCGGTCAGGGCCATGACGCCCTCGACAATCCAGGCAATTCCGATGACCATCCCCAGAACGGCCAATGACGCGAGCGGATTGCGCATGGCCACCACTCCAACAATGAAGATCAGCACCCCGGTGAGGATGTTCAGGACCCGCAGGCCGCCGGACAGGGGCGTGATGATTCCCGTGACCACGCGCACCGCTCCGGAGATCAGGAAATACAGTCCAAACAGGACGGCGACCACATCCAGCGTTGCACCGGGCCAGAACAGCACCAGGGCGCCCAGAATGATGGAAAGAACCCCGGTGAGGGCCAGCCCGCCGCGGATATTCCGGACTGCCTTGCGGGTGAGCTCGTTGATGTCCAGGTTCAACCCGCCCAGCCCAAAAACGCTTCCTGACATGGACATGTGGAACCTCCCGGAGAGTCGGAACAGCGGGCCGCCCGCTGTCTGGAATTATCCGCCGCAGGGGTTGGTGGCGGTAGGGCAGGCTCCGTTCGGGGCCGTCGGAAGGCGGGACTGGGGCGGCACCGGTTCCGGGGCCGGGGCCCTACGCTCCGAGGTGGGTGCGGATCATCCGGGCCACGGCCTCGTGGCCGGCCTGGTTGGGGTGGAACGGGAGCGGTCCGCCTTCGGTTGGCAGGAAGGCTCCCACCGTCCAGGGGTCGTCCGAGCCTGCATAGTGGTCCGCGCTGGCCTTGGCCACCCGGACCACGGAACAGCCGGTGGCGTTTGCGCCGGCTTCCGTGGCCAGCGCGAGATGTACGGCGAGGCGGCGGCAGGCGGCGGCCTGGGCCGGCTTCATGCCCGGCACCCTGATGCGCGGATCCAGCGGCAGCACGGTCAGATATTCCACGAACAGTACGACGGCGTTGGGGGAGCGGCGCCGGATCAGCTGCCCGACGGACGCCATATCCGCAGGCAGCAGGCCGATGTTCCGGTTCAGCACCGCCGGCGCGAGGGCCTTAATGAACTCCATCGACGGACGGTGCCGCAGATATGCGGCCGGCGATAGTCCTGCCATCATCAGCGAGGCTGCATAGCCGATGTCATTGCCGCCAACCGTGACCGTGACCAGATCCGTGTCGGGGGTCAGGGCGTCGGCCTGGGGCGCCTGCCCGTACTGCGGGCGCCACAAAACGTCTGCAGTGGTGGCCCCGGAGCTCGTGGCGTCAGTGAGGGAAAGCTGCAGTGCTCCCGCGAGGAGGTGGGCGTAGTTGGCATCGGTGCGGCCGGCTTCCGGAGGGCTGTCCGGCACCGGATGCCCCAATCCGGGAGCCGATGCGTAGGAGCTTCCCAGCGCCACATAGCGGGCCCCGGCCCAACTGCGTGCGCCGCCGTCGTATTCCGGCGCTGCGTTGTTATCAGGCACTGCGTTCATGGGTTCCTGCCTCCGATAGTGGGCGGTCCGGAGATCCGGGCCGGTTAGGGGACGTTGAGGAGCTGCAGTATCTCGTTGTCGGTGGTCTGGTCAAAGTGCTCATAAGCCTGCCCCACCGCCGTCAGCCCGCCGCTTCGCCAGGGAATGACGACGTCGTCGGCCAGCGCAGCCAGCCAACCCGGATCCCCGCAGCTGGCAGGAGCGGCGGCCACCAGGCGGGCAGGCTCCTGGCGGCGCAGCGCCAGCAGGGCTGCCCGCATGGTGCTGCCGGTGGCCACCCCGTCGTCAACCACGATCACGGTCCGGCCGCCCACGTCCAGGGAGGAGCGGCCCATCCGGTAGAGCTTGTCCCGGCGGATCAGCTCAAGCTGTTCAATGGCAGCTGCCGCGTCAAAAGCCCGGTCCGCGTCCAGATGACGGGAGGAGGACGACGGATCCCGGTGGCGCAGGGGCGCCAGGGACCGCTGCCATTCGAGAAGCACCGGCTCGTTGCGCACAGTGGTGACCGTTCCCGCCAGCCATGCCATGGCTCCGGCGGCCAGTTCGGGCTGGGACGGAAACCCCACTTTGCGGACCGCCACTACGTCCAGCGGTGCGCGCAGCAGGTCGGCCACCGCGGCGGCAACCGGCACTCCGCCGCGCGGCAGCCCGATCACCAACAGCTCACGCGTGCCGAAATACGGTGCGAGTTCCAGGCCCAGCGTCCGGCCGGCGTCCTGCCTGTCGCGGTACCGCCGTGGTGCCATGGCTCCTCCTCGACGGGCACGGCTTTCCTGCCACGGTAGGGCTGCCTGCAGCCGGTGGCAAGGAGCGGCGGCCCCGGGGACATCCTCATTGCCAAAGCCTGCGGGGCATAGCAGGGTTGGCGTGGAAAGGTGGACCCATGACTCCCACAGCTTTGATTACCGGCGCCACGTCAGGCATCGGCGCCGAATTTGCCCGCCAGCTGGCTCACCGCGGCTACAACCTGGTCCTGACAGCCCGCAACGAACAGCGGCTGAAGGACTCGGCTGCTGCACTGGCCCGGGAATACGCCGTGCAGACTGAATACATAACAGCGGACCTCGCCGACCCCGACGGCGTGGAGCTGGTCAGCCGCCGGCTGGAAAAACCCGACATCACGCTGCTCGTCAACAACGCAGGCTACGGCCTGAAGAACAACTTTGAACGCAATGAGCTGTCCGCGGAGCTGGATCACCTCAATGTGCTGGTCGCGGCACCGCTGCAGCTGAGCCACACGGCGCTGAACACCATGCTGTCCCGGATGGAGGGTCCGGGCGGGCACATCATCAACGTGGCCTCCGTTGCCGGGTTCATTCCCCGCGGCACCTACAGCGCCGCCAAGTCCTGGGTCATCACGTTCAGCCGCTGGGCCAACATCGCGTACGGCGGCCGCGGCGTGCACGTGACGGCGCTGTGCCCCGGCTTCGTCCACACCGAGTTCCATCAGCGCATGGACATGGACAAAACCGTTTACCCCAACTGGATGTGGCTCGACGCCGAACGGGTGGTGCGCGAGGGGCTCGCCGATGCCTTTGCCGGCAAGGGAGTGTCCATTCCGTCCAAGAGGTACAAGGCGCTCGCGTGGTTTGGCGCCCGCGGTCCGCAGGCCATCGTGGCGCGGATCGCCGGCCGCGGCCGCTAGCCCGGGGGCGCGCCACCATCAACACGGTGCGTCACGTAACTGGCTCAGGCACCGCCGGGCACTTAGTGTGGTGGCCCATGACCCGCATCACAGCACCGAGTACTGCCTACCTACTCCACCTCGACGCCGAAACCGCACGCCGCATGCAGACGGCCCAGGCTCCGGACTCGCCCTTTGCGGGAGCTTCCGCCCAGCTGGCCGCTGCACTGGAGGCGCGCGTGGATGCGCTCGCCGCGGATCTGTCCGAGGTGGTCCACACCCTGCACGGGGATCCCGAAACCGCCTATGAGGAGCACCGCAGCGCGGCGTTCCTCGTGGAACTGCTGAACCGGCACGGAATCAAGGCCGGGCTGGGTGTGTTTGGGCTTTCCACCGCCGTGCGGGCCGAGATCGGCTCCGGCTCCGGCCCGGCCATCGCCATTCTCAGCGAATACGATGCCCTGCCGGAAGTGGGCCACGCCTGCGGCCACAATGTCATTGCGGCCACCGGCGTCGGTGCATTCATTGCCCTCGCCAAAACCCTGGACGAGGATCCGGAAGCCTTCCCCGGCCGGGTGGTGTTCCTGGGAACCCCCGCCGAGGAAGGGCACTCGGGCAAGGAGGTCATGGCCCGCGGGGGTGCTTTTGACGACGTTGACGCGGCGATCATGGTCCACCCCTACGCCATGGACCTCGCCGAGCAGGTATGGCTCGGCCGGCGGCTGCTCACGGTCACCTTCTCCGGTGTGGCGGCGCATGCCTCCGCCCAGCCGTTCATGGGCCGCAACGCACTGGACGCAGCATCCCTGGCCTACACCGGCATTGGCCTGCTCCGCCAGCAGCTGCCGCCGGCGGACCGGGTGCACGCGATCATCACCGAAGGCGGGCAGCGTCCCAGCGTGATCCCGGAAAAGGCGGTGCTGAAGCTCTACGCGCGGTCCAAGTATCCCGACACCCTGAAAGACCTCAGCGCCCGGCTCGAGGACATTGCCACCGGCGCGGCCCTCATGACGGGCACCGCGGTGGATATCAGCTGGGACGAGCATCCGCCGTCGCTGCCCGTCCGCACCAATTCCGCCCTCACCGGCCGGTGGGTGGCCGCGCAGCAGCGCCGCGGACGCAGCCCGCTGCCCGCCGGCGTCGTATCCGAAACCATTGCCGCGTCCACCGACTTCGGCAATGTCAGCTACCGAATCCCCGGAATCCATCCGCTGATCGGCATCGCACCGGCGGACGTGGCACTGCATACCCGGGCCTTTGCGGAGGCCGCCGGCTCGCCGGCTGCCGAATCCGGGGCGCTCGACGGCGCTGCGGGGCTGGCGCTGACCGCTCTCGATTACCTCTGTGATCCGGAACTGCGCGAAGCGGTGGCCCGGGAGTTCGCCGAAGCCGGCGGTCCCGTGGACGTTCCCTCCTACTTCGACTAACCCGCCCGCACACCCTCGACACCAGGAAAGAGACCGGAATGAGAACTTCGCCCGACTCCCTCGGCACCGGCCGCCCCAGTCTTCCCGACCGTCTCCTTGGCGGGGTGGAGCGGATCGGCAACAAGCTGCCTGACCCGTTCATGCTCTTCCTGTTCCTCTTCCTGGCCGTGGCCGTGGTGTCCACCGCCATGGCCTGGGCCAACGTCGTGGTCACGGTGCCGGGCGCGGCCGAGGAGACCGTCATCAAGGGCTTCTTCACCGCTGAAGGACTGAGCTGGTTCACCACCACCCTCGGTGCCAACTATCTGGGTTTCCCGCCGCTGGCCACCGTGCTGCCGATCCTGCTGGCCGTGGGTGTTGCGGAGAAGTCGGGGCTGCTGTCAGCCCTGATCCGGAAGGCCTTCGGCTCCGCTCCGCGCTGGGCGCTGCCCTACGCCGTCGGGTTTGTGGGAGTGACCGGGTCGATCATGTCCGACGCCGCCTTTGTGGTCATTCCTCCGCTCGCGGCGCTCGTTTTCAAGGCCGCTGGCCGGCATCCGGTGGCCGGCCTGCTGGGTGGTTTTGCCGCTGCCGGTGCCGGCTACTCCACGTCGATGCTGGTCACGAGCCTGGATGCGCTCTTTGCCGGAATCACGACGGCGGTGACCGAGACCCTGCCCAACCCCGGTGCGCCGGTAAACCCGCTGTCCAACTACTTCTTCAACTTTGCCTCCTCGCTGGTGCTGATCCTGCTGGCCGGCTTCATCATCGACAAGATCCTGGAGCCCCGCCTGGCCCGGCAGGGCGTACCCACCGAGGAAACCGAAGACGAAACCGAAACGGACGGCGGCGCACCCGCCGCTGCTCACGCACCCGCCACTCCGCACGCCCCCGCGGCTGCGCTGTCCTCGGTGCTGACCCCGGTGGAACGCCGCGGCGTGCTGTGGGCCGTTGTTGTGGGAGCCGCCGTCGCGCTCCTGATCCTGGTGGGTGCGGTGCTGCCGGACTCGCCGTGGCGCAACGAGGACGGCGGGTTCCTGCCCAAGTCCCCGCTGCTGAGCTCCATCGTCTTCATCGTGTTTGTCCTGTTCACCGTCCCGGGACTGGTCTACGGCAAGATCACCGGAACCATCGCCTCCGGGAAAGATGTTCCGCGGGTCATGGGTGCTTCGCTCAAGGACATGAGCGGGTTCCTGGTGCTGGCGTTCATCCTGGGCCAGTTCATTGCCCTGTTCAACTGGTCCGGAATCGGCAACTGGATTGCGGTTGCCGGAGCATCCGGGCTGGAATCCATCGGCCTGACCGGTTATCCGGCGATCCTCGGCTTCATCCTGCTGGCCTCCGTGCTGAACCTGTTCATCATTTCCGGCTCTGCCATGTGGACCCTGATGGCATCGGTGTTTGTGCCCATGTTTGCCCTGCTCGGGTTCGAGCCGGCCTTCATCCAGGGCGCGTTCCGGGTGGGGGACTCCGCAACACAGATCCTCACCCCGCTGAACCCGTACATGATCGTGCTGCTGACCATGCTGCGCAAGTATGAGCCCCAGGCGGGCCTGGGCACCGTCATCGCCCGGATGCTTCCCTTCACCATCCTCTTTTGGCTGGCATGGGTGGCCGTGCTGACGGTGTTCTTCATCTTTGACCTCCCCATGGGACCGGGCAACGGAATATACATCGGCGGCTAGGCGCTGCATCACATCAACAACGCAGAAACATCCCAGAGACAGCAGCGACCCGAGGAAAGGCACCCATGAGCTCCGCCACCCCCACGATCTACGCCCTGCACGAGAACCCGGAATGGTTTCCCCCGTTTGCCCGCGCCTTCGAAGCCGAAGGGCTGCGGGTGGAGGAATGGCTGCTGACCGACGGCGTCCTGGACCTGGACTCGGTCCCGCCGGAAGGCATCTTCTGGTCGCGGATCAGCGCCTCATCACACACCCGGGATCACGGGTTGTCCAAGGACTATGCGCGGGCGGTGCTGTCCTGGCTCGAAGCCCACGGCCGGCGCACGGTCAACGGCCGCCGGATCCTGGAACTGGAAATGAGCAAGGTGGACCAGCTCACCGCGCTCCGGGCCGCCGGGATCGATACCCCGCGCACTGTTGCAGCCGTTGGCAGGGAGCAGATCCTGGCCGCGGCCAAGGAGTTTGCCGCACCGTTCATCACCAAGCACAACCAGGGCGGCAAGGGGCTCGGGGTGCGGAAGTTCGAGTCCCACGGCGAGCTGGCCGAGTACGTGGCCGGTGCCGAGTTCGAAGAGCCGGCGGACGGCATCACCCTGATCCAGGAGTTCATTGTTGCCGCGGAACCCTTCATTACCCGGGTGGAGATCGTCGGCGGGGAGTTCATCTATGCCATTAAGGCCGACACGGCCCGCGGCGGATTCCAGCTGTGCCCCGCCGATGCCTGCGCCATTGACCCGTCCACCGGCAAGCCGATCATGCCGCCCGGCGCCACCATCGCGCCGGACTCTGACACCCAGCTCTTCAGCCTGCGGGAGGGGTTTGACCATCCGATCATTGGCCAGTACCTGGACTTCGCCAAGCGCACCGGCCTGGAGGTGTGCGGCATTGAGTTCATGGAAACCGCCGACGGCCGCATCCTTACCTATGACGTCAACACCAACACCAACTACAACGCAGCAGTTGAAGCGGCGGCGCCCCGCTCGGCTCCCCGGGCCCTGGCACAGTATCTCAAGGGACTCACGGACTAAACCGGCAGTGCGGGGAAGGCGGGAGCGGCCACCCCTGCGGGCAGTGGTTTTGGACAACTTATTTATCCCTCGGCCCGGCCCGTCGCTATAGTCGGGATTAATCGAACTGAAGGAGCTTCCTCAATGACTGCTGCCCAGGAACCGTTGTGGGTCAAGAACTACCAGCCCGGAGTTCCGGCAACCATTGAGCTGCCCACCGAGTCCCTGACAGCCATGGTGGAGGACGCCGTCACCCGCTTCGGTCCCAAGGTGGCACTGGAGTTCTTCGGCGCCGAAACCACCTACACCGAGCTGGGCGAGAAGATCGACCGCGCCGCCGAGGGCCTGCGCAGGCTCGGCGTGGGCCGGGGACACCGGGTGGCCATCGTGCTGCCGAACTGCCCCCAGTACCTCATCGCGTTCTACGCGGTGCTGCGCCTGGGCGCCGTCGTCGTCGGCCACAACCCGCTGTACACGGAGCGCGAACTGCGCCACCAGTTTGAAAACCACGGCGCCCAGGTGGCCATTGTCTGGGACAAGGCCGTGGAGAAGATCCAGGACTTCCCCGATGACATTGCAGTGAAGACCATCATTGCCGTGGACATCACCAAGGCCATGCCGCGCCTGAAGCGGATGGCGCTGCGGCTGCCCGTCCCGAAACTGCGCCGCACCCGCGCCGGGCTGACCGCCAAGACCGAAAACACGATGTCGTGGGAGAAACTGCTCAGCTCGCCCCGGATCGACAGCGCCTACCCCCGCCCCTCCGTGAAGGACCTGGCGGCACTGCAGTACACCTCGGGCACCACCGGCACTCCCAAGGGCGTCATGCTCACCCACTACAACCTGCGCTCCAACGCCCTGCAGGGACAGGCCTGGATGCACGGCGCCGAAGAGGGCAAGGAAGTCATCTTCGGGGTGCTGCCAATGTTCCACGCCTTCGGCCTGACGCTGTACCTGACCTTCGCCATGCTGACCGGTTCCCGGCTGGTGCTGTTCCCCAAGTTCGACGTGGACCTGGTCCTGACAGCGGCCAAGAAGTCCCGGCCCACCGTGTTCTGCGCCGTGCCGCCGATCTATGAGAAGACGGCGCTGGAATCCAAGAAGCGCGGCATTGACCTGTCCACCATCCGTTTCGCCATCTCCGGCGCCATGACGCTGCCGGCCGCAACGGTGAAGCTGTGGGAAGAAGTCTCGGGCGGGCTGCTGGTGGAAGGCTACGGCCTCACCGAATCCTCGCCCGTGGCCCTGGGCAATCCCTTCGCCGACTCGCGCCGCAACGGCACCATCGGTGTCCCTTTCCCGAGCACGGAAATGCGGGTGGCCGATCCCGAACACCCGGAGAACAATGTTCCCGCCGGCGAGCGGGGCGAGCTGCTGATCCGCGGCCCGCAGGTTTTCGCCGGTTACTGGAACAACACCGAGGACACTGAGCAGGTGTTGCTCGAGGGTGGCTGGCTCCGCACCGGAGACATTGTGACGGTCGACGAGGACGGGTTCGTGAAGGTGGTGGACCGCCGCAAGGAACTGATCATCACCGGTGGTTTTAATGTGTCGCCCAGCGAAGTCGAGGAAGTGCTGCGCAGCAACCAGGCCATTGCCGACGTCGCCGTGGTGGGTCTTCCCCGGGCCGACGGCGGCGAGCAGGTGGTGGCGGCCGTGGTGCTGCAGGCGGGAACGGAGCTGGATGAAGCCGGCCTGCGCGCCTGGTGCCGCGAGCGGCTGACCCCCTACAAGGTGCCGCGCCGCATCGTGGCCGTGGAAGAGCTGCCCAAGTCGATGCTGGGCAAGGTCCTCCGCCGCGAGGTGCGCGGACTCCTCACCGACTCGAAGTAGGGCTTCGAAACACTACCTATTGACGCTCCGAAGCTGGTGGGTTGGAATAGTAAGCAGGCTTGGGATTCCAGGCCGGGCCGCCATCTGGGCCCTCACAAGGCTCAACCGGGGTTTGGCGTGCGTATCCGTCAAAGGCCGTTCGGCTCTGCTTTTCCTCTGCCGTTCGTCCCTCGACGGATCCGGCATACTCCGGCCCAACGTGAATAAGCACCGGACAACGGTGAAGGTTCGCAGCTGAAGGAGAACAACATGATCAGCAATCAGCAAGTCGAAGGCCTCATGGCCGGATCAGGCAACGTGCTGGGCCCCAACGGAGACAAGATTGGCTCGGTGGGGACGTTCTACCTGGACGATCAGACCAACGAGCCCGCATGGGTAACCGTCAATACGGGTCTCTTCGGCACCAATGAGTCTTTCGTCCCGCTCAGCGAGGCAACCGTCGAGGGCGTGGACGTACTGGTGCCCTACTCCAAGGATGAGGTGAAGAACTCTCCGCAGGTGGAGTCCGACGGATCCATCTCCCCGGAAGAGGAAGTGACCCTCTACCGCTACTACGGATTCACATACGACGACGGTTCCGCTGACACGAGCACCATGGACGCCGGTTCGGGCACGATGACCGACAGCGGCACCAGGACGGACCGCACCACGGGCGTGGACCGCGATTTCGGGGACGACAGCGACATTACCCGTTCCGGCGTCGGGACCTCCTCGGGCAACGCCTCCGGCACCGTGGGACACGACACCTCCGGTCCCACCACCGACGATGCGATGACCCGGTCCGAAGAACAGCTTGATGTGGGAACCCAGACCCGGCAGACCGGTAAGGCACGCCTGCGCAAGTATGTTGTCACGGAAAACGTCACCACCCAGGTTCCGGTCAGCCATGAAGAGGTCCGGGTGGAGCGGGAGCCCATCACCGATGCCAACGTCGATTCCGCCATGTCCGGTCCCGAGCTCAGCGAAGAGGAGCACGAGGTAACGCTTCACGCCGAGGAGCCTGTGGTGGAGAAGAAGACCGTTCCGGTGGAGCGGGTCAGGCTCGACACCGAAACGGTCACCGACACTGAGAGCGTGACCGAGGAAGTCAGCAAGGAGCAGATCGATACGGACGTGGACGGCACTACCCGCCGTTCCGGACATGACGGCTCCGGCGGGTCCAGCTCCGGACGGTAACCCCGCCGCGGCTGGCCCTGCATGGGTGCGCCAACTAAAGATCCAATCGACTGCGGTCCCGGCTCCGGCCGGGGCCGCAGTTCCTTATGAGGCCGGCGGCGGCTGGGCCGCCACCGTCCGTGCCGTCCGCTCCAGCACCTCCCGGCAGGCCAGGACGGCGGGCCGCCGGCTGCCGGCCCGCCGCACCGAGGTAAAGATGCTCCGCCGTGGCCTGCCGTTCAGTTCCAGCAGCCGGACGCTGGGCTCCCGTCCGGTCCAGACCAGGTCCGGCATCAGGGCGACGGCGTTGCCGGATTCGATGAGGCGGATCTGTGCCTGCAGGTCCGCCGTTTCGTAGCGAACGTCCGGTTCAAAGCCGGCCCGCCGGCAGGCCTGTTCCGCCCAGTGGCGTGACGCGGCCCCCCGCGGCTCCATGACCCAGGGCAGGTCTGCCGTGTCCGCCAGTGAGTGCACCGGCGTCAGCCCCTCGTGGGGCACAGCCAGCCGGATGGCGTCGGAGGTCAAGTGCACGCGGTCCAATTCCGGGTGCCGCACGGCGGCGTGCCCCGGGTACTGCTCGGCTATCACCACGTCGAAGTCGCGCGCCCAGGTTTCGTACAGTGCTGTTTCCGGTTCCCGCTGCACCATTTCCACCCGCAGGTCGGGATGCTCGCGGCGCAGCAGCGACAGGGCGCCGGGGAGCAGGGCCAGGGCTGCCGACTGAAACACCGCCACCCGGATCCTTCCGGTAACCGTGGTCAATGACGAGGCCAGGTCCGCTTCGGCGCGTTCCAGCGATTCCAGGATGTCGGAGGTATGCGCCACCAGAATCTCGGCCTGCGGGGTCAGCTGCACTCCGCGTCCGGTTTTCCGCAGCAGTTCCACGCCAACATCCTTCTCCAGCAGGGCCAGCTGCTGGGAGACGGCGGACGGGCTGAGGCCCAGCGTTTCGGCAACGGCTGCCAGCGTTCCACGCACCTTCACCTCGCGTAAAAGGTTCATTCTGCGTACGTCCAGCACGGGCTTCCTCCGATGTTTTCCTGCATGCTCAATTCATTAGTAAAACTAACCTATATGCGTAAGAAAACTAACCTTTGTCTTACGGGACTTTGCGCGGATACTTAGAGGAAGCATCAATCAGTCGCACGTCGAAAAGAGCTGGCCGCATGAGTAACACCGTCATCGAACCAACCGCGGGACCGGGCGTACCCCAGGACCTGTCCGGCGAAGCAGTGGCCCTCGTCCGCCGCTGGCTGGCCGAAGCCGCATCAGTACCCGTTGACGCCTCAGCGGCCCAGCTTGCCGGCGTCCTGAAGGACCCCTCCGGACTGGATTTCACCGTCGGATTTGTCGACGGCGTCATCCGCCCCGAGGACCTGCGCGTTGCCGGCCGGAACCTCGCCGCACTGGCTCCGCAGGTTCCCGGCTTCCTGCCCTGGTACATGCGCTCCGCAGTCCGCCTTGGCGGCATCATGGCTCCCGTGCTTCCCCAGGTGGTTATTCCCGTGGCCCGCAAGGTGCTGCGCCAGATGGTGGGACACCTGATTGTCGACGCCACGGATGCCCGGCTGGGCAAGGCCATCAGCAGCATCCGCAAGGACGACGTCCGGCTGAACATGAACCTCCTCGGTGAGGCAGTCCTGGGTGAGCGTGAAGCCAACCGCCGCCTGCAGGGCACCCATGATCTCCTGGCGCGGGACGACGTCGAATACGTTTCCATCAAGGTTTCCTCCACCGTGGCGCCGCACTCGCACTGGGCCTTCGACGAAGCCGTCGAGCACGTAGTGGAGAAGCTGGCCCCGCTGTACCGGCAGGCGGCATCCTTCAGCCCCAAGAAGTTCATCAACCTGGACATGGAGGAGTACAAGGACCTGGAGATGACCATGGCGGTCTTCACCAAGCTCCTCTCCATGCCGGAGTTCAAGGACCTGGAAGCCGGCATCGTCCTGCAGGCCTACCTCCCTGACGCCCTCTCCGCCATGATGCGCCTGCAGGAATTTGCCGCCGCACGCCGGGCCGGCGGCGGCGCACCCATCAAGGTGCGCGTCGTCAAGGGTGCCAACCTGCCAATGGAACAGGTGGAAGCGTCCCTGCACGGCTGGCCGCTGGCCACCTGCGGCACCAAGGCGGAGACGGACACCAACTACAAGCGCGTCATCAACTACGCACTGCGCCCCGAACACGTTGCCAACGTCCGCATTGGCGTGGCCGGCCACAACCTCTTCGACGTGGCCTTCGCCTGGCTGCTGGCCAAGCAGCGCGGCGTCACCGACGGCATTGAGTTCGAGATGCTGCTGGGCATGGCAACGGGCCAGGCCGAAGTGGTCAAGCGCGACGTGGGATCGCTGCTGCTGTACACCCCGGTGGTGCACCCGGCCGAGTTCGACGTCGCCATCGCCTACCTGATCCGCCGCCTGGAAGAAGGGGCGAGCTCCGAAAACTTCATGTCCGCCGTCTTCGAGCTCAGCGAAAACGAGACGCTGTTCGAGCGTGAGAAGCTGCGCTTCCTCACGTCGCTGGCGGACCTCGATGACACGGTACCCGCATCAAACCGGCTCCAGGACCGCAGCCAGCCCCGCCCCGCGGATACCGCCGGAGCCGACGCCGCCAACCAGGGCTTCGAGAACACGCCGGACACCGATCCGTCCCTGCCCGCCAACCAGGCCTGGGGCCGGGCCATCCTGACGCGCGTCGAGGAGTCCGTCCTCGGCGATGCCGCCGTCGCGGAAGCCCGGATCGCTGATGAGGCCGCCCTGGACGCGGTCATCCGCACGGGCGTGGAGGCGGCCAAGGGCTGGGCATCGCTCAGCGGCGCCGAACGCGCCGAGGTCCTGCACCGCGCCGGCGTCGTGCTGGAGCAGAAGCGTGCGGACCTGATGGAGGTCATGGCGTCCGAGACCGGCAAGACGCTGGACCAGTCGGATCCCGAGGTGTCCGAGGCCGTGGACTTTGCGCATTACTACGCAGAGCGCGCCAAGGACCTGGAAACGGTCGACGGCGCCCGGTTCGTTCCGGCCCGCCTCACCGTGGTCACGCCGCCGTGGAACTTCCCGGTTGCCATTCCGGCCGGTTCCACGCTGGCCGCCCTGGCCGCCGGATCATCAGTGATCATCAAGCCCGCCCGCCAGTCCGCACGCAGCGGCGCCGTCATGGTTGAGGCCCTCTGGGAAGCCGGCGTTCCCCGCGACGTGCTGCAGATGGTGCAGCTCGGTGAAAAGGAGCTGGGCCGCCAGCTGGTGGCGCATCCGTCAGTGGACCGCGTCATCCTCACCGGCGGGTACGAGACGGCCGAGCTGTTCCGTTCCTTCCGTGCCGATCTGCCGCTGCTGGCCGAGACCTCCGGCAAGAACGCCATCATCGTGACGCCCAGCGCCGACTTTGACCTGGCTGCCCGCGACGTCGTTGCCTCCGCCTTCGGCCACGCCGGCCAGAAGTGCTCCGCGGCATCCCTGGTGATCCTCGTGGGCTCGGTGGCCAAGTCGCCGCGCTTCCGCAACCAGCTCGTTGACGCCGTGCAGTCCCTCAAGGTGGGCTACCCGGTGGATGCCGTGACGCAGATGGGTCCGATCATCGAACCGGCCGCAGGCAAGCTGCTGCGCGGCCTCACCGTCCTGGGCGAGGGCGAATCCTGGCTGATTGAACCGAAGCAGCTGGATGAGTCCGGCCGGCTGTGGAGCCCGGGCGTGCGCACCGGTGTCCGCCGCGGTTCCGAGTTCCACCTCACCGAGTACTTCGGCCCGATCCTTGGCGTCATGACCGCCGACACGCTTGAGGAAGCCATCGAGCTGCAGAACCAGATCGACTACGGGCTGACCTCGGGCCTGCACTCCTTGGATCCCGCGGAGATGGATGTGTGGCTGGAGAACATCTCGGCCGGCAACCTTTACATCAACCGCGGCATCACCGGAGCCATCGTCCAGCGCCAGCCCTTCGGCGGCTGGAAGAAGTCGGCAGTTGGTGCAGGCACCAAGGCCGGCGGCCCGAACTACCTGATGGGCCTGGGCCAGTGGGAGCCGGCGGTTTCCACCGGCGCCGGAGCGCCTGTAACCCACCAGGGCGCAGCGAAAATCCTGGCCTCCGCATCGGCCGGAAGCTACGCCGCTGACACCGATTTCCTGCACCGGGCACTGAGCAGCGACGCCGCGGCATGGGCTGAGGAATTCGGCACCGCCAAGGATGTTTCAGCACTGTCCGCCGAGCGCAACGTGTTCCGGTACCGGCCGCTGCCGGTCACTGTCCGGCTGGCCGAGAACCAGCCGCTGGACGCCCTGGTACGCGTTGTGGCCGCCGGCCTGCTGGCCGGATCCGCGCTGCGGGTATCCACCGGCGTCGAACTGCCGGTAGCGCTGCTGGCGCTGCTGACCGAATACGGGATTCCCGTCACCCAGGAGGACGACGCCGCGTGGCTGGCGTCCGCTTCCAGTTACGATCCCGCAGTCCACGGCCCGCGGATCCGCCTCATTGGGACCGGCGCATCGGCGCTGGCTGAGGCTCTGGGCGGCCGGCCGGACGTAGCCGTCTACGCCAATCCGGTCACCGAGGCCGGACGCGTGGAACTGCTGCCGTTCCTGCACGAGCAGGCCGTCAGTATCACCGCTCACCGGTTCGGAACGCCGAACCACCTCTCCGACGCCCTGATCTAGCGGACGTCTCGATCTAGCGGAACGAGCCTTTCCAGGCAGGACATCGGCCGGTTAAAAACCGGCAAGGACGGCACCGGGTCTATCCCGGTGCCGTCCTTTGTTGTTACGGTAGGCCGCATGGAACTCATTTACGAGTAGGGCCGTGCCCTGGCCGGGCGCCGCGGATCCGCCTCCCTCGTGGCTGGTGCTGATCCCTCCCGGCCGCACGCACCCTCTTTTTCGCAGACAATATCCACCCACTGCCGGGTGAGCTTGTCGATGGTGCGTGTTGCTGACCGTGCTCCCCTCCCGAACCATTACCCTCCTGAACGCCTCTGCTCTCCGGAGCAGATGGGCGGCGGCAGGTGTTGCAGTTCGGATGTTCCCGGAGTCCCGTCCGCACCATACCCAGCGAAGCTCCCGGCCCGAAGCAGATGTCCGGAGATCACCATGACGCAAAACAAGAAAAACCACGCGAAACCCCTGTCCGCAATCCCGTTGTCCGTGCCGGTACCGTCCCCGGTTCCCGGCCCGTCACTGCCGGAAGCAACCGTTAGCCTGGCCCCCGCCGCAGCCGCGAAGCTAAGCGCCGATGCTTCCGAAAAGGCGGCAGCGGCGATGGCGGCGGAGAACGCATTGCCCGGATGGCAAAGCCTGGGCAAGGACCACAAGCCCACCCATGCCAACGGCAAGCAGGGAAGGCGGGAGAAAAAGGTGCGCTGGTAAGGCAACCTGCGCGGGAATATGCCCTGCACAGGGCCCGGGCCAGTGCCGGTTCCCTGTGCAGGGCGGCCCGGCAGTGCCATCATGGACAGCCACGGCCACAGCCACAGCGGACCAAAGAGGCTCACATGCTGCTCAACGGAAAAACAGCCGTCATCTATGGCGGCGGAGGGTCAATTGGGGGAGCGGTGGCCCGGGCCTTCGCCCGCGAGGGGGCCCGCGTCTACCTGGCCGGCCGCAGCCCGGAAAACCTGGGAGCTGTGGCCAGGGACATCCGCGCTGCTGGCGGACTCGTCGAGACAGCACTGCTGGACGCCACCAACGAGCAGGCGGTGGACGAGCACGCTGATGATGTGGCTGCCGCCGCCGGGAGTCTGGATATCTCGATGAACGTCATCCAGCACGGCGATGTCCAGGGCTCGCCCATGGTGGACATGCAGGTGGAAGATTACCTCCGCCCGGTGTCCACTGCCGTACAGACGTTCTTCCTGACATCCCGGGCGGCGGCCAGACAGATGATGCGGCAGAAATCCGGGGTCATCCTGGTCTTCGGCGGATCCGGAAATCCAAGCCCGGGTACCTACCTCGGCGGGCTCATCACCGCGTTCGAAGCCATGGAGGCCATGCGGCGTCAGCTTTCGGTCGAACTTGGCGAACACGGTATCCGCGTGCTCACCCTGCGCAGCGGCGGCATTCCCGAATCCCTGCCGGCAGGGATGGACGGCCGCGAGGACATCGCCAACAGCATTGTTGACGCCACCCTGCTGAAGCGGGCGGCGACCCTGGAAGAAGTGGGAAACGCGGCGGCCTTCGCGGCATCGGACAAAGCGGCAAGCATGACCGCAGCCACCCTGAACATCAGCGCCGGGTCCCTCATGGACCGCTAGGCGTGGCTCGCAGGTGCGCCGGGCTGGGCCGGAACCTTCCAGAGGGTGAAGTCCTCGACGCTGACGGCGATGCGGAGTCCGTCATCACCGCGGATCCAGAGCGTGCCCAGACCGGGCGCAGTGTCACGGACTTCTCCGCGGTAATAAACCTCGCTGCCGCTTCGGACTTCGATGTGGTCGCCGCGGCGGATGGAACGGATATTTCGTACCCGCTTGGCGCGGGCGGCCTTCGAACGGGTGGGCGTACTGGGCATGCTTGGAGCTGGCACAGACTCTCTTTCTCTCGACTAGTTATGTCAACTAACAGCTCCCGGAAGTTATTCCCGTGCTCAGCACACGGTTTTGGGGATGTGTCCCTGACGCCCGGAAGTGCCCGGCGTACGATCAGGAACATGGATATCGTGGACTTCCTGTTGACCCGCTTCCAGGACGATGCCGCGGAGTCCCGCAAGCTCCTGACGGCCCGGGGTGTATCCCCTTCCGACCGCTGGTACGAGGAACGGCTGCTCCGTGAATGCGAATCCAAGCTGATGCTCATCGAAATCATCGGCGGCGCCAGGCGCAACGCACTGGCCCGGATGGTGATGGATCCCGACGGCGAGGGCAAGCAGTCCGCTGACGAGTTGGAGTGGACCACCCTGGCCCTGGCAGCCATGGCGGCCGCCTACGAGGACCACCCGGATTATCAGGACGTTTGGCGGCTGACGGAAAAGCGCAGCTAGGCCTGCGGACACCGGGGCTGGGCGACGGGGCTCGGCAACCCTTAGATTAGCTGTCATGACTGTAGCGAATTCTCCTGGCCAGGCGACGGACAGCAGCACCCTTTTGCGCGAGCTCGCCGCACACCACCACGTAGTCACCACCTTCAAGGGCTGGGACGGCACACCCCGCGAAGTATCGGATGAAACGCTGCGCCGCGTCCTCTCCGCGCTGGGAGTCGCGGTGGACACCGAAGATGAAATGGCCGCATCCCTGGCTGAAGGGCGCCTCTCCGAGTGGCGGCGGACTCTGCCCGGTGCCGTCGTCGTCCGCGAAGGCGGCAGCCATTCAGTCGCCGTCCACACCCCGGCGGGGGAGGACGCCACAGTGTTCATCACGCTGGAGGACGGCGGTCAACGCGAACTCGACTGGCCGCGGGTTCCCGCCGAAGAGCTGGACCTTGACGGGACGCTGACCGCCCGCACCCTCGTGCGGCTTCCCCTGGACCTGCCGCTGGGATGGCACCGCCTCGAGGTCAAGTGCGGCGGAAAGCAGGCGGATACCGTCCTGGTGGTCACTCCGGCACGGCTGACGACGGCGGCGGAACTCGCCCAACGCCGCGCCTGGGGACTGATGGCGCAGCTGTATTCGGTGCGGTCCTCCCGTTCCTGGGGCATCGGTGACCTGAACGACTTGGCGGACCTGGCGGCTCTTTCCGGCGCTGACCACGGGGCCGGGTTCATTCTGATTAATCCCCTTCACGCTGCCGAACCGGTTCCGCCGCTGGAACCATCCCCGTACCTGCCCACCACCCGGCGCTTCTTCAATCCGCTCTACATCCGGGTCGAGGACGTCCCGGAGTATGCGTACCTTCCCGCGGCAGCCACGGCGCAGGTCGAGGAATCGGCACGGGCGCTCAGCGCAGCCAACCGCTCCACCGATCTGCTGGACCGCGATGCAACCTATGCGGCCAAGCTTGCCGCACTGGAGCAGGTTTTCTCGGTCCCGCGGAGCATCGCGAGGGAACAGCAGTTTCAGCGGTTCTGTGACTTGGAAGGGCCCGGCTTGGAGAGCTTTGCCCTGTGGAGCGCGCTGGCTGAGAAACTTCCCGCCGGAGCCCCCGAGTGGGAGCAGATTACAGGGCCTGACAGCTCCTACGTGCGCGGTAACGAGCAGGACCTCGCCCCGCGCGTGCAGTTCTTCAAGTGGCTGCAGTGGATCTGCGACCAGCAGCTGGAAAACGTCCAGGCCGCGGCCCGGAGCGCCGGGATGTCCATCGGCGTGGTCCATGACCTGGCCGTGGGCGTACATCCGGCGGGCGCGGATGCGTGGATGCTGCGGCCGGTGCTTGCTCCCGGCGTTTCAGTGGGCGCGCCGCCGGACATGTTCAACCAGCAGGGCCAGGACTGGAGCCAGCCGCCCTGGCACCCGCAGCGGCTGGCCGACGCCGGCTACCTGCCCTACCGGGACATGCTGCGGACCGTGCTGCGGCACGCCGGCGGCATCCGGGTCGATCACATTCTGGGCCTGTTCCGGCAGTGGTGGATTCCGGCCGGATCAGCTCCGGGCGAGGGCGCCTATGTGCACTTCGACCATGAGGCGCTGATTGGGATTCTGGCGCTGGAGGCAGAGCGCACCGGTGCCGTCGTCGTCGGTGAAGACCTGGGAGTGTTTGAGCCCTGGGTGCAGGAGTACCTCGGAGAGCGGGGCGTGCTGGGCACGTCCATCCTGTGGTTCGAAGAGGCCGAAACCGGCCCGCGGCTGCCCGAGGAATACCGTCAGGGCGCCCTGACCACCGTCAACACCCACGACCTGCCGCCCGCGGCCGGATACCTCGCCGGCGAACATGTGGACCTTCGTGCGTCCCTGGGCCTGCTGAGCCGCCCGGTGGAGGAAGAGCGGGAAGCCGACGCCGCCGCCAGGGAGGCCGTCCTGTCGCTGGTCCGCAGCCGCGGACTGCTGCCCGAATCCGGCACCGGCAGCGATTCGGTCCAGCAGACCGTTGAGGCGCTGCATTCCTTCATCCTGCAGACACCGTCGGTGCTCCTCGGGGTGTCACTGACTGATGCGGTGGGGGAGCGGCAGACCCAAAACCAGCCGGGCACCGGAGATGAATATCCCAACTGGCGGATTCCCCTGAGCGGGCCGGACGGGCAGGCCATCCTGATCGATGACCTGCCCTCCAACCACCGCTTCAACTCCCTGGCCAATCTGATGCGGGACTCGATCTAGGATTCCAGTTTCCTAGGACTCCAGCTTCATGGCCTTGCGGAGGGTCAGCGCGCCTCCGCTCTGCATCACGGCGCGGCGGTAGATGTTCTCGCTGAAGCGCAGCAGGGCGTAGGCCGCGGCCAGGGCGATAGCCAGGGACAGGAACGTTTCCCACAGCGGAACCTCGGTGTTGAGCATCCGGATGGGCATTGCCACCGAGGACACCACCGGGATGTAGGACGCGATCACCAGCAGCTGTCCCTTGGCGAACAGGCCGGCAAACAGTGCGGCGAAGACAACGGCGAGCACCGGGGTGGAGCTGTTGCTCAGGTCCTCGTTGCGGCTGGCCATGGCGCCGAGCATGGCCCAGGCCGAGGCCAGGATCAGGAACCCGGCGAGGAAGAACACCAGGAACCAGCCGGAGGCCGGAATGATCATTCCCACCATGTCCGCCGTGTCCGTCATGTTCAGCGCCAGCAAGGCTGCACCGCCGTACAGGGCCAGCTGGATCATTGCCAGGACGGTGTTGCCGGCCACCTTGCCGTAGAGCAGCTGCCGGATGGGAATGGCCGTGGCCAGGATTTCCACCACCCGGTTCTGCTTCTCCTCCAGCACCGAGGTGGCGATGGCCATGCCGAAGATGATGGCGGACATGTAGAACAGGAAGCTGAAGGCAAAACCCACCACGGTGGCCAGCAGGGCGTTTTCGGCATTACCCTCGAGCAGCTCTTCCTGCAGCTCGCTGCCGGCCAACAGCTCCGTGCCGGTGGTTCCGGCCGCTTCGGCGTTGTCATTAAGGACGGTCAGCCGCAGTGCTTCAGTAAGCGCGGAGCGCAGCCCGCCGTCAACTTCCTCGTTCCCCACCAGGGTCCAGACGCCGTCGGAATCCTGCAGCAGGGCGGCATCGGCGTCTCCGTTGCGGACCAGTTCCCGTGCTGCGTCGGGGGAGTCGGCGTTAACCGCTTCGAAAGTGGTGTTGTCATCGGTGCCGGCAGTTTCGCCGGCGGTTTCCACCACGGCCGCACCGGAGGTTCCCGTCACGGCCACGGCGTAGTCGTCGCCGCGGTTGGCCATGTAGGCGTTGAACACCACGGCGCCGACAATCAGCACCAGGGTGACCAGAGTGGAGATCAGGTAACTGCGGTCGCGGGCCTTCACCATGACCTCGCGCAGGGTGACGATGGCCCACGGCGGAGTGTTCTTGGCTGCCGGTTCCGGACGCTGGGAGGCGGAGGATTCAGGACGGCGGGTCTCGGTGGTGCTCATGCTGATACCTCCCGGTAAATTTCGCTGAGGGACGGCCGCAGCGGGGTGAATTCTTCGACGGTGCCCCGCGACATGGCGGTGCTGAGCACGCGCTGGGCGGCGGCATCGCCGTCGAACTCCAACACTGCCGTGGGTCCGGCCACGTCAATGACGTGCAGGCCCGGCTCATCGCGGAGCCAGCCCGCGT
This sequence comes from Arthrobacter citreus, assembly GCF_038405225.1. Classification (NCBI taxonomy): domain Bacteria; kingdom Bacillati; phylum Actinomycetota; class Actinomycetes; order Micrococcales; family Micrococcaceae; genus Arthrobacter; species Arthrobacter citreus. The sequence goes on from NZ_CP151657.1 coordinate 3,765,414, forward strand.
CAGGGGAGACGGTGAGGCGGTGGCGGCGCGGAGCGCTGGCCCGCAGCTGGTCGCTGGATCCGGCGGCCATGACCTTGCCGGCCTTGAGGACCACGAGGTTGTCGCAGAGCCGGTCCACGAGGTCCAGCTGATGGCTGGAGAACAGGACGGGAACACCTTCGCGGGTGCGCTCGCGCAGCAGTTCCACCATGGAATCGACGGCGGCGGGGTCCAGTCCGGAGAACGGCTCGTCCAGGATCAGCACGTTGGGCTGGTGCAGCAGCGACGCGGCGATCTGCACCCGCTGCTGGTTGCCCAGCGACAGCGACTCCAGTTTGTCCTTGAACCGGTCCGCGAGCGTGAACCGCTCCAGCAGGTCCATGGCCTCGCGCCGGGCGGCTGCGGAACTCATCCGGTGCAGCTGCCCCAGATAGATGAGCTGGTCCAGGATGGGCTGCTTGGGGTAGAGGCCGCGTTCCTCGGGCATATACCCGAACTGTGCCCGGTCAGCTGCGGTCACGGGCGAACCGTTGAGGATAACCTCGCCGCCGGTGGCCGTCAGCACCCCCATGATCATGCGCATGGTGGTGGTTTTGCCGGCGCCGTTGCCGCCCACAAAACCCGTCATTTGTCCGGCGGGGACGTCAAAGCTGACGTGGTCCACCGCCGTTTTGTCCCCGAATTTTCGGGTGAGGTTGGAGACCTGCAGCATGGTGGCTGCTCCTTTCCCGGGATCCCGGGTGTTGTCAGGGGAAAACTTCTCCCTCGACTTTACGGGCGGCTGCCCGAAAGGGGATCGGCCGGGCGGGTGAATCCTCCCGGGCTAGGGCCGCCGCTCCCCGGCCGCCTCGGCCGCGCTCTCCCCCGGAAGGATGAGGCCGGATTCATAGGCAAACACCACGGCCTGGACGCGGTCCCGGACCTGGATCTTGGCCAGGAGATTGGAAACGTGCGTCTTGACCGTCGCCTCGGCGACAAACATGCGCGCGGCGATCTCGGCGTTGCTGCATCCGGCCGCCACATTCACCAGGACTTCCCGTTCCCGTGAGGTCAGGGATGCCAGCAGTTTCTGCTGTTCGGGTGAAACCGGACGTGCCGCGGCCTGGCCTGCGGGAGCGGCTCCGTCCCCGGAGGAATTGGCGCCGGAGGCGTCCTGCGCGGACTCGGCCCCCAGCTGGCGTGCGAAGCGCTCGATGACGCGGACGGTGACTTCCGGTGCGAGCAGGGCGTGACCGCCGGCGACGGCGTGGACGGCGGCCACCAGGTCATCCGGATCGGCATTCTTGAGCAGGAAGCCGCTGGCCCCGGAGCGGATGGCGTCAAAGAGGTAGTCGTCGCGTTCAAAGGTGGTCAGGATGATCACCTTGGCTGTGCCTGCCTGCACCACGGCTTCGGTGGCCCTGATGCCGTCCAGCACCGGCATTTGCACATCCATCAGGATGACGTCCACCGGATGGGCAGCGGCGAAGTCCACAGCCTCCCGGCCATTGGCCACCTGACCCACAACCGTGATCTCGTCCTCCACGGACAGCATCATGGCGAAGCCCGCCCGGACCAGCGCCTGGTCATCCGCCAACAGGACCCGGATCGGTTCCATCGCGTGTCTTCACACCCTTTCGTGTAAGGAAAGCCCCCTACCACCGGCAGGGCCGGCCGGCCCCTCAAATACCGTACCGGCTAAAGCCGCGGGATGGGCGGACGGCTCAGCGCACGGGGAAACGAACGCGCACCCGCCAGCCTCCGCCCGCCCGGGGGCCAATCTCGGTGGTGCCACCGTGCAGCGCCGCCCGTTCGCGGATGCCCTGCAGGCCAAAACCCGAGCCGGCGGTGCTTCCCGTCCGCGGCCGGCCGTCGTCGACAATCTCGGCTTCCACCCAGTCGGCGTCGTCCGACCTTCCCGTCCGCAGTGCCACCACCGCTGAACCCGCCGTGGAATGCCGCCGCACATTGGCGAGGGACTCCTGCACCGTCCGGTAAATGGACAGGCCCAGCGGTGCGGGGATGCGGTTCAACACCGACTCGGGATCCGAGGCCTGATGGAAGGACACCCGCAGCCCCATGGCATCATGCTCGGCGATTAGCGTGGGCAGGTCCGGCAGCCCGGGCTCCGGATGCCGCTGCGCTCCGCCGTCGGAATCTGTGGCCGGTTCCTGCCCGCCGCGCAGCACGCCAAGCAGCGAACGCATCTGCCCCACGGCTTCCCGGGACGAGGCTTCAATTGTCTGCAGGGCGCCGGCGGTGGCGGCAGGCTTTTTCTCCAGAACCCGCCGGGCGGCTCCGGCCTGGATGCCAATCACCGCAATGTGGTGGGCGACGACGTCGTGCAGCTCGCGGGCGATGCGCAGGCGTTCATCGATCACCGCCTGCCGTGCCAGCTCGGTGGCCTGTGCCTCCAACTGGGCCGACTGTTCGGCGAGCTGCTCCCGCTGATGGGCACTGCGCCAGGAGGTAATGCCAAAGAGGATCGCTCCACCAAAGTAGGCGGCATTAATGAGGAACGTGTAAATCGCATAGGAAGCCAGTGGCGGCAGGAAGCTGCGGGAGGGGTTCTCCTGTTCCTCCACCTGCTGCAGGAAGGACTCGTACGCGTTGCTCACGGTGAAGGACAGCAGCAGCCACAGGGCCATTGCCGCTATCACCAGCACCAGGGCCAGCCGCAGCAAGCGGCGGTTCCGCGCCCAGGCCACCGCGGAATAGATGGCGGCAAAGTACGCGCCCTGGAAGGCGATCTGCATGGAGAGGATGGGCATGTACATGCCCAAAACCAGGAAGAACACCGATGATACGAGCAGGACGGTGACCGGAAACCGGCGCCGCACTGCCAACGGCAGCACCATCAACGCCATCACCAGATGCTGAAGCCAGAACGGTTTCCCATCCCCGCCCATGGTCCCGAAGCCGCGGACGCTCTCGAGCGCGACGGCGCTGAGCAGCAGGACGATGCCCGTGCCGATCACGTCCCGGCGCAGCTGCTCCGGCGTGGGTCCGGGGCGCTCCCAGTCGTCGCCGTTTTGCCATGGACGGACGGGGAAAAAGCGCTGTGCAAACCGGTTGCGGGGCCCGGCGTCCCGGGTGTCGGCGTCGGAGGCGGGCGTATCGATCATGCCCCCCAGTCTAAAAGCCGGCGCTTGGCATCGGCTCCGCCGGAGGGATGATCGTGCAGGAGGGGAAGGAATGATTTACTTCAAGGTACTGATACGGCAGCCTGGCGGCGGCCGACCGCGTTGACGACAGGATTTTGCATGTTTGTTGAAGAGGCCCAGACCATCCTGCCGGAACTGGTGGCGCTGCGGCGGGCGCTGCACGCCGATCCGGAGACCGGCAACAATCTGCCGCGAACCCAGGAGAAAGTCCTTGCAGCGCTGGAGGGGCTAAACCTGGAGATCACGCTGGGGGTGAAATCGACGTCGGTGGTGGCCGTGCTGCGGGGTGCCGAGCCGGGACCGGCAGTGCTGCTGCGCGGCGACATGGATGCCTTGCCGGTCACTGAACTGACAGACCTGGACTATGCCTCCACCAACGGGAACATGCATGCCTGCGGACATGACCTGCACGTGGCGGGCCTGGTGGGTGCGGCCAAACTGCTCTGCGCCCAGCAGGAAGATCTCTCCGGCAGCGTCATCTTCATGTTTCAGCCCGGGGAAGAGGGGCACGACGGCGCCAGCCTCATGCTCGACGAAGGAGTGCTCGACGCCGCGGGGGAGCGTCCCGTAGCCGCCTACGGTATCCATGTGCGTCCCGGTCCGCTGGGTGTTTTCCGGACAAAGCCGGGCACGCTGATGGCCGGCGCCAACGAACTCCGGATCACCGTCAAGGGATCCGGCGGCCACAGCTCACAGCCGCAAACCGCCGTCGACCCCGTTCCGGCGCTCACTGAAATTGCCACGGCGCTGCAGACCATGGCCACCCGCCGGTTCTCGGCCTTCGATCCGATCGTGCTCACCGTGACGCAGCTCAGTGCGGGCGAAGCCATCAACGTCATCCCTGACACCGCCAGCCTGGGCGCCTCGGTCCGCACCCTCTCCGAAGAGTCCCTGGACCGGGTGGTGGTGGAATCCAAGACGCTTGCCGAGGGCATTGCCGCAGCCCACGGGTGCAGCGTGGACGTGGACTTCACCGTGCGGTACCCGGTAACCCGCAACGACGCCGGTCGCACCCAGGAAGCCATCACCGGGCTGCGGGAAATCTTCGGTGAGGACCGCGTACTGGAATCCCGGGATCCGTTGATGGGGTCGGAGGACTTCTCCCTCGTCCTCAACGAGGTTCCCGGCACCTTCATCTTCCTGGGAGCGACGCCGCCGGCGCTGGATCCGGAAACCGTCGCGTGGAACCATTCTCCGCGGGTGCTGTTTGACGATTCGGTGCTGGGTGACCAAGCCGCCGCCCTTGCCCAGCTGGCGTACAACCGGCTGACGTAGTCTGTGCCCATGCCTCTCTCGAACCTGATCACCGCGGCTGCCCGGCCCGCTCCACCCACCTCCAAACGCCGCCGGATTGGCGCCATTGTGCTGGGTTCGTTCCTGGCCTTTGCCGGCACTTCCCACCTGACCTTTGCCCGCTCTGAATTCCAGGCCCAGGTGCCGGAATGGGTGCCGGTGGATGACGACGTCGTGGTGCTGCTTTCGGGCATCGCCGAGCTGGGTTTCGGTGCGGCGCTGATCCTGCTGCGCAAGCGACGGGTCCCGGTGGGACTGGCTGTGGCGGCATTTTTTGTCGCCATCTTCCCCGGCAACATTTCCCAATACGTCACCCATACCGATGCTTTCGGGCTCGATACCGACCGCGCCCGGCTGGTGAGGCTGTTCTTCCAGCCGCTGCTGGTGATCTGGGCGCTCTGGTCCACCGGTGCCTGGAAAGCGATGCGGGCTGCGCTGAAGAAGTAGTGCACACTCGCTGCGCACAACAGTGTCACCGTGGTCTGCCCTAGGGTGCATTTGCGGAATCGGTTACGAGGCCGCCGTGGGGGTCTGCCGCAGCAGATAATCCGGGGCGTTGAATCAGAATTCCTCTTTCTGATTGGCCTCGGATACTCAAGTAATTGGCGATATAAGTCCGGTGACTGTGTTCTTCCCCAAGACGGGTTTTCCCTATTCTTTGCTCTTGGTGCCGGATAAAATAGAACACATGTACGGGCCCAAGAAATGTGAAGACTCAGTTCGGGTAAGCAAGACGGCTAACTCGGACCATAAGGCGCCCAATTCAACTCTGGCTTTAGCCCGAAGCTGCACGGGACTCTTGTCCAGCGGATGTGAGAGCACAATTCCTGAAGCTGGATATGACCCAGAGCATCTGGCTGGGTTGATTGACCAGATTCGTGCGCTGGAGGAACTCAAAGCAGCCGCGTCAGCAGCCCAGGCCCGGGCCACAGCAATCTTTGACGCGATGACCCGGCGCTCCCAGGCCGCAGCAGGGTTGAAAGCGGATCAGCTCGGCAAAGGCGTCGGAGCGCAAATCGGGTTTGCCCGCCGCGAGTCCCCTCACCGCGGAACCCGGATGCTGGGCCTGGCCCGGATCCTGACCCGCGAAATGCCCCACACCCTGCACGCCCTCACCCTCGGAGTGATTAGTGAATGGCGGGCCACACTGCTGGTCCGCGAGACCGCCTGCCTGTCCCTGGCGGACCGGCAGCGCATCGACGAGCAGATCGCCGGGAACCTGACCGAGCTCGAACAGCTCGGAGACCGGGCCCTGATCGCCAAAATCAAGACCCTTTCCTACGCCATGGATCCGCATGCCGTGGTCAACCGTGCCGCGCACGCCGTGTCCGAGCGGTTTGTGTCCTGCCGTCCGGCCCCGGACACCATGACCTACGTGACCGCGCTGCTGCCGGTGGCCCATGGCGTGGGCGTGTACGCGGCACTGACCCGCGAAGCGGACCGCCTGCGCGGGGCCGGGGATCCGCGCACCAAGGGTCAGATCATGGCCGACACCTTCGTGGAACGCACCACTGGGCAGGTCAGGGCTGAGGATGTGCGGATCGAGGTGCAGCTGATCATGACGGACCGGGCCCTGCTGGCCGGATCCGCGGAACCGGCGGTGTTGCCCGGATACGGGATCCTGCCCGCGCAGACAGCCCGGGACCTGATCCGGCGGAACTCAACCGCCCAGAACCGAACCTCCGGCGACGCCACCCGGGACGGGATTCCCCGGAAGCCCACGGGCCGGGACTCAACTACCAAGGACCCCGTGGACCCGGATAAGTCAGCACGCACCTGGCTCCGGCGGCTTTACACGGCGCCGTCCACCGGCCAGCTGGTGGGCATGGACTCACGGGCCCGGCTGGTGCCCGAGGGTTTGGCCCGGTTCATAGCGGCAAGGGATCAGGTATGCCGGATGCCGTGGTGCGGTGCGCCCATCCGGCACTATGACCACATCCGCCCGGTCCGCGACGGCGGAACCACCAGCGCAGAGAACATCCAGGGCTTATGCGAGGCCTGCAACCAGGCCAAGGAAGCCCCGGACTGGACCACCCGCACCATGGGCGTGGTTGGTTCCCTGCCCGCCCCGCCCACCGAACCTCTGGCACCCAATGCTGTTTACCCGAACGTTCGTCATGCCATCCATACGGTGGAAACTCTCACTCCCACCGGTCAAGTTTATCGTTCCTCCGCACCACCCTTGCATGGATCCAGGCCAGCCCCTCCTGGCAGTCCGGGCAGCAGCGCTAGGTCAGGATAGGGAATCCTCCGAACCGTTCCCTGTGCGCCACATAATTTCGGAAGACAAGTGATTCCCGTGCTCCACCGATAAGTGCCCACACGGCGTCGGTCTCAAAACCGTAAGCCGCCACCACATAGGTGCCCCGGTAATCTTTGTCCCATTTTTTGGCCAGCGACGTATAAGGGCCAGCGACGTATGACTGCATTGCACCGGGCTTCTTCAAAACTGTTCAATGTTCACGTCTTTTCCTAAGCCCAGTTGCAGCTATACCCTGTCCCCAAATCGCGCCGCCACAGAGCACGGAGAGTTTTCAACGGAAAGAGGTCTCGCCATGACCGCCACGCAGCCGGGAACGGAACCATCACTCAAGAAAGTGCTGGGCAGGCTGGACGTCCTGGCCATCGGCTTCGGTGCAATGATCGGCTTCGGCTGGGTGGTCCTGACCGGAGGATGGCTGGAATCAGCAGGAACCATGGGCGCGGCATCCGCGATGGTGGCCGGCGGGATCATCATGTCCGTCGTTGGCCTGACGTATGCGGAACTGTGTGCCGCCATGCCAAAGGCGGGCGGGGAACACAACTACATCATGCGAGCGATGGGTCCGCGGACTTCATTTATTGGGTCCTGGGCCATCATTGGCGGGTACGTCACCATCGTGGCCTTTGAAGCCGTGGCCCTGCCGCGGACGGCGGAATACATCTTTCCCAACCTGAGCCAGATCCCACTCTGGGAGGTTGCCGGCTTTGAGGTGCACCTGACCTGGGCGCTGGTCGGCGCCCTTGCCGCGGTCCTGATCACCTGGATCAATATCCGCGGCGTGAAGGAAGCCGGGATTGTGCAGAACTTCGTTGTCCTGTTCCTTCTGGTTATTGGGGTGGTCATGATTGCCGGCTCGTTCACCGGCGGCTCCGTAACCAATATGGAACCGTGGTTCAACGGCGGCATCAACGGTTTCTTCGCAGTTCTCGTTGTTGTCCCGTTCCTGTTTATCGGCTTTGACGTCATCCCGCAGTCGGCCGAGGAGGTGAATATCCCCGCCAAGCAGATCGGGAAGCTGGTGGTGATATCGGTAATTCTCGCCACGATTTGGTACGTGATGGTAGTGATCACGACTTCCTCGGCAATGCCGGCGTCAGAACTGGCCGGAGCGGACATCGCCACGGCAGACGCCGTCGGCACCATGTTCGGAACCGATGTCATGGCCAAGATCCTGATCGCCGGAGGCATCGCCGGCATTCTTACCTCGTGGAACTCGCTGCTCATGGGTGCATCACGCCTGATGTATTCGCTGGCGCGGTCGGGAATGCTCCCCGCATGGTTCGGCAAACTCCATCCCAAGTACCACACCCCGCACAACGCCCTGCTCTTTATTGGCGCGCTTAGCTTCTTGGCGCCATTCGGTGGAGCGGAGATGCTCGGCTGGCTGGTGGATTCGGGTGCTCCGAGCATTGTCCTGGCCTACACCCTCGTGGCGATAGCCTTTCTGCTGCTGCGCCGCCGTGAACCGGACATGGAGCGCCCCCTGCGGATAGGCGGGCGTGGAAAAGGCGGACTGATGATCGGCGTGCTTGCCGCAGTTTTCGGTATTGCGCTGTTCAGCCTCTACATGCCGGGCATGCCCGCCCAGCTCGGAGTTGAACCGTGGATTCTGTTCGGTCTCTGGTGGGTAGTTGGCATGGTCTTCTTCTTCCGTATTCCCGGGGGAGTCAAAGCCGGGCCGGACGCGGAAGATGACCTGCTCGATAAATTGCGGACAAACTAAGTTACTGACCAGTAATATAGCGTCTATGCACCTTCTCCTCCGCACGCTCCTGGTCCTCTTCCGCTCCCGTCGCCGCCCCAAGATGGGCTTTTTTGACACGTCGTCCCTGCCCATGCGGGTGCTCCCGACGGATATCGACATCGCCATGCATCTGAATAACGGGATGTACCTGTCGCTGATGGATCTGGGCCGGTTTGACCTGATGGTGCGAAGCGGCTTTTGGGCGGCAATGCGCCGCAACGGCTGGAATCCCGTGGTGGGCAATGAAACCATCAGCTTCCGTAAATCCCTTGAATTGGGCCAGCGCTACACGATTGAAACCAAGGTTATTGGGTTCGATGAGCGTGCCAGCTACATTGAGCAGCGGATGGTGGCCGACGGCGAAATTTACGCCCGCGCCTACATTGCCGCGCGCTTCGTGTCCAAGAAGGGGCCGGTAAGCAACGAGGAAATCTTCAAGGCCGCAGGCGTCCGTCCGCCGGCAGACCTGGAGCTGCCCGAGTGGATCCGGCAGTGGCGCGAGGACGGCGCCCTGCCGAGCACCCGCCGTCCGGCGCCCTCCATCTGGGGCTGATTCCCGCTCCGAAGTATCTGGGGTCCAAAACCGGGCGCCTGCGTATCGCCGGTCTGCCGGGCGGCGTAAATTGGCGCCATGACTCTATCCCTGAACATGTTTCTGAGCCTGGATGGTGTGATGCAGAGCCCGGGTGCCGTCGATGAGGACCGGTCCGGCGGGTTCGAAAACGGCGGATGGCTCGCGCCGCACATGACCACGGGTGTGAGTCGAACGGTCACCGGCTGGTTTGCCAAGGCTGACTCGCTGCTTCTGGGCCGGGGCACCTATGACATGCTGCAGCCATTTTGGGAACCTGTGACGGACCCGGAAGACCAAGTGGCCTACGCCTTCAACCAATTGCCGAAGCACCTGGTTACCTCGACCATGGAGAATCCGACCTGGCACAACACCAAGGTTCTCAAAGGAGACCTGTTGCCGGCCGTTGCGGCGCTCAGGGAGCGGCGCGGGGAGGTGCAGGTCCATGGCAGCCACCGGTTGGCCCGGGCCCTGCATGATGCGGGACTGGTGGATGAGTATCGGCTGCTCGTCTTTCCTGTCGTGGTCGGAGGCGGGAAGCGCCTCTTTGAAACGGGGGCGGCGTCGTCCGGCTTCCGCCTTTTGGAAACCGAGACCCTCGACGGCGGTGCCCTGCACCTGCGGCTGCGACCCATCCCTTTTGGAACTGCGGACTTTGAGCACGGATGGGACCACTGAAAACACTGAAGGGCGGAACCGCTGCTGCGGTTCCGCCCTTCTTCTTACTGGTCTTGCCGCTGGTGGCTAGTGCTGCTGCCGACGGGAGCGCCCGCTGATCAGCATGACCAGGGGAACCATCAGCAGGAGCAGCGGAATCAGTAGTGCCAGGACCTTGGGAGAGGTGACAATCTCGCCGGGCGTCATGGCTGTGGTGCTGGCCCGCATGGTGTCGGCGCCCGCGGAGATTTCCCCGTTGCCGCCGTCGAGGGTCTCGGTGCCTTCGGCCAGCTTCTTATTGCCGTCGGCCAGTTCAGCCGCACCCTCCTTCAGATCGCTTGTCCCGGTGGTGAGCGTCTTGCCGCCGTCGTCGAGCTTTACGACGCCCTCGGCAAGGCTGCCACTGCCGGTGACCAACTTGCTGGTGCCGTCCGCCAGAGTGGTGGCGCCGGTCGCCAGCTGGTCATTTCCGTCAGCCAGCGTTGCTGCTCCGGCTTCCAGAGTGCCGAGGCCCGTGGAAAGAGTTTGGGCGCCGGTAGCCAGTTTTTCTGCACCGGTCACCAGGTCCGGAGTCTTGGCAGCCAGCTCTGAGGCGCCCGCATTTAGCTTGCCGGCGCCTTCCGCGATGGCGGTATTACCCGCAGCCAAGGTTCCCGCACCGGCACGCAGCGTTCCCAGACCGGTGGAGAGCTCTCCGGCTCCCGCCGAGAGGGACACGGCACCGTTGTTGAGCGTTCCCGCGCCGGTTGCCAGCTGTCCGGCACCAACCTCCAGTGCCTTGGTGCCCGTGGCCAGTTCAGCGGCTCCGGCGTTGAGCTGTCCGGCACCTTCGGCGATGGCCCCGTTGCCCTTGGCCAGATCCCCGGCGCCGGCACGCAGCGCCGTCAGGCCGGTTGACAGGTTTGAGGCGCCGGCGGAGAGATCCCCGGCTCCGGTGTTGAGCTGGCTTGCACCAGCGGCGATCTGATTGGCACCGGCCGTCAATGCCGGAGTTCCTGCGGCCAGAGCTGTGGCACCGGTGTTCAGTTCATCAGCACCGGCGGCGAGCAGTTCATTGCCGGCGGCCAGATCGCTGGAGCCGGCTTCCAAAGCACCGGTTCCGGTGGCCAGTTCGCCAATGCCCTTCTCCAGGCTGCCCGTTCCCTCCAGAACCTGCTGGGCTCCGCCCTGGAGGAGCAGTGCGCCGTCGGCAAGCGCTGCGGCACCCTTGGCTACTCCTGCCGCACCGTTACGCAGACCGGGTTCTTCAGCAGTTCCCTGGCCATCAAAACCGGCCTTGATCGTTTGAACTCCAACGTTGAGTGCTTCGGCTCCGGCGGCAACCTGCTGGCCGCCGTCCTGCACCGCGGCAAGCCCCAGGACTCCTGGGCCAACGGCTTCTGCACCGGCACGAACCCGCTCCAGTCCGTCCTTAAGCTGGGTGTTGTAGGCGTTGCTGAACTTGGTTCCCCCCTCGGCGACCTTAACCACGCCGTCCTTGGTGGCCTGCGCCTGAGCTGTGACTGCAGCCAGACGTTCAGCAAGCTGAGCCTCGGTCAGGGAGGGGGCATCCTGCTGCAGTTTCTGCAGTTGGGCCATCATGTTTTCGGCGGCCGCTGATGCGCCCGCCGCGCCGGCTGCCACCTCATCGGCACTGGTTGTCAGGACGGCTGCACCACCATTGACCAGAGGAATACCAGCGACGAGAGATGCTGCACCCGTTTGCAGTGCACTTCCGTTGGGTATCAAGAAATTGATGCCGTTGGAGAGGTTCCGTGCACCAGTGGCGAGTTCAGCTGAGCCGACGGCCGCTTTATCCACGCCATCGCCGAGCTCCTTGGCACCTGCATTGACGCGGTTGGCGCCGGCCACGAGGTCCGTGGTGCCCTGGACTGCAGCTCCGGTTCCCTCATGAAGGGCGGCGGCGCCGTCGCCAAGGTCTCCGGCACCCTTGGCCAGCTTGGAGACGCCGGCATTTACGCCGGCGGCACCTACGGCTACCTGTGCGGCACCCTCCTTGGCAGAGACCGCGCCGGTCTTCAGCTCGCCGGTTCCTGCGGCAATCTGCTGGGCACCGGCGTCAGCATTCTTGGCACCTGCTGCCAGCTCCGTGCTTCCGGTATTGAGCGCATCCGCACCCGCAGCAAGCGTGCCTGCCCCGGTGGAAATCTGCTCGGCGCCGTTTTTGGCATCCCCTGCTCCGGCCTCCAGTTTGCCGGCACCGGCTTTTGCATCATTGGCACCGGATCGCAGCACTCCGGCACCCGCGGCGAGCTGTCCGGCACCGGCGTTGGCGGCCTTCGAACCGTCCCGCAGCTTGAGGCCGCCGTTGTTCAGCTCCTTCGCTCCGCCGGCAATCTGATCTGCGCCGTTCCGAAGGGCCACGCCGCCGTCGTCAAGCTGTCCCGCACCGGCGTTCAGCGTCTTGGCGCCTTCAGCGGCGTTGAGGGCTCCCGTATTCAAGTCTCCGGAACCGACAGCAAGCAGGCTGGCACCGTCAGAGGCCCGCACAGCTCCGTCGCGGAGCTGGATTCCGCCGCTTGCAAGCTGACCGGCACCGGCGTTGGCCGTCCCCGCGCCGGTGGCAAGTTTGAGGGCACCCTCGGAGGCAGATACGGCGCCGGTCTGCAGTTTCAGGGCACCTTCGTCCAGGGAAACTGCACCGGCCTTCAGGGAAGTCGCTCCGGTCTTGGCGGAAGCGATGCCCTTGGCCAGGGTGTTGGCCCCGGTGTCCACCTTTTCGCTGCCGGCGGCAACCTTGTCCGCACCATCGCGGGCCTTGGCTGCGCCGTCCTTCAGGTCACCGGCACCGGTGGACGCCTTGGCGGCACCGTCGCTGAGCTGGGTGGCTCCGGCCGCAACACGGCTGGTGAACAGGACGAAGAAGGCGAGAAGGAGTATCAGGAATAAAGCTAATAGAGCTGTCAGGAGTGTATGCGGCCTGGAACTGGCCCGCCCGGACGGAGAACTCGTCATTGAAATTCCTTTTGTGGTCATATCCGGTCCCATGACCGGGTGGGCGCGAAGCGGCGCCGAAGGCTTCCGCTGTCAGTGCTGCCGGACCGAAAGCGCCTCTACTCTGATGACGAATTCCCCCGACAAAGTGTGATGTCTGTTACATCTAACCTACTGACCGGTAACAAGGCAAGGATTTTGGAAATTTAAGTTACCGAAGAGTAGGTTGTGGCCCGCGCCACATTTTGCTGGTCGTGCCGCGGCGTGTCAGGACCAAGCCTGCGGGCGTCATGGGGAATGCTGGCGGAAATGGCAGTTGCAGGCGCTTCACCATCGACAAGGGAGTTATGGATGAGCTGGCTCGACCGTGAAAACACCATTGCACCACCGGGATTTAACCGATGGCTGATTCCGCCGGCCGCGTTGGCGGTCCACCTCTGCATTGGACAGGCCTATGCGACAAGCGTGTACAAAAACGCACTGGTGGAACACTTCGACGCCAGCCTGACCCAGATTGGCGTCATCTTCTCGGTCGCCATCGTGATGCTGGGGCTGTCAGCCGCAGTGATGGGTACCTGGGTGGACCGGAACGGCCCGCGGAAGGCGATGTTTGTTTCCGCGGTGTTCTGGACCGGTGGTTTCCTGGTGGGGGCCGTCGGAATCTTCACCGACCAGCTGTGGCTCCTTTACCTGGGCTACGGAGTGATTGGCGGAATAGGTCTGGGTATCGGTTACATTTCCCCGGTTTCAACCCTGATCAAGTGGTTCCCTGACCGGCCCGGGTTGGCCACGGGAATGGCCATCATGGGCTTCGGCGGCGGCGCGCTGATCGCCAGCCCGCTGTCCTCGGCCCTGCTGAGCTTTTACGACCCTGAGTTTGGCACTCCGGGCGCCGACGCCGGAGAAGCGGTGGGCAAGCTCTTCCTCACCCTCGCCGCCGTGTATCTCGTGTATATGCTCTACGGGGCATGGACCATTAAAGTCCCTGCCGACGGCTGGCGGCCCGAAGGGTTCGACCCGTCGAAAGTCGCCAGCAAGGCACTGGTCACCACCAACAACGTATCCGCCGCAAACGCCATCAAGACCCGCCAATTCTGGCTGGTATGGATTGTCCTGTTCTGCAACGTCACGGCGGGGATCGGCATCCTGGAGCAGGCAGCCCCAATGATTCAGGACTTCTTCCGCCAGCCCGACGGCGTTTCCCTGGTCAGCGCTGCGGTGGCCGGAGGCTTCGTGGGACTGCTGTCGATCGGCAACATGGGTGGACGGTTTGTCTGGTCCGCGACCTCCGACGTGATCGGACGCAAACGCATTTACATGGTCTATCTGGGTGCGGGGGCGGTGCTCTATCTGATGCTCTCCCTGTTCGGCAGCACATCCACCATCCTGTACGTCCTGCTGGCCTTCGTGATCCTGTCCTTCTACGGTGGAGGATTTGCCACCGTCCCCGCCTATCTGCGGGACCTGTTTGGGACCTACCAGGTGGGCGCCATCCACGGCCGTCTGCTGACGGCCTGGTCCGCAGCGGGCATTGCCGGGCCGCTGATCGTGAACTCCTTCCTTGACGCCCAGGGCACCCCCGGCGAACTGGACGCGGGCGCATATCAGCCGGCGCTGCTGACGATGGTTGGGCTGCTGGTCATCGGTTTCCTGGCCAATCTGCTGGTACGCCCGGTGGACGCAAAACATCATGAGCCGCAGAGCACAGTCCCGGCCGCGGCGGCCGACGCAAGCGAGTTGGAGGATGAGCGCAAATGAAAAAGACCTCGAATGCCCGGGTCGTGCTGAGCTGGCTGCTGGTGGGAGTGCCCCTGGCGTACGGAGTGTTCCAGACCCTGACCCGCGCGTCTGCCCTGTTTGGCGGCTGACGGCGTTAACCCCGCCGCCGGGTCCGGTGGCGGGGTGAGGGGCTGTGTATTGAAGTGATGGGTGCAACGATTAAAGCGCCCGAATCCACCAGCCGCGACCGGCCGACCACGCGTCCGGGGCACGGAGATCAGGAGTTTCCCATGAAGGCTCTTCAATACCGCACCATTGGTTCCCCGCCCGAAGTAGTGGAGATAGAAACTCCCGAGCCCGGGCCCGGCCAGGTCCGCATCAAGGTGAGCGCCGCAGGCGTGTGCCATTCGGATGAGTTCATCATGAGCCTGCCGGATGACCAGTATGTGTACGGCCGGCCGCAAACGCTGGGACATGAGGGCGCCGGAGTGGTGGACAAGCTGGGCGACGGCGTGAAGTACCTGGAGCTGGGAACGTCCGTTGCGGTCTATGGTCCCTGGGGCTGCGGGCGCTGCTACGAGTGTTCCAAGGGCAGCGAGAACTACTGCACGAATGCCGCCAAATACGGCATTATGCCGCCTGGCCTGGGCGCCCCCGGAGCCATGGCCGAGTACATGATTGTGGACGACCCCAGGCACCTGGTTCCGCTGGGGGACCTTGATCCGGTGAAGAATGTATCCCTGACCGACGCCGGCCTGACCCCGTACCACGGGATTAAGGGGTCACTGGATAAGCTGCATGCCGGTGCCACCTGCGTGGTGATTGGCGTTGGCGGGCTGGGTCACGTTGCCGTCCAGCTCCTGCGGGCTATGACCCCGGCCACTGTGGTGGCGCTGGACATCAGCGAGGACAAGCTGAATCTGGCCTCGGACGTTGGCGCTCAGTACACCTTCCCGTCAGAATCCGGAACAGTGGATCTGGTGAGGGACCTGACCCACGGCGAGGGCGTGAACGCGGTCTTCGACTTCGTCGCCAACCAGGCCACGATGGATCTGGGCAAGGCCATGATCCGGACCCAGGGGGACCAGGTCCTGCTCGGTGTGGGCGCCGGCGTGCTTCCCGTCGGCTTCATGTCGGGAGCACTCGAAGCCACCATCCGCTCTCCGTACTGGGGGAGCAGGCCGGAACTGATCGAAGTTTTTGACCTGGCCCGCTCCAGCGGCATCAACGTGCACACCGAGGTGTATTCCCTGGACGATGCGCCCAAGGCCTACGAAAAGCTGAAGAACAACGAGATCATTGGCCGGGCGGTCATCGTGCCTTAATCCACGGCGGCCTTAGTCCACGGCGGCAGGGGACAGCCCGGCGAAAACACGCGCCTGCGCGAGCAGCTGCGGAACACCGGCCGCCATGGACGGGGCAAATTGTGTGTCGTTGGGCCGTTCTCCCTTGAGCCAGCGGGTGTAGATGGCCTCGCAGAAAATCGACGCCTTCCAAAGGGCCAGCGCCTGGTACCAGGGAAGGGCATCAAGCGATAGACCGGTTTGCGCCTGATAGCGCTTAATCACGTCGCCGCGCCGCAGATATCCCGGATTCCGGGTGACGGCGGTCAGTTCCAGGGGGCTGGGCGGGCTGCCCGGCTCGGCATAAGTTGCCGTGAGATAGCCCAGGTCCGCGAGCGGATCGCCGACGGCGGCCATTTCCCAGTCCAGGACGGCGGCCACCCGCGCGGGCGCGCTGCGGTGGAACATCAGGTTCCCCGGACGGTAGTCACCGTGCAGGACGGCGGCCTGCTGGCTGTCGGGAAGATTGTCAGCCAGCCACCCGCCGAGCAGGCCCACATCCGGAAGCGAGCGGGTGGTATTGATGTCCCACAGGGCGGAAAACCGCTCCACCTGGCGGCGCAGGTATCCGTCGGGGCGGCCGAAGGAGGCCAAATCGCCTTCCGCCACGTCCACGCTGTGCAGCTTCACCAGGGTGTCGACGACGGCGTTGCTGGTCGCCAGCCGCTGCTCCGCGGAGTCCAGGGCCGCCGGGATGGTGTTGGTGATGACGAGGCCGTCCAAATAGGACATGACATAGAACGGCACGCCGAGGATCGACTCGTCCCCGCAGACCGCCAGGATTTCCGGAACCGGAACACCGCGGCTTTTCAGGAGCTGCTGGATTCGTGCTTCCCGCACCATGTCGTGGGTGGACGGCGGCAGCGGAGGTCGGGGCCCGCGCCGAAGGACAAAGACATCACTGCCGCGCTGGATGCGGTAGGTGACGTTGGATTGCCCGTCCCCGATCTGGGCCCAGGACAGGGGGCCTGAGCCAAGGTTGTGCTCGTCCAGGAACGCGGTAACTGCGTCGAGAATGAGCAGGGGAGGCGAAGCCAGTTTGTCGGCCTCGGCCCGGGTTGCCACCACTTCGGTTCCATCCGGGACGGAAAGCAGCGATGCCGCGCCCGTTGCCATCTCCTACGCCTCCGCGGAGCTGTAGGAGGGCGTTCCGTCGACGCCTGCCTGGAAGGGTGCGCCTTGTTCGACCTCACGGCGCCGCGTGGCTGAAGCCCGCCGTGCAATGGCCCACTTATGCGTTTCATTCGAGCCGTCATAAATGCGGAACGCCCGCACTTCATTAAGGTAGGACGCCAGCGGCAGGCGGTCGGAGACGCCGTCGCCGCCGCACAGCTGAAGGGACCGGTCGATCACCCGGTACACGGCTTCGGAGGTATGTGTTTTCGCCACTGAGGACAGTGCGGAACCGGCTCTGGCATCGGTGTCCAGCAGCATGGCGGTTTTGGTGATGATGGCATCGGACGTTTCCAGGTCCAGCACGTTCAGCGCCAGCATGTCCTGGGCGATGCCCAATTCATGCATGGCGGAGCCGAAAATCTCCCTGGTGTTGGTCCGGTCCAGGGCAATGTCCATCGCCCGCCGGGCAAGCCCGAGCCAGCGCATGCAGTGCGTCAGCCGGGCCGGGCCCAGCCGGACCTGGGCGTAGCGGAATCCCTCGCCCGGCGCCCCCAGAACGGCATTGTCGGGTACAAAGACGTCCTCAAAGTGCAGGTGCGGATGGCCGCCGCCAATGGCGCGGTCCATGGTGGAGATCTGCTGGCCGATCCGGACCCCCGGCGTGTCCATATCCACCAGGAGCATGGTGGCGCCGGCGGGGGCAGCGCCTCCCGGCAACGAGCCGTCCAGTGCCGGCGTGCGGACCATCGCGATGCAGAAAGCGGCATTGTTGGCACCGCTGGTGAAACGCTTGTGGCCGTTGACAACCCAGCCGCCGTCCACCTTGACCGCCGAGGACTGCAGGGCGGCCGGGTCCGATCCGGCACCGGGATGGGGTTCAGTCATTCCGAAGCAGGACCGGGCTTCCCCGGAGACCAGCGGACGCAGATACTGCTCCTTTTGTGCCTGCGTTCCGATCAATTCCAACATGTGCATGTTGCCTTCATCCGGTGCCTGGCAATTCAGGACGGTCGGCCCAATCAACGAGTAACCGGCCTCCTGAAAGATCGGCGACCAGAATTTCAGCGGCAGCCCCTGGCCACCGTATTCCCTGGGGGCATGCGGGGCGTAGACCCCGGCGTCCTTGGCCGAGGCGCGCAGCCGGCCGAGGGTGTCCTCGTCCAGCCGTTCACCGGGTGAAGGCTCCGCGGGAATCACCACGGATCGGATAAAGTCCCGGGTGCGCAGACGCAGGTCCTCGACGTCGGAGGGCAGGGTATTCATGCGTGGTGTCCTTTGCTGCTCAGGCGTTGCCGCCGGCAGCCAGCAGGCCGCCGTCGAGGTTGAGGATTTGGCCGGTAATCCAGGCCGCGTCGTCGGACGCCAGGAAGGCCGCGGCGGCAGCCACATCTTCGGGCGTGCCAAGCCGGCCGAGGGGGTAGGCGGCGGCCACCTGCTCTTCCCGGCCTTCATACAGGGCGCGGGCAAACTGCGTCTTGACGACGGCGGGAGCGAGGGCATTGACCCGGATGGCCGGGCCCAGTTCAACCGCCAGGGAACGGGTGAGCTGCTCGATGGCGGCCTTGCTGACACCGTAAAAGCTTATTCCGGGGGATGGCGTCTGTGCGCTGACCGAAGACAAGTTAATGACGGACCCGCCGCGGCCGGCAAAATCGAGCTTTTCGTGATGATAGGCGTCCTGCACCCAGCCGAGCGTGCCGTAAAGATTCACCTCGATGATCTTCCGGGCGGCTTCGGCATCCAGATCCATCAGCGGACCGTACACCGGGTTGATGCCGGCGTTGTTGACCAGGATGTCCAACCGGCCAAAGACGCCCGCAACGGTGTCGAGCACTTCGGCCCGGTGCCCGGCGTCGTCGGATTTTCCGGCAACGGCCAGGACCGTGCCCTCGGGGAACGACGCCGCTGCCTCCTCCAAGGGGCCGGGCTTCCGCGCGGTGATGCAGACCCGGGCGCCCTCCGCCGCCATCCGACGGGCCACGGCAAGACCGATGCCGCGGCTGGCCCCGGTGACTATGGCGGTCTTGCCCTCCAGCCGGCGGGCACTGACGCTGTTTTCCTGCACCTTGACTCCCTTGTCAGAACCGACCCGCTACCAAGCAACCGCTTGGTATGCATGCTGCCTACGCTAAGTCTGGTGCAGGCCACATGATGTGTCAATGCTCACACTGAGCCACCGGATGGCGGCTGGCCCGGTGTGCGCAAAGCAGGATGCGGGGCTCAGCGGTACCGGCGGTGGAGGTTTTCCCCGGCGTCAGGACCATTGGCCCACTCCGAAATCCAGGGGCCGGTCCCTTCGGATTGATCCAGCACTCCCTCCTCCAGCCAGGTGTACCGCCCGGCCAGGACACCTTTCGCGAGCCGGCGGTCCTCGGCATCGGAATTGCGCCACAGGTCATCAAAGAGCGTGTCGGTCCGCACCCGGGACTGGGCGCAGAAGGCGGCGGCCAGTTCAAAGGCTGCCGCTCCCTCCACCGGATCCTTCCGACGCATTGTCTCAGCGCGCATGCAGACAGCAGACATGGCGAACAGCTCGGCTCCGATGTCCACGATCCGGCCCAGGAAAACCTGGTGGTGCTCCAGCCCCGCCTGCCACCGGGCCATCCCATAGAAGGTGGACCGGGCCAGGCGGCGGGAAGCGCGGTCGGCATACCGCAGGTAGCCGGCAAGCGGGCCGAACTCCGCATAGGACGTGGGCACCGAACCCCGACCGGCTGCCAGTGTGGGCAGCCACCGGCCGTAGAAACCGCTTGCCTTTACCGCGGCCCGGGCTTTCCTGTTGAGGGTTGCGTCCGCGACGGCCAAATCACCGGCGGCCTTGAGATGGGCGTCAACGGCCTCGCGGGCGATCAGCAGATGCATTATTTCGGTGCTGCCCTCAAAGACCCGGTTGATTCGCAGGTCCCGCAGCTGCTGCTCGGCGCCAACGGCCCGCTCTCCCCGGGCGGCCAGGGAATCGGCGGTCTCAAAGCCGCGGCCGCCGCGAATCTGCACCAGTTCATCGCCCACCCGGTAAGCCATCTCTGATGCCCACAGCTTTGCCAGTGCGGCTTCGATCCGGATGTCCTTGGTTCCGGCGTCGGCCATGCTGGCCGACAGCTCAAAAACGCTCTCCAGCGCGAAGGCGGTGCCGGCGATAAAGGCCACCTTCTTCGCCACGGCCTCGTGCTGGCCGATTGGCCGCCCCCACTGTTCCCGGGTCCCGGTCCAGCCGCGGGCAATCTTCACCGACCATTTGGCGGACGCCGCACACAGGGCCGGAATGGAGAGGCGGCCCGTGTTCAGGGTGGTCAACGCGATCTTCAGGCCCTGGCCCTCCCGGCCCAGGCGGTTGGCCGCGGGGACCCGGACTCCGCGGAGGCGGGTCACCCCGTTTTCGATGCCGCGCAGGCCCATGAAATTATTCCGGTTCTCCACCGTGATCCCCGGAGAATCCATTTCCACCACAAAGGCGCTGATCCCGCCTTTTTCGGAACCGTGCGGCGGCACTGCGGCCATGACCACCACCAGTTCGGCAATGACGCCGTTGGTTGTCCACAGCTTGACCCCGTCCAGCACATATTCGCTGCCATCCTCGGACAGCACCGCCGTTGCGCGCATGCGGGCCGGGTCGGACCCGACGTCGGGCTCTGTCAGCAGGAAGGCGGAAACGGCGCCCGTGGCGCAGCGCGGCAGGTACTCTTCTTTTTGCTCCGCCGTCCCGAAGACCTTAACCGGCTCCGGAACGCCGATGGACAGGTGGGCCGACACCAGTGCGCCAAGGCTGGGATGCACCGACCCCAGAAGCATCAGGCCACGGCCGTAGGCGAGCAGGGACAGGCCAAGTCCGGCGTACTGCCGGGGAATCTTCATGCCAAAGACGCCCAGCTCGGTCAGGCCCCGGAGGTAGCCATCCGGAATGACACCGGTCCGCTCGATCAGCCGGCCGTCCAGGGTGGCGCAGTATGCGGCGAGCCGGTCCAGGAAGTCCCGCTCCCGGATTGCCGCTTCCGGATCCACAGGCTGCGGCCGGATGAGGTCCAGGTTGTATTTGCCCATGTAGATGCCCTTGGCAAAGCTGGGGCGCCGGTCTTCGCTGATGCGGGAGGCCTCGGCCAATGCGCGGGCGTCCTGGGCGGTGACCACCCGCTCCTTGACCTCCCGGACGCCGTCGTCGCCGGCGCTTCGGGCATCCTGCAGATCCTTTGTGCTCATGGCGGTTCCCCTCATCCGGGCTGCACCAGGCAGCCTTCGTTGGCTGTGCCGCCCCAGCCTACGCCCGGAGGGGACAGCCAGAAAGGGTTCCCCGGTGCTGTGCCGAAATCGGCTAGGCGCACCGCCCAAACAAGACCTCAATTCTTGACAACTGCCCCCCTTGTAGCGTTGGAATGGTAAGCACACTGATTATTTCCGATGCTAGTGGGGACCCAGACAAGGGGCGATGGATACAGGGAAGCAGGCAGATGCAGAACGAGGGGGATTGGGAAGCCGTCCGGTTACTGTCAACGGCCGCGCGGTTGGTGCGCCGTGAAGTGGACAACCGGTTGCGGGAAGTTGGCCTGACGCAGGAGCGCGTCACGGTGCTGCGGGTGCTGATGGCGGACGGGCCGTTGAAACGTGCCGAGCTGGCGCGCCGGCTGAGGGTTACGGCACAGACGCTGGGAACCTCGCTGGTGACAATGGCGCGCCAGGGGCTGGTGGCTGAGCTGCCGCCGGGGACTGACGGGTCGGCCCGCCGGATGGTGGGGATCTCCGACCATGGCCGCCGGATGCTGCTGCAGGCCGACGACATAGAGCGCGCCGGGTTCAGCGCTGACATCCGGCCCGAACTCCGCCGGGAGCTGATAAGCCTGATCAGGGAGCTGGAAGTGCACCGGGCAGGCGCATCTGCGTCGTTGTAGCGCCGAGCGCACCCGCCCGCCGGCCGGGGTAACGTGATGAGTGGATCCAGTAGGAACATCACGGCCCCGGGCCGGAAGAGGGTAAAACATGAGTGAAGGCATTCGAGTTGCTGCCGCGGAAGACATTGATGAAGGAACCGCGTTGAAGGTTGACGCCGAGGTGGCGGGCACTGCGGATGACATAGCGGTGTTCCACAGCGACGATGGAAGCTTTTATGCCCTGAACGACACCTGCACGCACGAGGAGGCGTCGCTGTCGGAGGGGTGGATCGAGGACGGTGAGGTGGAATGTCCCATCCACTCAGCCAGGTTCTGCCTCCGGACCGGAGAAGCGCTGTGTCTTCCTGCCCTGGTGAACGCGAAAGCACACCGGGTTGAGGTGCGCAGTGGAGAGGTGTACCTCTACCCGGGCGAAACGCCCGATTAGTCCGGCGTGCGGGCCCGCCCCCGCGGCCCGCAATGGGCTGTGAGCGGTAATACGCAAGACTGATGTTGCGTAATAGGGGCAAGGGTAGGATACCCTTACTTTTGTCCGGCTTCCCGGACACTGGTCAGCGTTGAAACTTACCTTCCCTTCAGTCAAGGAGCCCCCATGGCCCTGTTTCGGATGCGCCGCGCTGCGGCCGTTGCCGCCGTCGCCGTTTTGTCCCTCTCCGCATGCTCAACCGGTTCCGCCGGAGGAGAGGCCGATGCAGGCACCGGCTCCTCCGCCGCAGCTGATGCATTTCCGGTCACCATCGAGCATGCATACGGCGAAACGACCATCGAATCCGCTCCCGAGCGCGTAGCGGCCGTCGCCTGGGCAAACGCGGAAACAGCCCTTGCCCTCGGCGTTGTCCCGGTGGGCATGCCCACCATCGAATACGGCGGCAATGAGCAGGGCACAACTCCGTGGATCGATGATGCACTCGAAGAACTCGGTGCACCGATCGGTTCTGAAGGCGCCCCGGTCCAGTACTCGGAGGCAGACGGCATTGCCTACGACGACGTCGCGGCCACCAATCCCGACGTCATCCTGGCTGCCTTCTCCGGCCTGACCCAGGAGGACTACGACAAGCTCTCCAAGATCGCGCCGGTCGTGGCCTACCCGGAAGCCCAGTGGGGCACATCGTGGCAGGACACCGCCGCACTGACCGGCAAAGCCCTGGGCCTGTCCGACAAGGCTGACGAGTTGATCGCCGAGACAGAACAGTCCATTCAGGATGCTGCCGCGGATCACCCCGAGCTTGAAGGGAAAAGCTTCATTTACGGAAACCTTGCCCCGGCCGGTTCCTCCATCTACACGGCCCTGGACAACCGTCCGAAATTCCTCACCGAACTGGGCATGGTCCAGGCACCGATCGTGGATGAGAACGCCCCGGATGGTGAGTTCTACTACTCCTGGGCCAACGAAAACGCCAACCAGCTGGACTCCGATGTCTTTGTGACCTGGGTGCAGGATGACGAAGCTGCGGCTGCCCTCAGTTCGGATCCCCTGCTGGGCCAGATCCCCGCGGTCAAGAACGGCGGCCTGGTTGCCGACTCCAACGCAGAGCGCATCTTCTCCGTCTCCGCCATCAATGTCTTGAGCATCCCGTACGCCCTGGACAACGTGGTGCCGATGATCGCCGAAGCAGCAGCGGCGGCCGACGCAGGCAAGTAAACGCCAAGCAAATAGGTTCCCCAAGGGAGCACCTCCGAAGATAGTCGGGGGTGCTTCCTTTTGCGTTCGGCTGTTGCCGTTCTCACGTTCGCCGGGCTGCCGCCAATTGGACACGACCCCCGGGGCAACTGACACGATCGGATGTATGCAAGATCTGCTCAGTATTGCCTCCGACCTCAAACCAGTGTTCGCCGTTCTGCTCGCTGTGGGAGCAGCCCTGCTGCTCGCGCGGATTTTCCAGGAGTCCCTCGCCAGGATCTTCCGCCGGGTTCCACGGATCCGGGAGGCGATAGCTCAGGGCCGTAATCCCCTGCGGCTGGTGCTGTCCCTCATCGGCATCCGGATAGGCCTCGGCGCCACCGCCGCCGGCGCAGAGTGGTTTGGTCCGGTCAGCTACGTCCTCACGCTGGGACTGATCGCTTCGCTGGCCTGGCTGGCCGTCGTCGTCCTGCTCATCGTCGAGGTGATGCTGCTCAGCAAATACTCGACCGACAGCAAGGACAACCGCCGGATGCGCCGGCTGAAAACGCAGATCATGCTGGGCCGCCGGGTGGGCGTGGCCGTTATTGTCACCATCGGCGTGGCATTCGTTCTGCTCACCATCCCCGAAGTACAGGCGCTTGGTGCCGGTATCCTCGCCTCCGCCGGTCTGATTTCCATCGTCGCCGGTCTTGCCGTGCAGAGCAGTCTTACCAATGTTTTTGCAGGGGTCCAGCTGGCCTTCACTGACGCCATCCGGGTTGACGACGTTGTGGTCGTGGAGACCCAGTGGGGAACGATCGAGGAAATCACCATGACCTAT
Organism: Arthrobacter citreus; assembly: GCF_038405225.1. Classification (NCBI taxonomy): domain Bacteria; kingdom Bacillati; phylum Actinomycetota; class Actinomycetes; order Micrococcales; family Micrococcaceae; genus Arthrobacter; species Arthrobacter citreus. The sequence continues at coordinate 3,789,500 of NZ_CP151657.1, forward strand.
GTGGTGGTGCATCTGTGGGATGACAGGCGCCTGATCCTGCCGTCCACCTACTTCACCTCCACGCCGTTCGAGAACTGGACCCGGAAGCAGTCCGCGATCCTGGGCACCGTGGAACTGGACCTGGACTGGCGGGCTCCCGTGGGCGACCTGCGTGCGCACCTGAAGGAGACCCTCGCCGGAACCGAGCTGTGGGACGGACGCACCGGCGTGCTGCAGATTACCGACGCCGTCAACAGCCTGGTGCGTGTGCGCATCCTGGTCAGCGCGGAGGACAGCGGAGCGCTTTTTGACCTGCGTTGCCTGGTCCGTGAAGCGATGGTCACCTACCTGCAGGAATGGCACCCGGGAGCACTGCCGCGCCAGCGCTGGGAAGAAGTCCATGCCAAGGCCCCCGGGGTGCACAAGGCGCCCCGGTCCCGCGCCGGGGGAGATCCGGAAGACACCAGCACATCGCAGTTCTTCACCGGTTCGATCGAGGCCATTGACCGCCGTCATTCCTTTGCCGGCCCGGGCAAGCAGGTCTTCGAGGAGCGCGAAGAGAACTCCGTGGACGACTAGCGTATTCGTGGCCCAATCTTCTTCCGTCGGTTGACAGACGGGCATCCTTCTGGCTGGCTGGCAGCAGGGCACGGGGTGCCCATCCGACCGTCAACAGGGAACAGAGGAACAGACATGGCAGACGAATTTGTAATCCATGAACTGCAGGGCTCCAACGTATGGGCCAAGGACGGCGAGCGGCTGGGGCTGGTGGGCCAGGTGCACCTGGACCGGGCCACGGGCGAGCCGGAATGGATTACCGTTGCACTGGGCTTGTTTGAAACAAGGCAGCATTTTGTTCCGCTGGCGGGAGCGCGCCGGGATGAAGACGACATTTACGTCAACTTCAGCCGGGAGGCGGTCGATGACTCGCCTGTGGTGGATCCCGACGGCGCGCTCAGTCCCGCGGAAGAAACGCTGCTCACGGACTACTACAAGCAGTTCTGACCCCCGGCGGCCGGCAGGACGCCCGAATGGCCTAGTGAAGTCCTTTGGTAGTAAGCCCCCTTACCAATAGGATAAAAGTCTGCAATTCAACGCACCCAGGAGGCCGTCATGGCGCAGCAGGACAGCGGAGGGCGGGCCCAAACGGCACCGGATCCCGAACACGCGAGCAAGCCGGATAGCCCGGCCGAGGTTACAAAGCCCAGTTGGAAGTACATCCTGCGCAAGACGGTCCGGGAATTCAGCAAGGACCAGTGCACCGACCTCGCCGCAGCGCTGACCTACTACACGGTGCTGGCACTGTTCCCGGCCCTGCTGGCGCTGGTGTCCATACTCGGCCTGGTGGGACAGGCCGAAAGCACCACCAACACCATGCTCGACTTCCTGAAGGAATTCGCCCCGGCAAGCGCCGTGGGGGTCCTGGAAGGGCCCATCAAGCAGCTGACCACTTCCGGTGCCGCCGGATTTGCGCTGATTGTCGGTATTGCCGGTGCCCTGTGGTCAGCATCCGGCTATGTGAAGGCCTTCGGGCGGTCCATGAACCGCATCTATGAAGTGGATGAAGGGCGTCCGGCCTGGAAGCTGCTGCCCACCCAGCTGCTGGTCACCCTGATCCTGATCCTGCTGGTCGCGGCGCTGCTCATCATGCTGGTCATCAGCGGGCCGATCGCCGAAACCCTGGGCAACTTCATTGGCCTCGGGTCGGAGTCGCTCACCATTTGGAATATTGCCAAGTGGCCGGTGATGGTCCTGTTTGCGGTGCTGGTCATCGCCATCCTGTACTACGCCACCCCCAACGTGAAGCAGCCCAAGTTCCGCTGGATGAGCATGGGCGCGTTTATTGCGCTGGTGATTCTCGCCATCGCGACCCTTGGCTTCAGCTTCTACGTAGCCCGGTTCGGCAGCTACAACGCCACCTACGGCGCCATCGGTGGCGTGATCGTCCTGCTGCTGTGGCTGTGGCTGGCCAATCTGTCGCTGCTGTTCGGTGCCGAGTTTGACGCCGAGGTGGAGCGCGGGCGTGAACTCCAGGCCGGGATCCAGGCTGAGGAGACCGTGCAGCTGCCAGCGCGCGACACGCGCCAGACGGAAAAGCGCCAGGAGCAGGAAGAGGAAGACATCGAGCAGGGCCGCAAGCTGCGCCAGCAGCACGCCGGCAAGGATTACGACGACCACCTGCACGAATAGAAAGACCCCGTAACAGGAGCTGCCCCGGACCGCTTGGTCCGGGGCAGCGCTGTTTTAGCGGGAGTTACTTGCCCTGGGAACCCAGGTTCTTGCCCTTGGAGAGGAACCTGGCGCCGAACAGCAGAAGCCCCACGCCCATCAGGATGCCCGCGCGCAGCCACACCGTGGCGTCCTGCTGGGTCAGGAGCAGTACGCAGGAGGCGATGGCCAGGTACGGAAGAATAATCGGGGCTCTGAAGTGCTTTTCCTCCACCTTGTCCTTCCGCAGGACAATTACGGCAACGTTGGTGCTCAGGAAGACGAACAGCAGCAGCAGGACGACGGTTTCGGCCAGGGAGGCCAGTCCGCCGGTCATGGTCAGGATCATGGACACTGCGGTGGTGGCCACGATGGCCACCCATGGAGTCTGCCGGTTGGGCAGCACCTTGCCGAACACTCCCGGCAACAGGCCCTGCTCCGCCATGCCGAAGGTCAGCCGGGAGGACATGATCATGGTCAGCAGCGCACCGTTGGCCACCGCCACCAGGGCAATGAGGCTAAAAAGCCAGTCCGGAACACCAAAGCCGGTGGCGCTGACGACGTCGAGCAGCGGCCCGGAGGATCCGGCCAGGTCCTCGGTGGGCAGGGCAATGGACGCTGCCAGCCCAATCAGGATGTAGACAAGGCCGGCGGTGAGCATGGCCGCGAAAATGGCCCGGGGATAAACCCGGCGCACATCGCGGACCTCCTCGGCAATGTTGGCCGAGACCTCGAAGCCAACAAATGAATAGTAGGCAATGACGGATGCCGCGAGAACAGCGGTTGCCGGGTTCACATCAGCCGGGAACTGGGTGATCTGCTCCGGATAGCCCTCACCCTTGCCCAGCATGAGACCCACCAGGACGATCACCAGCACCAGTCCGGAAACCTCGATGACGGTCATGACCACGTTGCTGCGCACCGATTCGGAAATGCCGCGGGCATTGAGCAGTGCCACCAGCAGCAGGAAAACGATGGCTGCGGGGACCGGGGGGACATCCAGGAACGGGCTGAGGTAGTCGCCCGTGAAGGCCAGCGCCAGGCCGGCGGCGCTGGTGACGCCGGCAGCCAGCATGGCGAAACCGACAAGGAAGGAAACCGCCGGAACCTTGAAGGCCCGCTGGGCGAACACCGCGGCGCCGCCGGCCTTGGGGTATTTAGTGACAAGCTCGGCGTAGGAGGCAGCGGTCAGGAGCGCCAGGCCCAGGGCGACCACCAGCGGCACCCAGATGGCGCCGCCCACTTGGCCTGAAACTTCGCCGACGAGGGCGTATATTCCGGCGCCCAGGACGTCGCCGAGGATAAAGAGGTACAGCATGGGGCCCGTGATCCCCTGCTTGAGTTTTGAGGCAGTCGGTGCCTGCGTGCTGGTATCCATGTCGAAAAGTGTAGGGCAACTATAAGGGTGCTGACGATTTCCCAAATCTGCTGTACAAAAGTTCCATGACTTATGGCTCCGGCGCGGGTTCAGCGCACTTTGACGTGATCATTATTGGTGGTGGAATTGCCGGACTCACGGCCGCGACGGTCCTTGGAAGGGCCCGCCGCCGTGTCTGTGTCATTGATGCGGGCCGCCCGCGGAATGCTCCGGCGGACCACGTGCACGGCTTTCCCTCGCGCGACGGTGTTCCGCCCCGTGAACTCCTCCGGCTGTGCCGCGTGGATTTGGAGCGGTACGACGTTGACATCATCGATGCCGAGGCCACCGCGCTGACCCCGGACCGGCGCGTGGAACTGGCGGACGGCCGGGTGCTGCACGGCCGGCATGTGGTGGTGGCGACCGGGCTTCGCGACGTACCCCCGGAGATTACCGGGGCGCCCGAACGTTGGGGCCGGGACCTGCTGCAGTGCCCGTACTGCCATGGCTGGGAAGTGGCCGAACGCCCGCTCGCGGTCCTGGCCTCCGGACCGTCTTCCGTGCAGCAGGCGTTCCTGGTGCGTACTTTTTCGGACGAGGTCACGCTGATTTGCGGCAAGGACATGGAGCTGACCGGTGACGACGCCCGGGCCCTCGCGGCCATGGGCATAACGGTGGTGCATGGCACGGCGGCCGAACTGCAGGTCCGGGACGATGCCGTGGCGGCGGTGGTCCTCGCGGACGGACGCAGGGTGCCGTGCCGGGCAGTGTTTTGCGAACCCGGTGCCGCTGTGGACCCCCTGCTGGCGGAAGTGCCGGGGTTAAGCCGCGACGCCGACGGCTGCCTGGAGACCGACGACGCCGGGCGGACAGGCGCAGACCGCATTTGGGCGGTCGGCAACGTCACGGATCCATCCAGCCAGGTGGTGGCGGCTGCGGGGGACGCCTACCGCCTGGCGGTGGCCCTGAACGCGGAACTGCTGCAGGAAGACGTGGCGGCCGCGGTAAGGACAGCAGGGGCGGAAGCCCCGCCGCAGTTCAGCGCCGGGGAGCCAGCAGCGGCGAACCTTTAACGCCGTCGCCTGCTGACAGGCCGTCCAGGACGTATTTCAGCGACTCCACGGATGTCTTCCGCGGACGCCAGCCCAGCAGGTCCCTCGCCCGGGACGTATCCATCAGCGGAGCCCCGGCAGCCATGTCGATCCAGCCGGGATCAGTGCGCTGCAGACGTGCGGCCCATGTGATGCCGACGACGGCGCGCAACAGTTTCACGGGAATGTTCAGCAGCCGCCGGGCACCCAGGACTCCGGCCAGCAGCTCCGGCGTAATGATGGGATCGGCTGCGATGTTGAAGGCGCCCTCCGCACGCTGGTCCACCACCCGCCAATAGGCATCGGCCATGTCATCACCGTGGACAATCTGGAAGGAAAACTCCTTGGGCAGCGGAATCAGCGGCAGTTTCAGCTTGTTCAGAACAAATTTGGGCACCAGCGGGCCCAGGAAATAGCTGCCAATCTCGGTTCCGGCGTCGGAAGAGAAAATCAGGCCCGGCCGCAGGCGCGCCACGGGAATCTCCGGGTACTCCCGCTCGAACTTGTCGAGAAGGGCTTCCTGTTCGCCCTTGTGCCGGCTGTAGTGGGAGCTGGCGATGCCGCGGGCGGGCCATGACTCATCGGTGAGCCGGTCCTTCGGAGCGGGGGAGTATGCGCCCACCGAGGAAGCGCAGACGAACTGGCGCACACCGGCGGCGGCAGCCGCGGCCAGGGCGTTCTCGGTGCCGTGGACATTGATGCGGTGGAGTTCGGCTTCGTCGTGGTTCGGCTGGATGGCCCAGGCCAGGTGCACCACGGCATCCGCGCCCCGCAGCGCTTCCGTCAGCTTGTCCCGGCCCTCCGCGGTGGCAATGTCGATACTGTGCCACTGAACGCCGTCGTACGGCGGGGCACCGGTTTTCGGTATACGCCGTGCAATACCCACGATCTCCAGGCCGTCCGGGCGTTCGCCGCGCGCCTGTGCAAGCCGGCGCAGCAGGGCTGTACCGACATTCCCGGTTGCTCCGATAACAGCTACTCGCATCTGGCTGGGTCCTTCCCCGCCGAAGACTCCGCACCGGGATTCTTCGGCTGTTGGTTCTCATGGCTAAGCGGCAATGTCTTCCCGACTCTACCGGTGGCAGCCGCGGAACACATCGGAAGCAACGGCCGGACAGCCAGCAGTTATTGTGGAGAGAGAATGATCACCACCAAAAGTCACACCTGAACGGGGAGCGTCATGGCCGACAGCACTGGAACAGAGCAGGACGGCGGTTCAGGGTTCAGCACGCGCGGAGCGTATGTAACCGGCGGCAGCGAGTACACCCGGGACACCAACTACATTGAAACGCGCATCACGCGTGACGGGCGCGACGGATACCCCGTGGAGGCCGGACGGTACCGGTTGATCGCTGCCCGCGCCTGCCCCTGGGCCAACCGGACCATCATTGTCCGGCGGCTGCTTGGCCTTGAGGATGCGATTTCGCTGGGAACGCCCGGCCCCACCCATGACGCCCGCAGCTGGACCTTCGATCTGGACCCTGACGGAAGGGATCCGGTCCTGGGCATTGAACGCCTGCAGGAAGCGTTCTTCCGGCGCACGCCCGGGTACAGCCGGGGCATCACTGTTCCGGCCATCGTGGACATCCCCAGCGGTGCCGTGGTGACGAACAACTTCCCGCAGATCACCGAGGACTTCTCCACCGAATGGAAGGAGTTCCACCGCGACGGCGCTCCGGACCTGCTGCCGGAGGAACACCTGGAGGAAATGCGCGCGGTGAACAAGCGCATTTTCACCGAGATCAACAACGGCGTGTACCGCTGCGGCTTCGCCGGTTCGCAGGAAGCCTACAACGCGGCCTATGACCGGCTGTGGACTGCCATGGACTGGCTGGAGGACCGCCTGTCCCGGCAGCGCTACCTGATCGGTGACACCATCACCGAGGCCGACGTGCGGCTCTTCACGACGCTGGTCCGCTTTGACCCGGTGTACCACGGCCACTTCAAGTGCAACCGGAACAAGCTCACGGAGATGCCCAACCTCTGGGGTTACGCCCGGGACCTGTTCCAGACCCCGGGGTTCGGCGACACCGTCGATTTTGAGCAGATCAAGGCGCACTACTACATCGTTCACGAGGACATTAATCCCACGGGGATCGTGCCCAAGGGCCCGGATGTTTCGAATTGGCTCAGCGAGCACCACCGGGAGGAGCTGGGCGGCCGGCCGTTCGGTGAAGGGACTGCTCCCGGACCGGTCCGTGCCGGCGAGGAAGTGACTCCGGGGCACGGAGCCGCATGAATCCCCGGCTTCCCGGATAGTTTTCCGCCGGGAGGGTAATAGGACATGGAAATGTTTCTTAAGCACCCGCACCGTAGGTTAGCCTTACTTAAGATTATTCCGTCTTAAGGAGGTGCCGCCGTGGGCGTGAACGTCAGCCACTCTGCGGCACCCCGAATCATGACCGCCGCGCAGACCGCCCCGGCGGCCCCCACGGCAGCTGCCGGGAGCCGCCGCGGAGTCCGCCCGGCCGCCCGGGCCGCTCTCCTGGCGGCCTCCGTGGCCGTCCTGGCGGTGGCATGCCTGGCATCCGTTGCCCTGGGTGCGCGGGCGCTGCCCCTGGAAACTGTCTTTCAGGCGCTGACCGCGTTTGATCCGGCCAACGGAGACCACGCCGTGGTTGCCTCCCGCATACCCCGCACGGTCCTGGGGCTGCTGGCCGGCGGCGCGCTGGGCCTGGCCGGAGCCGCCATGCAGGGCGTGGCCCGCAACCCGCTGGCGGACCCCGGAATCCTGGGCGTCAATGCCGGGGCTTCATTCTTTGTGGTCCTGGGCATCTACGGCTTCGGCGTTGCCAGCTTCACCGGCTATATCTGGTTTGCCCTGGCCGGTGCGGCGCTGGCCGCCGTCGTGGTTTACACCGTCGCCAGCCTGGGCCGGGAAGGCGCCACACCGGTGAAACTTGCGCTGGCCGGCGCCGCCCTGTCCGCCGGCCTCAGCTCCATGATGAGCGCCCTGCTGGTCTCCAACCAGCAGACCTTCGACGTCTTCCGCTTCTGGCAGGTGGGCAGCGTATCCGGCCGCGGCTGGGACGTAATCACTGCCGTGCTGCCGTTCCTGGCGGTGGGAGCCGTCATCACGCTCGGGGCCGGCCGGGCCCTCAACGGACTGTCCCTGGGAGATGACCTGGCCCGGGGCCTGGGCCAGCGGGTGGCGCTCAGCCGCGGCATCACCGCCCTGGGCGTGGTCCTGCTGTGCGGCGCCGCCACTGCCGCGGCAGGTCCGATCGCCTTTGTCGGCCTGGTCATTCCGCACATGGTCCGTTCCCTCACCGGACCCGACTACCGCTGGATCCTCCCCTTCTCCCTGGTCCTGGCGCCCATCCTGCTGCTGATCGCCGATATCACCGGCCGCCTGGCCCTGCCGCCGTCCGAAATCCCCGTAGGCGTCATGACCGCGGTCATTGGTGCGCCGGTGTTCATTTGGCTGGTCCGGCGCCGGAAGCCGGCCCAACTGTGAGCGCGCTGCTGGAGAGGTCCGAAGGCGCCGCCGTCGTCAGCTCCGCACGCCGCACGTCCGTCCGGCGTGTCCGCACCGTCACAACGGCCCTGGCGGGCGCCGTCGTCGTCCTGTTTGCCGTCAGCATCCTGCTGGGCACCTACACGGTGACCATTCCGGACTTTTTCCGCATCCTTGGCGGGGAGCAGATTCCGGGCGCCACGTACATCGTCATGGAGAGCAAGCTTCCGCGGGCCGTGATCGGGACCATGGTGGGTGCCGCGCTGGGGATGGCCGGAAGCGTCTTCCAAACCATGCTGCGCAACCCGCTGGCGAGCCCGGACATCATTGGGATCAGTTACGGTGCCAGCGCCAGTGCGGTGGTGGGCATTGTGGTCTTCGGAGCCACCGGAACCACTGTTTCCCTGGCTGCGCTGGTGGGCGCCCTGGTTGTGGCGCTGGCTATCTACCTGCTGTCGCGGCGCGGTGGAGCCGCGGGTTACCGGCTCATCCTGGTGGGCATTGGCTTTGCCGCAGTGATGCAGGCGGTGGTCATGTTCCTCATGACCCGCACCGATATCCGCACCGCATCACAGGCCCTGGTGTGGCTCAACGGGTCCCTCAACTCCGCCAGCTGGGACCGCGCGGGTGCCCTTGCCATCGGAATGCTGATCCTGCTGCCGGCCGCGGCAGTACTCGCCCGGCAGCTGCGCGGACTGGAACTCGGAGACGACACCGCCGCCGGCCTGGGCCTGCACGTGGAAGCATCCCGGCTGGGCCTGCTCGTGACCGGCGTGGCCCTGGCCGCCGTCGCCACCGCTGCCGCCGGTCCCGTCTCCTTCATCGCGTTCCTCTCCGGTCCCATCGCCCGCCGCCTCCTCGGCGGGCGGCAGTCCCTGGCCGCATCGGCGCTGGTGGGCTCCGTGATAGTGCTGGCCGCTGACTTTGCCGGATCCAACCTGGTGCCCGGCGTATCGCTTCCCGTGGGCGTGGTGACCGGCGCGCTGGGTGCTCCGTTCCTGCTGTGGCTGCTGGTCACTTCCAACCGTGTAGGCCGAGGAGGCTGAAATGGGAAACCCCCAGAACTTGTCCGGTGAGCAGGAGCTGCCCACCCTGAGCGCGCAGGACCTGGTGCTTTCCTACGGGGAACGCATTGTGGTGGACGGGCTGTCGGTCACCCTTCCGGCCGGCCGGATCACCATGATCGTGGGCGCCAACGCGTGCGGCAAATCCACCCTGCTGCGCGGGCTGTCGCGGCTGCTGAAGCCCGCCGGCGGGACCGTGCTGCTCGGCGGCAAGGACATCCATTCACGTCCGGCACGCGAAGTTGCACGGACGCTGGGACTGCTGCCCCAGACGCCCACCGCACCCGACGGCATCACTGTCGCCGACCTCGTGGGCCGCGGCCGCTACCCGCACCAGGGCTGGTTCCGCCAATGGACACCGGCCGACGACGAAGCCGTCGCCTCCGCCCTGGAAGCAACAGGCACGCTGGACCTGGCGGACCGGAACGTTGATGAACTCTCCGGCGGCCAGCGCCAGCGGGTATGGATTGCGATGGCCCTGGCCCAGGAAACACAGATCCTGCTCCTGGACGAGCCAACCACCTTCCTAGACGTCACGCACCAGATTGAGGTGCTGGATCTGGTCACCGATCTCAACCGCCGGTCCGGCACCACCGTGGCGATCGTCCTGCATGACCTGAATCTGGCAGCCCGATATGCGGATCACCTGATCGCCATGAAATCCGGAGCCATTGCCGCTCAGGGCGCCCCGGCCGACGTCGTCACCGAGGAACTTGTCCGCGACGTTTTCGGACTGGAATCCCGCGTTATCAGCGACCCCGTTGCCGGCACCCCCATGGTGGTTCCGCTGGGACGCCACCACACCGCTGCACCGCAGCAGGACGACTTACCGGAGGACGCGCCGGCGAAGGACGCGTCAGCAGTGGGCTACCTGCCCAACCCGCAGGACACCGGCACCACATCGACCATCAAGAACCGCCTGGAGGCAGCATCATGACGCAGGTCCGCACCCGCAACGGAGCAACCGCCGCTCCCCGCAAGGCACGCCGTGCCTCCAGCGCAGGAGCGGTCATGTGCTTCGAAGTGGAAGTGAAGCGGGTCCAGCGGCTGAGCGGGAACTTCCAGCGGATCACCTTCGCCGGCTCCTGCCTCGCCGAGTTTGGCGTCCAGGGACAAACCCACGACCTGCGCATCAAAGTGGTGGTTCCCTCGGTTGACTCCGACGGCCGGGCGCTGCCCATGCCGAAGTTCGACTGCAGTGACACCGCCTGGTACCGCAACTGGCTGCAGCTCGACGCCGGCGTGCGCGGTTCCATGCGCACGTACACCGTCCGCGCGGCACGCTGCGGAGGCCCGGAGCCGGAGATCGACATCGACTTTGTCCTGCACTTTGATGAGGCGGGCAAGGGCGGCCCGGCCTCCAGCTGGGCCGCGGCGGCACAGCCCGGTGACCGGGTCAGCATCATCGGGCCCAACGCGGCACACTGCGTCACCGCGGAAAGCTACGGCGGCGTCGAGTGGCGTCCGGGCATGGCCCGGCACGTCCTGCTGGCCGGCGACGAAACAGCCGTCCCGGCCATTACCGCCATCTTGGAATCACTGCCCGCGGACATCACCGGGCATGCGCTGCTGGAGGTTCCCGCAGACACCGACACGCTGCCGGTGTCCACCCAATCCTCAGTGCAGGTGTCCTGGCTGCCCCGCGGCTCCCGTCCCCACGGCGAGCTCCTCGAGGCCGCCGTCCGGGAAGCTGTCGTCCTTCCCGGCTGGGCCTCCGTGGACGGGGCGCCGGTGCCGCCGCGCCCGGTTATCGAGGACGTCAACGTTGACGAGGCCATCCTGTGGGAGACGCCGCAGCGGCTGACCGAAGCCGCGGTAAAGGCCACACCAAACCCCCATGCGCCCTCCGGTGCGCTGCCGTTTTACGCCTGGATTGCCGGTGAAGCTGCAGTGGTGCGCGGGCTGCGCCGGTATCTGGTGACGGAAGCCGGCATTGACCGCAAGCAGGTGGCCTTCATGGGTTACTGGCGCAGCGGCCGGGCCGAATCCTAGGATGTGACGGCCGCCGCGCGGTGCGCGGTAATTGCTCACAATCGTTTCCGGTCAGCAGTCCCGCACTCGTAAAATGAAGGAGTCGGAGTGCTGCTCCGTGATCTCATTTGCGGGAGTACCGCTCCGTGCTCTTAGCCACAGTATTTCTTGTTCACTGCCCCTTTGCCGAACAATGCACAGAGGTGATGGATTACGAAGAAAACCACGGAGAACCTGCGTTATCTGACGGAATTGCGGAAGCTGGCCCTTAACTGGGCCACTGATAACCGTCCGCCGGGTAAACACGTTGCTTCGGCGGTTCGGAAATATTGGCCGGCCCAACTCCCGGCGGCGGCAAAGTCACTGCCGCTGGACCTGCGGTGGTTTACCGCTCCCGGGCGCCGCACCTGCGCGATGGGCGCGGCAGCCGCACTGGTGGTGGGGTCGGTGGTTGTGGGAACGGCCCAGTCAGCCCATGAGCCGGGAGAACTGCAGCGCACCACGGTGGTGTCGGAGCTCCCCGCTGAGGAACCCGCGGAAGCGGAACCGGCTGAACCCGAAGGGCCGTCCGAGGGACAGGGTTCCACCACACCGGTGGAGGGCCCGGCGGAGCCCGCTCCCGAGCCCGAACCGGAGCCCGCATCAGTACCACTGGACGAACTGCGGGTAACATCGCCGTTTGGCTGGCGCGAGAACCCGCTGCTGGCCAGCGGGGCCCTGGAATTCCACAACGGCATCGACTTTGGTGCTGTCACCGGCACCCCAGTGAAGGCCGCTGCCGGTGGAACGGTGACCTACGCCGAGTACCACCAGTACGGTGGCCTGCGGATCGTGGTCGACCACGGAAACGGCACCGAAACCACCTACAACCACCTGAGCGAAATCCACGTTGAGGTGGGCCAGCAGGTGGACTTCAACACGGTGATCGGCGCCATCGGCAGCACGGGTAATTCCACCGGTCCGCACCTGCACTTTGAAGTGATGATCAACGGCGAATACCAGGATCCTGCCGTTTGGCTGGGTATCTAGCTCCCGGCCCGGGAATCCTGCGTCTAGACCCGGGGATCCGTGAGGATCGCCGGGTCTTTCTTCCCATGGGGCATCCGGACCCTTAGGGCACTGGGATCCACCCGGAGCGCCACGTGCGATGCCTTGCCCAAGTGATCGCCGTCAACCTCAAACTCCTGCGGCGTCTCGGTGAAAATCTCGGCTTCCTTGCACTGGTAGTAGTCCACGGACGTGCTCCCCTTGCCGCGGCGCAGCAGTCCGGCCACAACGCTGAACCAGCCGAACCGCCCCTTGGGTGCCATGGTCATGACGTCCAGCAGCCCGTCATCGATGCGTGCGCCGGGGAAAATCTCCAGCCCGCCCATGATTTTTCCGCAGTTTCCCCCCATGACGCTGCGCGGATGGCCGTGGATTTCCTTGCCGCCGTCCAGCCGGATGGTGCTCTTGACGGGCTTGCCGGGAAGGTTCCGGATACCGGCGTCGACATAGGCCAGCCAGCCCACCCTGTCCTTCAGCGCATCGTTGGTGTCTCCCATTAGGGCCGCGTCATAGCCGAGTCCGGCCATCACCAGGAAAACGTCGCCCTTCAGCGCCCGGTCAAGGGTGACATGGACGACGTCGATGTTGCGGTCGGCTCCCGTCAGGGCTGCGGTGACGGCAGCCTCCGGGTCGTCGACGGCGATGTCCAGGTTGCGGGCCAGCAGGTTTCCGGTGCCCAGGGGCAGCAGGCCCAGGGGAGTGTCGGTGCCCGTCAGCTCGGCGGCCACGCAGCGAACGGTGCCGTCACCGCCGGCTGCAATGACCAGATCCACCCCGGCGTCCAGGGCGTCGCGGGCCATTCCGCGGCCCGGGTCCTCCTTGGTGGTTTCCAGCCACAGCGGCTCATCCCAGCCCTCGTCCCGGCATATGCGGCCAACCAGGGCGCGGATGTCCACATCCGTTTTTTTGATCGGGTTCATGATGACGGCGACGCGCTGGCGCGTTCCTGCGGCTGAGGTGGTCATGGGGTCCTTTGGGCGGCGGCTTGGCTGTGTGGAACGAAATGGCGGTGTGGAACGAAATGGCGGTGTGGAACGAAATGGCTGGGTGGAGCTGACCGGCTGGGTGGAACTGCTCACTGCGCAGGAGGCCTGCGGCGGAGGTGCGGTGTGCTTCAGAGTCTAATCCGCCCCGGCGCCCGGTGCTGGCGGATGCGGGAACGGCCGGATCAACTTGTACCCTGTGGGAGTGACTTTTACTTCTCGTTATGTGGCCCTGGGGGATTCCTTCACCGAAGGCGTGGGGGACTGGGACGAATCCCGTCCCAACGGCGTCCGCGGGTGGGCGGACCGGGTGGCGGAGCAGCTGATGCTCGCCGACGATTCATGGGGGTATGCGAACCTGGCGATCCGCGGGAAGAAGCTGCATCAGGTCCTCGCCGAGCAGGTGGACGCCGCCGTCGCCCTGCAGCCCACCCTGGTCACCATCTACGCCGGCGGCAACGATATCCTGCGCCCCAAAGTGGACATCGACGCCCTGGTCAACGCATACGACGCCGGCATTGCCGCCCTGCGTTCCTCCGGCGCTGCGGTTCTTGTCTTCACCGGATTCGACTCTGGCCGTGCCCCCGTGTTCGGTGCCACCCGCGGACGGACCGCCCTCTACAACGAACTGGTGCGCGAGGCCGTGGACCGCCGCGGCGCCGAGCTGGTGGACTACTGGCGGATGAAGGAACTCCAGGACGAACGGTACTGGGATATCGACCGGCTGCACATGTCGCCGGCCGGGCACATGCTCACGGCCAAAAAAGTCCTGGAGGTCCTGCGCCGCACCGACGCGATCGATCTGCCGGAGCTGGATGCGCTGCCGGCACGGACCCGGGTTGACCAGCTGCGCCGGGACGCGCAGTGGGCACGGGAGTACCTGGGGCCCTGGGTGGGACGCCGTTTGCGCGGTGTTTCATCCGGTGACAACCTCAGTCCGAAATACCCGGTTCCGGTGCGTTTGGACGTGCCCGCAGGCCGCTGAAACACCGAATTGAGGGCAATTTTCAGCCCCAAAACGGCCAGCGGTGAGGTGTTTCACAATTCCCGCCGCAGTCCTTATGCTGGCGCGGATTAGGTCCCGCGTGAAAGCTTTCCAGCGGCTTCAGCCGGCCCCGCAATTCGGTTAGCGGGGCCGTTTTTCCTAAACTTGATGGTCTGCCCGGCGCCTATTGTGGCGTCTGGCCGGTTGCTTCCGATACACGCAGCTGACTTCTAGGAAAGAAAGCCAACATGCCTAAAGATGCACCGACTAAGCGCCGCCCCGTTCTGGGACGCCGGCGCCTGAAGGTCGATGATGTGAATGTCGTCGACAAATCGATGATGAAAAAGGCCGTCGGCGGAACCGTCGTCGGCAACACCATGGAATGGTTTGACATCGGTGTCTACGGCTACCTTGCCGTCACCATGGGTGCCGTGTTCCTCTCCGAGGCCGATGCCTCCGCCCAGCTGATCTTCAGCCTGGGTGTTTTCGCCGCCACCTTCCTTGCCCGTCCGCTCGGCGGGATTGTTTTCGGCCGCCTCGGCGACAAACTGGGCCGCCAGAAGACGCTGGCCACAACGCTCATCCTGATGGCCGCATCGACCTTCGTCATCGGGCTCCTGCCCGGCTATGACCAGATTGGCATGTGGGCTCCGGTCCTGCTGATCCTGATGAAGCTCCTCCAGGGCTTCTCCACCGGCGGCGAATACGCCGGTGCCACCACCTTCGTGACCGAGTATGCCTCCGACAAGCGCCGCGGGTTCCTCTCCAGCATCCTGGACACGGGCAGCTACCTGGGCTTCGCCCTGGGCGCCGGTGTCGTTTCCGTCATGCAGCTGACCCTGAGCGCCGAGACCATGCTGGACTGGGGCTGGCGCATCCCGTTCCTGATCGCCGGTCCGCTGGGCCTGATCGCGATTTACTTCCGCCTCAAGATCGAGGAATCCCCGGCATTCCAGGCCACCCTGGACGCCCAGGAGGCCAACGCCGCCTCGGACAACCCCGACGAATCGGTCACTCCTCCGGGCACCCTGGCAATGATCGGCCTCTACTGGCGGCCGATCCTCGTCGCCATGGCCCTGGTTGCCGCAGCAAACACCGTGGGCTACACGCTGACGTCCTACATGCCGTCCTACCTCACGGACTCCATGGGCTATGACGCCCTGCACGGCACACTGCTGACCATCCCGGTCCTGGTGCTGATGGCAGCCTGCATCCCGCTGGCCGGGAAGCTGTCGGACCGCATCGGCCGCCGCCCGGTGCTGCTGATGGGCGCCGGTTTCACCATCGCCCTGGCCGTGCCGGCGTTCCTGCTGATCGCCCTGGGCCCGATCTGGTCCACGCTGCTGGGCCTGGTCCTGCTGGCCGTGCCGGTGACGCTGTACGTATCCAACCTGGCCTCGGCGCTTCCGGCCCTGTTCACCACGGCCAGCCGCTACGGCGCCATGGGCATCTCGTACAACTTTGCCGTGGCCATCTTCGGCGGCACCGCGCCGCTGATCATGCAGGGGCTGATCAACGCGACGGACAATGACCTGATGCCCGCCTTCTGGCTGATGGCCACCTCCGTTGTCGGAGCCGTTGCCGTCTTCATCATGAAGGAATCAGCAAACCGGCCCATGCCGGGGTCAATGCCGAGCGTGGACACCGCCGCCGAGGCACGCGAGCTGGTGGCAACGCAGGACGAAAACCCGCGGCTCGACGTCGATTCCCTGCCCTTCGGCACGGAAACGGCTGACTCGAACAAGTAGTACCCCGCGCAGCCAGCGCCCGCCAATCCTTGAAGGCTCAACTAATCATGGGAGAATTGACGCATGAGTGAACCTGATGCACCTGCTCCCCGGTGGCTGACTCCCGAGGAACGGCGGGCCTGGCTGGCGCTGTATGCGGTTGCCACCCGGTTGACGCCCACCCTGGACGCGGACCTGTTCAAGAGGGCGCGGATAACGCTCTTTGACTACCACGTGCTGGCAATGACCTCCGAAGAGCCCGGCCGGGCACTTCCCATGAGCGAGCTGGCGGCCCGGTCCAACGCCTCGCTGTCCCGCCTGTCCCATGTGGTGAAGAAGCTGGAGGGGCGCGGGTGGATGGAACGGACCCCGTCTCCCGACGATGCGCGCGTGACCATGGCCGCGCTGACGGACGAGGGCATGGCGGCCCTCGAAGGCCTGGCTCCGGATCATGTCCGGACCGTGCGGGAGCTGGTCTTCGACGGGCTTGATGACCGCGACGTCGAGGACCTCGAGCGGGTGGGGCGCCGGATCCTGGCCCGGATCGAGCCGGACCTCAGCGTCCTCGACGCCGAGCGGGCCTGACAGGGCGTTTTTGCGTTTGCTAGCGTAGGGACACAGCTGAGCAGCCCCATCACCCCCAGCGAGAGGTATTACTCATGCACGCGCCGCGGATCCTGACCATCATTCTTGCCGGCGGAACCGGGGGCCGGCTCGGAGCTCTCACCGAGCACCGGGCGAAGCCGGCCATGCCGGTGGCAGGTTCCTACCGGCTCATCGACGTGCCGCTGTCCAACCTCCACAACAGCGGGTTTTCCGATGTCTGGATCGTGGAGCAGTACAAGCCCAAGTCGCTCAACGACCACCTGGTCAGCGGGCGTCCCTGGGACCTGGACCGGACCAACGGCGGACTGCGGGTCCTGCCGCCGTACCAGGGCGGAGAAGGCGAAGGGTTTGCTGAAGGAAACGCCGATGCCCTGTACCGGCAGGCCGATTACATCCGGGAATACGATCCCGACCTGGTGCTCGTGCTCAGCGCCGACCACCTGTACCGGCTGGACTACCGCGACGTCGTCGCCACCCATCAGGAGGCCAACGCCGCGTTGACGGTGGTGACCACCAAAATCCGGAACAATGCTTCCGACCACGGCGTGGTCGAGTCCGCGGACGGCGAGGTGACCGGCTTTGAGTACAAACCGGAAAAGCCGAAGAGCGACACGGTGGCCGCTGAGATTTTCCTGTACGACGCCGGCGTCCTCCTCTCAGCCATGGACGAGCTGATGGAAAAGGAAGGCGAGCTCGAGGACTACGGGGACCAGCTGATCCCTTACCTGGTCCGGACCGAAAAGGTGGCCGAGCACCAGCTGGACGGCTACTGGCGGGACATGGGCACCCCGCGCAGCTACCACCAGGGCCACATGGACCTCATTGACGGGCGCGGACTCGTGTTTGACGATCCCCAATGGCCCATCCTCAGCGCCGCTCCGCGCCGGCTTCCCGGCTACGTGGGAGACGGGGCGCAGGTGTCGGGCAGCCTGCTCGCTCCGGGATCACGGGTGGAGGGGGCTGTCCGGCGCAGCGTGATCGGTCCCGGCGCGCTTGTTGAAGCCGGAGCCGAGGTGGAGTCCTGCGTGATCCTCGGGGATGTGCGGATCAGCTCAGGCGCACGGCTGCGCAACGCCATTGTGGACGCGGATGCCGTCATCGGCGGAGGCACGGAACTGGACGGTGCCGCCCTGGATCCGGACGCCGGCGTGGTGGTGGTGGGTGCGGACGGAGCGGTGGACGCGCCGTCGTCGTCCTGACATCCGCCGCACCGGATCGTGAGGTCCGGCACGTTAACCGGGTAGGGTGTCCGGCCGGTTTGAATGAAAGCCGGGTTGCCCCTAGGATAGAGAGGCGTTAAGTTGCGCCTGTGTCCACTCGGCCCGCTTCCATGCGGCCGGACGGATATTTGCGCGGCCACCCGTATAAACCTAGAATTGAAGGCTGTCCCGGCAGATACTGCTTGGCTTCCTGAACTTCACCGTCTTCCCCGCGGCGAGGCACTTCGGCTGGATCTCACCCCGCCAGGTTCACCTCCGGAAAGTCGCAGTAATAACGGTGTCAAAACTGGTGGCGGGACGCTCTTTATGGCAGGTGCTTAGGCAAACGCCCTGTGTCTGTTTTTTGAGGACCGTCATATTTACTACAACTGGAGGAGAGAGATCATGGCAGCATACTGCCAGGTCACCGGAGCCATTCCCGGCTTTGGTCACAGCATTTCGCACTCGCACCGCCGCAACAAGCGCCGGTTCGACCCGAATATTCAGAAGAAGCGCTACTGGGTTCCGTCCCTGCGCCGCAACGTCACGCTGCAGGTTTCCGCCCGCGGTATCAAGACGATCGACGTGCGCGGTATCGACGCCGTCATCACTGACCTTATCGCGAAGGGTGTGAAGCTCTAGTGGCTAAGGACAAGGACGTACGTCCGATCATCAAGCTGAAGTCGACCGCCGGCACCGGGTACACCTACGTGACCCGCAAGAACCGTCGTAACGACCCGGACCGCATGGTCCTCAAGAAGTACGACCCCAAGGTCCGCCAGCACGTCGAATTCCGTGAGGAGCGCTAAGAATGGCAAAGAAGTCAAAGATTGCCCGCAATGAGCAGCGCAAGGTCATTGTTGAGCGCTACGCTGCGAAGCGCCTCGAACTGAAGAAGACCCTGGTAGACCCGAACGCTACCGACGAAGCCCGCGAAGCTGCACGCCTCGGCCTGCAGAAGCTTCCGCGCAACGCATCGCCGGTCCGCCTTCGCAACCGCGACCAGATCGACGGCCGCCCCCGCGGTACCCTCCAGAAGTTCGGTATCTCGCGCGTTCGTTTCCGCAACATGGCCCACGCAGGCGAACTGCCGGGCGTCAA
This sequence comes from Arthrobacter citreus, assembly GCF_038405225.1. Taxonomy (NCBI): domain Bacteria; kingdom Bacillati; phylum Actinomycetota; class Actinomycetes; order Micrococcales; family Micrococcaceae; genus Arthrobacter; species Arthrobacter citreus. The sequence continues at coordinate 3,808,275 of NZ_CP151657.1, forward strand.
GAAGTCCAGCTGGTAAGCACTGCTTAACCGGTTCTGAAAGGGCGGCAACCTCTTGGGTTGCCGCCCTTTTTGCTGCCGTTTTTGCTGCCCGGGGAAGCGGGGGACCACACCCGTGCCGCCGGCGGCCGGAATCCGCGCCGTTGCAGGGAAGTAGCCTACGAGGCGGTGTGGGGCAAAAGACACCTTTTTCTGGGCTCATAGCGGAAAAAACCGCGAAAAACAGCGGATTTTGCCGGATTTTCGGCGGCGGACTGGTAAGTTTTCCAACAGTGGCGGTTTCGCATCCGTGATCCGCTCGAGCTAACCCCTAGTCCAGGAGGACATAAATTGGCTATGAACCGCAGTGAACTTGTTGCAGCAGTCGCAGAGAAGTCCGGCAACAGCCAGACCGCAGTGAATGGCGTGCTTGACGCTGTCTTCGAGATCTTCGCAACCTCCGTTGCCAATGGTGAAAAGATCACCATCCCGGGCTGGCTCGCAGTTGAGCGCACCGACCGCGCTGCCCGCACCGGCCGCAACCCGCAGACCGGCGAAACCATTCAGATCCCCGCAGGCCACAGCGTCAAGCTGACCGCGGGCTCCAAGCTGAAGGCTTCGGTCTCCAACAAGAAGTAACCTCCTCGAACGAGGCAAGGGCCGGCGCCGTAAGGCGCCGGCCTTTTTTGCGTAATTAGCCCAAATTTCTACCGTGGGTAGAGAATAGGTACCGTGCCTAAAACTGCCAACACCGATACCGCAGGCGCCGCCCGGTCGGGAAGAGATGCCCGCTCCGCCACCGGCGCACCCGCTGCCGTTCCGGCCGTACGGAACGGCTGGCTGATCGCGGCCGCCGCTCTCATGCTCACCGCCCTGGCCTCGGCACTGCTGTTCTCCGGCGCTGCCGCGGCCCAGCAGCTGTCCGACCCCGGCGCCCTGACCCGGTGGGCGCTGCCAGTCTTCAAGGCGCTCCACAACGCAGCCATGGCAGCCGTGATCGGCGCCCTGGTGTTCTCCGTGGCCATCCTGCCCAAATCCCTGAAGCTGAAGCGGGGCCGCAGGGTCGAAGCCGGCGAACCGGAGCATCCGGCCTTCACCCGCACGCTGGCACTGGCAGGGACCGCGGCGGCGGTGTGGACCCTGTCCGCCGTCGCCGTGCTGCTCTTTACCTACTCCGATGTGTCGGGGCTGGCGCTGAGCGCGGATGCCAGCTACACGCAGGGACTGGGCTCCTTTGTCACTGATTTCTCCACCGGACGCGCCTGGCTGGCCGTGAGCATCATTGCCGCCGTGGTGACCACCCTGACCTTCGGTGTCCGGTCCCTCAACATGCTGGCTGCCACCACTGTGCTGGCTGCCGGCGCCATTATTCCCATTGCACTGGTGGGTCACTCCGCCGGCGGCGATGACCACAGCGCCGCCGTCAACTCGATCGGGCTGCACCTGGCCGGGGTCTGCCTGTGGATCGGCGGGCTGATTGTCCTGGCCGTCGTGTCCGGGCGGCTGGGTCCCATCACCGGCGTGGTGCTCCGCCGCTACTCGGCGCTGGCCGGCTTCGCCTTCGCGCTGGTGCTGCTGTCCGGCGTCGTCAACGCGTCCCTGCGGATTACGTCCCTCAGCCAGCTGAACTCGGAGTGGGGTGCCCTGGTGATCGTCAAGGCAGCGGCAACCCTGCTGCTCGGCGTCATCGGTTTCCTGCACCGCCGGTGGATCATCCCGCAGCTGCCGGCCAAGGTTCCCGGTTCCGCCGCCGGTTCCAGCGAGCATGGCGGAGCGAAGCAAAAGAGTGCCAACCGCGTCCTCTGGCAGCTGATCACCGTGGAGCTGCTCATCATGGGCGCAGTGTCCGGTGTTGCCGTGGCGCTGGGCCGCACCGCCACGCCCCGGCCCGAGGAGCTGCCGCCCAACGCATCCCCTGCGCGGATCCTGACCGGCTATGACCTTCCCCCGGAACTGACCCTGGAGCGGTACCTCACCGAGTGGCGGTTCGACTGGCTCTGGGTGGCCATTGTGCTGACCCTCGCCGTCGCCTATCTGCGCGGTGTGGTGAAGGTCCGCCGGCGCGGAGACAAATGGCCCCTGGTCCGGACCCTGAGCTGGCTGGCGGGCCTGGCGATGCTGACGTACGTCACCTCGGGCGCCCCTGCCGTTTACGGCATGGTCCTGTTCAGCACGCACATGCTCGCGCACATGTCCCTGACCATGGTGGTGCCCCTGTTCCTCGTCCTGGGCGCGCCCGTCACACTGGCCCTGAAGGCCCTGACGCCGCGCGGAGACGGAACCCGGGGCATCCGGGAATGGATTCTCGTAGGCGTGCACTCCTGGTTCTCCAAGCTGGTGACCAACCCGATCTTCGCGGCGGTCAACTTTGCCGGGTCCATCGTGGTGTTCTACTACTCCGAGCTCTTCGGCTTCGCCCTGCGCCAGCATGTTGGCCATGAGCTGATGGTCGTGCACTTCCTGCTGACCGGTTACATCTTTGTCCTGACCATGATCGGCATCGACCCGCTGCCGTACCGGGCACCGTATCCGCTGCGCCTGGTGATCCTGCTGGCCACTATGGCTTTCCACGCATTCTTCGGTGTTGCGGTGATGGGCGGCACCTCCCTGATCCAGGCTTCCTACTTCGGAAACATGGGCCGGGAATGGGGACTTTCGGCACTGGCTGACCAGCAGCTGGGCGGATCCATCATGTGGGGAGTGGGCGAAATTCCCACGGTAATGGTGGCCATTGGCGTGGCCCTGCAGTGGTCGCGGACCGACGCCCGCGAAACACGGCGTAAAGACCGGGCGGCCGACCGGAATAATGAGGCTGAACTGGCTGCTTACAACAACATGTTTGCCAATCTGGCGAAGCGGGATGCCAGCAGCTCTGAAGGAGATCGTTAATGACTGAAACCGTGCGTACCGATTACCGGGTGCGGGCGTCCGCGCTGGAAGGCCGCAACTGGCTCAATACCGGCGGCCGCCAACTGGGGCTCGAAGACCTGCGCGGCAAGGTTGTGCTGCTGGACTTCTGGACGTTCTGCTGCATCAACTGCCTCCACGTGCTGGATGAGCTGCGCCCGCTGGAGGAGAAATACTCCGACGTCCTCGTCACGGTGGGGGTCCATTCGCCCAAGTTCGAACACGAAGCGGATCCGGTGGCCCTCGCAGCGGCCGTTGAGCGCTACGAGATCCACCACCCGGTCCTGGATGATCCTGAGCTGCTCACGTGGCAGGCCTACGCGGCCCGGGCCTGGCCCACCCTGGTGGTCCTGGACCCGGAGGGCTACATCGTGGCCAACCTCTCCGGTGAAGGGCACGCCGCCGGCCTGGATTCACTGATCAGCGAGCTGGTAACCGAGCACGAAGCCAAGGGCACACTGCACCGCGGCGACGGCCCGTACGTTCCGGCCGAGCCCACCGCCGGAAACCTGCGCTTTCCGGGCAAAGCGGTTCCGCTGCCCGGCGGCACGTTCCTGGTGGCGGACACCGGGCACCACCGCCTGGTGGAGCTGGAAGCGGACCTTACGACGGTGCGCTCCGTCCTTGGCGACGGCACCAAGGGCTGGCAGGACGGCACGGCAGCCACCGCACGCTTCAACGAACCCCAGGGCCTGGCGGTGCTCCCGGCGGGCGTCGCCGAAAAGGCAGGGTACGACGTCGTGGTGGCTGACACGGTCAACCACCGGCTGCGCGCGGTCGCGCTGGACTCCGGAACGGTGACGACGGTGGCGGGAAACGGCATCCAGCGCCTCCTGGACGCCGGAAACCAGACCAAACGGGCTGCGGGGGACCCGCACCCCTCCGAATCCAGCACAGCGGATGCCAGCAGCTTTGAGCCGGCCCTGGCCGAATCCGACCTGGGCACGGCACCCCTGGACGTTTCCCTCTCCTCGCCGTGGGACCTGACCTGGTCCTCGGCACTGGAACGGCTGGTCGTGGCCATGGCCGGCACGCACCAGATTTTCACCTTTGATCCGGTCACCGGAGCGGTGGGCATCCTGGCCGGAACCGGTTTGGAAGGCCTGCTTGACGGTCCCGGAGACAAGGCCTGGTTCGCCCAGTCCTCCGGCCTGGCCGAAGACGCCGCCGGCAACATCTGGGTAGCCGATTCGGAAACATCGGCACTGCGCAGGCTGTCCTTCACCACCGACGACGCCGGGACACACGTGTCCGTTGACACCGCCGTTGGCGCAGGGCTGTTCGACTTCGGTTTCCGGGACGGCGACGCCGCCGCGGCCCGCCTGCAGCACCCGCTGGGCGTTGCCGTGCTGCCGGACGGTTCCGTGGCCATTGCCGACACCTACAACGGAGCGGTCCGCCGGTATGACCCGGCCACCAAGACGGTGTCCACTCTTGCCCGCGGCCTCGCTGAGCCCTCCGATCTGCTGGTGGACACCACCACCGGGGAGCCGCTGCTGATCGTCGTGGAAGCGAACAGGCATGAACTGGTCCGGCTGCCCATTCCCAAGGAAGCCCAATCAGTGGACGAGGGTGCCCGGCAGACCCAGCGGCCGGCAAGCCCGATGGCCGCCGGCCCTGTGGCTCTGTCCGTGCGGTTCTCCGCTCCCAAGGGCCAGAAGCTGGATGACCGGTGGGGGGATCCGACCCAGTTGAAGATTTCGGCCTCGCCCGAAGAGCTGCTCCTTTCCGGTGGCGGCACCTCCACCGGGCTGACGCGCGAGCTGGTGCTTTCGGGTGACGTTCCCGGCGGCGTCCTGCACATCACCGCCCGGGCCGCGGCCTGCGACGGTGAACCCGGCGGGGAGATCCCTGACCATGCGGCCTGCCACCTGTACCAGCAGGACTGGGGCATCCCGGTGACGATCGAGGCCGCCGGCGACTCGGTGCTGACGCTGGACCTGCGCGGGCTCGACTAACCGCTCACCCCGCCCGCCCCACCCCGCTCCACCCCGCGAGATGGCAGTAAGTGCGCTTCCCAGCCCTGAGAAGCGCACTTACTGCCATCTCGCGGTGATTTTTTGGGATGACTTTTTTTGAGGGGCGTGGCGGGGTGAAGGCGGTGGCGATGGCGGCGCGTCAGTCGATGAGCGGCGTGACGGATACGTCGTCGCTGCCGACCGACAGCTGCGCGGCGAAGCTAAAGTCCTTCTCCACTTCCAACGGGCTCTTGGCGCCGCTGAAGAGGTCTGTCTGGGTGGCGGTAAGCCGGGCCTTGCCGTTGAGCGGCGACAACACCCAGTTTCCGGATACGGAGCGGATCTTCACCTCGGGAAACTCGGTGATCTCCCAGACGATGGGAAGTTCCACCCGGTTGTCGGTGAAGTGGAAGAAGGGGCAGCCCGGGGGAGCGAGGCGGTCCTGGGCGCTGGTGCAGCCGGCCAGGAATGCGCGGACGTCGTCGTCCACTGCTTTTTTCAGCGACTCGGTGGCCTCTGTGGTCAGCACCAGGTCCACAGTGTCCTGCGGTGATGCGACGGACCCCTGCTGGGCCGCGGCTGCGAAGTACTCCGAGGTGTAGGAAACCTCGACGCGCGCCGGGTAGAACGCAGCAAATGTTGTGGTGTCAGCGGGCAGGGCAACCTGAACACCGTTGACCGTGGCCTCCCGCTGGCCTGCCGCGGTGACCGTCAGTGTGGGCAGGGACGAGGGCACAAAGGACCAGTGGTCAAAAAACAGCCACTGCCTGTCGGTCCGTTCCAGGCGGTAGGTGCTCGTCCCTTCCTCGTCGCCGAAGGAATAACGGACCTCAACATCCACCCGGTTTCCGCCGGCATCCTGCGGTTCGCCGATTTCCAGGATCTCCAAGCCGGCGGTGGAGCCCTTCAGGCCCTCATCGTCCAGCAGGGCCGCGTTGGCGTCCGGCACCTTGGCGGCCAGCAGCCCCAGGGCGCGTTCGCCGTCGCCCTCCTGAAGGGCCGCCAAATAGCTGGTGACCTGGTGTTCGGGCCCGTAGATTTTGGCGTTGACGAAGAAGATCACCACCACTGCGGCGGCCACCGTGACCATGAGCGCGAGCAGCCACGTGGCCACTGCCTTAATTACTGAAGTTGTTCCCTGCACTGCTCAAACGATACCGGGTGGAACTCCGGTAAGCCCGGACCGGCTTGGGTCCGCGGTCCGGGCTTCTTCCGCGGCGGCTAGGATTCGACCCCGCTGGCCACGGCGTCGTTTTCACGCGCCATGGCGATTTCTTCGGCCCGTGCGGCGTTGGCTTCCTCCGTGAGCTCGGCTCCCGCCCGCGCATCACGGGTGAGGTTTTCCCCGGACTCCGGGTCGAACAGGTGCACCTTGCGGGTGTCCAGCCACAGCTCGGCATCCCGGCCGCCGCGGATGCGCGAAGCGGCATCGAGGGTGACGACAATCTGCGGACGCAGCTCGTCGGCGTCCATGTCGCGGGCCAGGTTGTCCAGCAGCTCCTTCACCTCGGGGTCCGGATTGAAGGGGATGTAACCGTACTGCTCGTTGCCCAGCCATTCGGTGTGGCTGATGGGAGCAATGAAGATGGAGCCGTGCGGGCGCTTTGCCTCGTCCACGAACTTGGCGTCCTCGAAGAACTCCGGCCGCAGGCCCACGAGGACGATCTCCTTCCCCGCTGCCTTGTCCGCCTTATCCTGCGGGATGGTGAGGTCTCCCACCGCCGTCCGCAGGACGTTGCCGTCCACCGTTGCGGGCAGGAAGTTCATCGACGGCGAGCCGATGAAGCCGGCCACAAAGAGGTTGATGGGCTGCTCGTAAAGTTCACGGGGCGAGGCAACCTGCTGCAGGATGCCCTTCTTGAGGACGGCAACCCGGTCACCCAGAGTCATGGCCTCGGTTTGGTCGTGCGTCACGTAGACGCTGGTGGTCCCGAGCCGGCGCTGCATTTGTGAAATCTCGGACCTCATCTGGCCGCGCAGCTTGGCGTCGAGGTTGGACAGCGGCTCGTCAAAGAGGAACGCGTCGGCCTGGCGGACGATGGCCCGGCCCATGGCCACCCGCTGGCGCTGTCCGCCGGAAAGGTTGGCTGGCTTGCGGTCCAGGTGCTCCGTCAGCTCCAGGGTGGCCGCCGCGTCGTTGACCAGCTTGTGCACCTGCTCCTCGGTGTACTTCCCCTTGGCCAGGCGAAGCGGAAATGCGATGTTTTCGAAGACGGTCAGGTGCGGGTAGAGGGCGTAGTTCTGGAACACCATGGCGAGGTTGCGGTCGCGGGGCGCCTTGTCATTCACGCGCTGCCCGTTGATCAGCAGGTCCCCCGAGGTGATGTCTTCCAGGCCCACGATCATGCGCAGCAGCGTGGACTTTCCGCAGCCGGAAGGGCCCACCAGGATGATGAACTCGCCGTCCGCGATGTCCAGACTGACATCGTTGACGGCGGGAAAGCCGTCGCCGTACTTCTTGACGAGGTTCTTGAGGGTGATCGATGCCATGAGAACAAATCCTTTTCTTCGACCGAACGTGCCGGGACTAGCCCTTGACAGCGCCCTGGGTTAGACCCGAGACGATCTGGCGCTGGAACGCCAGCACCAGGACTACAACGGGAATGGTGACAATAATTGCGGCTGCCGAAATGGCGCCGGTTGGTTCTTCGAACTGCGAAGCCCCGGTGAAAAACGCCAGGGCCGCGGGAACCGGGCGGGCCGCGTCGGTGGAGGTGAGCGAAATGCCGTACACGAAGTCATTCCATGCGATGAAAAACGCAATGATCGCGGTGGTGAAAACGCCGGGCGCGGCCAGGGGCACGATGGCTTTGCGGAAGGCCTGCCACGTGGTTGCTCCGTCCACCTGGGCTGCCTGCTCCAGCTCCCAGGGGATCTGCCGGAAAAAGGCGGACAGGGTCCAGATGGAGATGGGAAGCGTCAGGGACAGGTACGGAATGATCAGCCCGGGCCACGTGTCGTAGAGGCCGATGTTGCGCCACAGGTTGAACAGCGGCGTCACGATGGAAATAACCGGGAAGATCGATACGCCAAGGGCCGTGGTCAGGATCAGCTTCTTGCCCGGGAAGTCCAGGCGGGCTATGGCGTAGGCGCAGAGTGTCGCCAGGATCACCGCGATGAACGTGGCGATGAGCGAGATGCCGATCGAGTTGCGGAGGGATGAAAGGAACAGGCCCTGCGCGTCGCCCACCAGGATCTGCTCATAGTTCGAGAACGACCAGGTGGTGGGAAGGAAGGTTCCCGAGGTCAGGTCGCTGGGGAGCTTGAACGACGTGGCGAGGATGGAGGCGACCGGAAACAGCGCGTAAAGAATGACCAGGATCGAGATGATCGTCCAGGTCAGTCTCCGCTTCGTGGCTGAGCCTTTCATTAGTTACCCCCTCGTGCACCGGTGAGGTCCACCTTGAACAGTTTGATGGCGATGAAGCAGATGATGATCACGCAGAGGAACAGCAGCACGGAAACGGCCGAGCCCATGCCGATTTCGAGCCTGGTAATCGAGGTGCGGTAGGCGAGCAGGGAGAGGACCTCCGTCCCGTACGCGCCGTTGGTCATGATGTAGACGTTGTCGAAAATGCGGAAGGCATCCAGTGCCCGGAAGAGCACTGCAACCATGATGGCCGCCTTCATGTTCGGGAGGATGACCCGGGACATCCGCTGCCACCAGGTGGCACCGTCCACTTCGGCGGCCTCGGTCAGCTCGCCCGGAACCTGCGCCAGTCCGGCAAGAAGCAGGAGGGAGATGAACGGGGTGGTTTTCCAGATTTCGGAGGCCATGATGACGAAGAGGGCAGTGGGGCCGTCGGCGAACCAGTTCAGGTCAGGGTTGATGCCCGGCACCCAGTCAAACCAGTGGTTGATATATCCCGAATCGATGTCGAAGGCATAGAACCAGGCGAAGGCCGAAACCACGGTGATGATGCCGTAGGGTACCAGGATGGCGGTGCGGAGCCAGCCCCGGACGGCTTTCAGTGCACTGTTCATCACCAGGGCGAGGATGAAGCCCAGCACGAGTTCCACGACGACGGTGATGACGGTGATCAGCAGTGTTACCCCGAGGTCCCGCCAAAACAGGGAATCCGTGAGGATCACAGCGTAGTTGCCCAAGCCAATGAATTCGCGGTCGGCTGGAGCCGTGAGCCGGTACTTGAAGAGTGATTCCCACAAGGCCAGCAGGATCGGGTAGGCGGTGACCGCCAGCATGATGATGAAGGCCGGGAAAGCCAGCCACAGGCCGAGCCGCCGCTCCGAGCGGGCCCGGTCGCTGAGCCGGGGCTTCGCTGGCGCCGGGGCGGGGGTGGTTCCCCGGGGTGCTTCTACGGAAGTACTCACAACAGCTTCTCCCCTTTCAGGACCGCAAGAATGAACTCGGCGCTTGTTGCCGGCGTGGTGGCCGGATCAACCGCGCTTGGCGGAGTCCAGGTCTGCTGGATTCCGGTCGACACCTCGTTGTAGTACGGGGTTTGCGGCCGGGGCTTGGATAACTCGAGGGACTCCCTGATGGTTTCGGCCATCGGGAAGGTGTCGCTCACTCCGGGTGCGTCGTATGCTGCCGCGCTGGCCGGCGGGTTGCCGTTGCTGGTGAAGTACTGGGCCTGGTTTTCGGGGCTGACGATGCACTCGATGGCCTGGTAGGCCAGGTCCGGATACTTGCTGTTGGAACCGACACCCAAGTCGATGCCGCCCAGCGGGGGAGCGGTGTCCTCACCCTCGTTGACCTGCGGGTACAGGGTCCAGCCGATGTCATCGATCAGTTCCGCCGGCAATGTGCCGGCGGTCACCGCTTCATTGGTGGCCGGCCAGACGAAGGGGTAGTTCACCATGAAGGAACCCTCATCCCCCTGGAACTGGATCATGGAGGTGTTTTCGGTCTGGGTGGGAAGGCCTGGACCGCCGAGCCCTTCCTTGCCGATGGTGGACACGATCTCCGCAGCCTGGGTTCCGGCCTCCGAGTCGATGCCAAGCTTGATGTCAGCCGCCGATGCGTCGGGGTTTTCCACGATCGTGCCGCCGGCCGATTCAATCAGGGCGTTCACCCACACGGTCATGGACTCGGCGCGGGCACCCTGGACGCCAATGAACTTGTCCTGGCTGGCAGCCGCTTCAATGATCTGGTCCCATGTCACGGGCTGGCTCATGTCCATCCCGGCCGCTTCAGCCACTGACTTCCGGTACCAGAGGATCTGCGTGTTGGCCCAGAAGGGAACGGCCACCAGCTTGTCCTTCCAGCGTGCTCCCGCGAGTGCGCCTTCGACCACATCCTGGGTGGTGCGTTCCGCAACATCCTCGGGCACGGGGGCCAAATAACCCGGTTCCGCGAACTCCGGCACGAACGGCGGGTCCAGGCTCATGATGTCCATGGTGTCGTCCCCGGCCGCCAACCGGCGGGCGAGCTGCTCGCGCTGGGCAGCCGCGTCATTGGGGAGGAGCGACGTCTGAATCGTGTAGGCACCGTCCGACTGCTCGCTGCAGGTCTCGGCGATGTTGGCCTGTCCGCCGGCGTCGGGGTTGATGTACCAGGTGAGTGTGGGAGGTCCTTCGGCAGAGCTGCAGCCGCTGAGCAGCGTGGCCCCGACGGCGAGGGCGAACCCCGCGGCAGCATAGCTCCTTACCCGGGATCGGCCGTACTTTCTTGCGTCCGTTGGCATCGGTGTTGTGCCTCCACCTCGTCGTAGGCGCGGAATAAGGAGTCCGCGGCGGCTGCCACCCTCAGCAGCCTTTCGAATGACATTAGGCCCTGACAGTGTTTTGCGCCACTGCCGAACAAGCCCGGGGGAAGTAGTTTCCTCAGGTCAGGAGCGCAGCGATGACCACCAGCACCGGAAGGGAGATCAAAGTGGTCAGCAGGACGGTGTCCTTGGCCACGAGCACCCCTTCCTCGTACCGGTTGGCGGCAACAAACACGTTTTGTGCGGTTGGCAGGGCCGCGGTAACGACGACGGCGAACAACAGATGCCCTTCCATCCCCAGGACAAACCGGGCAAGCAGGTACGCCAGGACCGGCTGCAGCAGCAGCTTGAAGGCCGAGGCGAGCACTACGTCGGCGCGTCTCCCGCCGTCGGCCTGCAGGAGCCGGGAGCCCACCAGCGAAATCCCGAAGGCCAGCAGCATGGCCGGCACGGCCGCGCCGCCGATCAGGGTGACCGGTTCGAGGATGATGACCGGAAGCTTCAGCCCGGTGGCGGCCAGGAACAGCCCGATCAGGGTGCCGATGATGATGGGATTGCGCAGGACCTGGCCCGCGAAAGTCCGCAGCGAGGTGCGCTGCCCGCTGGTGGCGGAATCCAGGAGCATCAGGTACATCGGAGTGAAGATGGCCATCTGGAAAATCAGGACCGGCGCAATGAAGGCCGCGTCTCCGAGGACGTACACCGCAATCGGCAGCCCAAGGTTGGCTCCGTTGACCAGGGAGGATGACATGGCCGAAATGAGCAGTTCGGGCAGCGGGCGGCGCAGCCACCATCGCGTGCACAGCACAAAGGCGCCTGCCGTCACGAAGGCGCTGGCACCGGCCACCAGCAGCGGCAGCGAAAACACGGTGTGCAGGTCAGCGTCGCTCATGGTGACCAGCAGCAGGGCGGGCGAGGCAACGAAGAAGGCAAGCCTGCTCAGGACCGTCTGGGCGTTTGCCCCCAGCACTCCCAACCTGCCGATCAGATAACCGACAAGGATGATGATCCAGACAACCGTAAATCCGGTCAGTACCCCCAGCACAGCGAACTACAAAAGGGAGCCGGCGGCGGAGATCCGGCGGATCTCGGACGGCGGCATGGCAGGCAGGGGAAGTGTGTGGCTCATCGCCGCCAGTCTACGGGCAGCTCGGGACCCGGCGAAAAGCAGCGCCGTAACATGCAAAAAGCCCCGGAATCCAGCGGATTCTCGGGGCTTTTCTACCTGAGCGGGCGACGGGAATCGAACCCGCGTATCAAGCTTGGGAAGCTAGCGCTCTACCATTGAGCTACGCCCGCAGAGCCGGGGTTCCCCGGCACAGAGAACCACTTTACATGTAACTCCGGCCTCACTCGAATTCGCCTTGCAGGCCTTTGCCGGCGCTGTCTCCGCCGCCGTCACTGCCGGCCTGGCCCGGGCCATTTTCGCCGGCCTGCCGGGCACGGTCCACCAAATCCCGCCACCTGCCCTGCACGCAGTGCTCAGGCAGCGTGACCGCCGCTTGGCCCACCTGGATTTCATACACAAACCGGTCAGGACCGCCCGGCTGCTGCGGCGGCGGATTCTGCAGCAGCGGCAGCCATTCCTGCTCCGCTTCCTCGGAACTCACCTGGGTGCTCCAGACCCTGGTGAGGCCGGCAAATCCGCCGGTGCGGACCACCACGATCCTCACGGCAGCACACCTGTCGCTTTCCAGGCAGCAGCAACCGCGGCGTATTCATCTCCCGTGGTGCCGTAGCGCTTTCCGGCAGCTGCCAGGGTTCCAGCGGCAAACCGGGTGAAGGTGCAGTCCACCGGGAGGTCCTGCTCGGTGATGGTGTCGTACCACATCTGCCCGGCGCGCTCCCAGGCGAAATTGCCCAGCGTTGTGGCCGCGAGGTAGAAGGCATGGTTGGGGATGCCGGAGTTGATGTGGACCCCGCCGTTGTCCGCCGCGGTGGAAACGTAGCCGTCCATCGTGGCGGGCTGCGGATCCTTGCCCAGCACGTCGTCGTCGTACGCCGTCCCGGGAGCCTTCAGGGAGCGGATGGCGGTGCCGGACACCTGGTCCGTGAACAGCCCGGCGCCCACCAGCCACGAGGCTTTCGCTGCTTCCTGGCGCAGCAGCTTCTGTTCGGTGAGGACACCGAAGACGTCCGACACCGACTCATTCAGGGCCCCGGCCTGGCCCTGGTACTCGAAGCGCGACGTGTACTGGATGACGCCGTGCGTCAGCTCGTGGGCGATGACCGTCAGCGACTTCGTGAACCGCTGGAACACCTCGCCGTCGCCGTCTCCGCAGACCATGCGCTCGCCGTTCCAGAAGGCGTTGTCATACTCGCGCCCATAGTGGACGGTGGCCGCGAGTACACCGCCGGCGCCGTCCACGGAGGCCCTGCCATAGATGTCCCGGAAGAGGGCGTGGGTTGCTCCCAGCCCCTCGTAGGCTTCATCCACCGCGTCGTCCCGGGTTGGTTCATCGCCCTCCGCCCGGGCCAGGGTGCCGGGCAGGGTTTCAGTTCCGCCGGCGTCGGACACCTCGCGCCGCAGGGAAGGGGCCACGGCGTTGCCCTGGGGCGGGGCGGGGAACTCCCTGGCCTGGGAACGTGCCTGCTCCAGTGGAGGCAGCTCAACCAAGGCCCGCCGGGCTGCCTCCGCCGCCTTGCTGAAGCTGGTTCCCTGCTGTTCGGCGATGCGGGCCAGCAGGTAAGGGGGAACTATCGAACAGATCATGCGTGACCTCCGAAAGCCGGGCTCAGGCAGGAGCGGAAAGCGCACCTGTGGCCTCAGCCTAAAGCCCCCTCCCGACAGTGCAAGGGGAGGAGGCCAAAGCGCCCCGGACTAGGGTGCCTGCGGGTCCGTGGCTTCGCCGGAAGCATCCGCTGACTGGGCGGCTGCCGCCTGGTTGGCTGCCGCCTGGTCATAGGCGGCCACGATGGCTGCCACACCCTCGGGGCCCAGCTCCAGGCCCATGTCGCTGCCCGGGTTGATGGCCAGCCCGTACCCCTGCGCAATGCTGCGCAGCGTGGCTTCGCCACCGGCCTTAACCATGACGGGCGCCTGCTCCCTGATCTGGGCGGGCACGCGGGCGGCGGTGGTAAAGGTGGCGGCGACGGCGGAGTCCCCCTCCGGTGCCTTCAGAACGAGGGCCTGGAAGGAGGAGGGATCCTGCTCGTCCTGGAGGCGTCCGACGCTCAGCAGCTCCGATTCGCAGATCCGTGCCACCAGTTCCTGGCTGCTGATCCGTCCCTCTTTGCCGGCCACAATTGCTTCCTCGAGGGCTGCTGCCCCCTCCGGGTCCCGGTACTGGGTCTGTCCCGGCGCGGAGTTGTCCTGCGGGCCGCCGGTGACGTCTGTGCTGTCGGTGTTCTCCATGGGTCTCTCCTTAGGAATGCTGCAGCGAAAGTCCGGCTGCGTGGGAATTTGTGTAAACGCGTTAAGTCCAGCGGCAAGTTTGGCACAGTGGCAGGGGGGTGTTTCAAGCGCAGGCGAACACAGGGATGCCGGGGGAGGGTTACCGTAGGAGCGTCCGGACCGCCAGTAAACAACGGAAACTGAACACGGAGCACCGATGAGCGTCAGCAGGAACACCCGCAGCCTTGAAGCGGGTATTGAGCGGGACTTCACCGACAAAATGAGCTACGGCTCCTACCTTGCACTGGATGACCTGCTGGGGGCACAGCATCCCGTCAGCAGCCCGGAGCACCACGATGAAATGCTGTTCATCATCCAGCACCAAACGTCGGAGCTGTGGTTGAAGCTGGTCCTGCACGAACTGCGGGCGGTGCGCGCCAAGCTGGCCGGCGATGACCTGCGCGCGGCGATGAAGGGCATTGCCCGGATCAAGCACATCCAGCGCTCGCTGACGGAGCAATGGTCCGTGCTGGCCACCCTGACGCCGTCGGAGTACGCGGAGTTCCGCGCGGACCTGGGCGCATCCAGCGGCTTCCAGTCCTATCAGTACCGCGCCGTGGAGTTCCTGCTGGGAAACAAGAACGCGGCCATGGTGAAGGTGTTCGCCGCGGATCCGGCGGCCGAGGCACTGCTCACCGAGCTGCTGGAGCAAACCAGCATTTACGACGAATTCATCCGCTTCCTGCACCGGCGCGGATACGCGGTTCCCGAGGAGCTGCTGACCCGGGATGTCACCCAGGCCCACGTTGCGAGTGAGGCACTGATGCGTGTTTACCAACACGTTTACGAGAACGCGTCCGAGCACTGGGACATTTATGAGGCATGCGAGGAGCTCGTGGATCTCGAGGACAACTTCCAGCTGTGGCGCTTCCGGCACCTGAAAACCGTGGAGCGCACCATTGGTTTCAAGCGGGGAACCGGCGGATCTTCAGGCGCTTCCTTCCTCCAGCGCGCACTGGAACTGACGTTTTTCCCCGAGCTGTACGCGGTCCGGACGGAAATCGGCCGGTAGCCCGGGCGTTGGGACGCCGGCCCCAGCGGGCGGGCGTCCCGCGGCGATGCGCTATTTTTAGAAGGTGCTGATTTCTGACCGCGACATCCGAACCGAAATTGCCGACAAGCGGATCGTTCTTGATCCCTACGACCCCGGAATGGTCCAGCCATCCAGCGTGGACGTGCGCATTGACCGGTTTTTCCGGCTTTTCGACAACCACAAGTACGCGCACATCGACCCGTCCCTGGACCAGCCGGACCTGACGCGGCTGGTGGAGGTTGACCCCGATGAGCCGTTCATCCTGCATCCGGGCGAATTTGTGCTCGGCTCCACCTACGAGACCGTGACCCTGCCGGACGACATCGCCGCGAGGCTGGAGGGTAAATCGTCTCTGGGCCGCCTCGGACTGCTGACGCACTCCACGGCCGGATTTATTGATCCCGGGTTCTCCGGTCACGTCACTTTGGAACTGTCCAACATGGCGACGCTGCCGATCAAGCTGTGGCCCGGTTCCAAGATTGGCCAGCTGTGCTTCTTCCGGCTGACTTCTCCGGCGGAGTTCGCCTATGGCTCCGGCCAGTACGGCAACCGCTACCAGGGACAGCGCGGCCCGACGGCGTCGCGCAGCCACCTGAACTTCCACCGCACCACGGTCTAGGCCCGTTAGACCTCCGGGACCACGGCGCGCGGCGTCTTGTCCGGTGACCGGACGGGCAGCAGGGCCAGCAGGCCCAGCAGCAGGACCAGCAGGATGCCCAGGATGCCGTAACGCTGGGCGCCGAAGATGCTGATGAACACCGCAAACAGGGCCGGTGCCAGGAAGCTCACGGCGCGTCCGGTGGTGGCGTAGAGCCCAAACAGCTCAGCTTCCTCGCCTTCCGGCGCGAGCCGGGAGAGGAAGGCCCTCGACGCGGACTGCGCCGGCCCCACAAACAGGCACAGCAGCAGGCCGAAAACCCAGAAGGTGGTGTCGCCGGACCACTGGATTCCCAGGAAGTCCACGTTGTCAGGCCCGCACACGGCAATGACGCTGCCGGAGATGAGCAGCCCGATCAGCGAGAAGACAATGACCTTCTTCGGCCCGGCCAGGTCATCAAGGAATCCGCCGGCGATCGCGCCGGCCGCGGCCACCACGTTGCCGAAGATCGCAAACACGATGATCTGGCTCATTGGCCAGTCGAAGGTTCCGCCGGCAATCACGCCGCCAAAGGTGAAGACCGCGGCCAGGCCGTCACGGAAAATTGCACTGGCCAACAGGAACCACACCGTGTGCGGGCTGGTCTTGAAAATGGCCTTGACGCGGCGGAAGAGCAGTCCGTAGGACGCAAGGAAGCCAATTCCGGCCGCCCGCTGCTGCCGGGGAACCTCGGGAACGGCGAACAGCACCGGCAGCGCAAACACTGCCAGCCAGACCGCTGAAAAGACGGCGACCGCACGGATGTTCAGGCCGTCCTCCGACGTCACGCCAAACCACCCGACGTCGGGGTTGATGAAACCGACAAGCACCGCCGCCAGCGCGGCGATTCCGCCCACGTACCCCATGCCCCAGCCGAAACCGCTGACCCTCCCGACGTTGGCCGGCGTGGAAATCTGCGACAGCATGGCGTTGTAGTTCACGCCCGCGAATTCGCTGAAGACGTTGCCCAGCGCGATCAGGCCCACCCCCAGGAGCAGGAATTCCGGCCGGGGGAAAACAAAGAAGCACAGGGCGGTCGCCAGGCATATCAGTCCCGTATTGATCCCCAGCCACATCTTCCGCCGCCCGCCGGCGTCCGAACGCTGACCGACAACGGGTGCCAGCACTGCCACGACGACGCCGGCCAGCGCAACACCGTAACCCAGGACGGAGGATGCATGGGCCTCTCCGCCAAAACTCTCCGATGTCAGGTACACGGTGAAGACGAAAGTGGTCATGACCGCGTTGAACGCAGCGGATCCCCAGTCCCAGGACGCCCAGGCCAGGACTTGCCGTTTCCGGATGGGCGGCGCCTCGGCGGAGGAGCTGGAAGTTCGTGTGTTGGAGACCATAGGCCAGATGCTATCCCGCGTGCGGGTATAGCAGGGCACCAACAGGACAACGGCAGGTCCGGCGCGCCGGTGCCGTCGGGCTGTGAGGGCCGCCCGATGCGACTTCGCTGTATGCCATGGGTAGAATGGATTGACGCCCTCTGACCACCATCTTGATAACTACAGCTGTACCTGCAGCTGGAAGAATGTCAAAAAAAGCTCGGGAGATCTAGTGCTAGTTGTGCTCACCGTTTTGTTTACGGTGGCATTGGTGGCGCCCTTATTGTTCCGCAGGATCGGCCGGTCGGCGTTCTACGTCCTTGCCGCCGTCCCCGCTGCAGCCTTTGTTTGGCTGCTGGTCACGTTCCCCCGGTACACAGGTGCCGACCAGACGCTGGCCTCGGGCGCTCCCAACGCCCCGCCGTCCGTGATTATCCCCTGGGTTCCTGATCTCCGCGTGGAGCTGGCTTTCCGGATGGATACGTTGGCCGCGGTCCTTTCCATCCTTATCCTCGGCGTCGGTTCGCTGGTTCTCTTTTACTGCGCCCGGTATTTCCGGCCCGGCGACACCCAGATGGGCGCCTTCGGTTCCCAGCTGCTGGCCTTTGCCGCAGCCATGTTCGGCCTGGTGACCGCGGATGACCTGATCCTGCTGTTCATCTTCTGGGAACTGACCACAGTCCTCTCCTACCTGCTGATCGGTTATTCGGCGCACCGCCTCTCCGCCCGCCGTGCCGCACTGCAGGCATTAATCGTCACCACTTTCGGCGGCCTGACGATGCTCGTGGGCATGGTCCTGATCGGAGACACCGCAGGGACCCTGCGGATCTCAGAGATCCTGGCCATGGCTCCGCAGCTGCTGGAACGCGGCGCCGTCGTGGACGTGGCCATTGTGCTGATGCTGATCGGCGCGGTGTCCAAATCGGCACTGCTCCCGTTCCACTTCTGGCTGCCCGCCGCCATGGCTGCCCCCACCCCCGTGAGCGCCTATCTGCACGCCGCGGCCATGGTCAAGGCCGGCATCTACCTGGTGGCCCGCCTCGCCCCCGGCTTCTCCGAGTCCGCGTACTGGCACGCCGTCGTGCTGATCCTGGGCCTGTCCACCATGCTGCTGGGCGGCTGGCGCGCACTGCGCCAGTATGACCTGAAACTGATCCTGGCGTACGGGACCGTCAGCCAGCTCGGTTTCCTGACCCTGGTGGTGGGACTGGGCAACCGGGAAGCCGCCGTTGCCGGTCTCGGGCTGCTGCTGGCGCACGGTTTCTTCAAGGCGACGCTGTTCCTGGTGGTGGGCATCGTTGACCACCAGTCGGGAACCCGCGACATCCGGAAACTGTCGGGGATCCACCGGTCCTCGCCGCAGCTGTTTATCGTGGGTCTCATTGGCGCCGCTTCCATGGCCGGTGTTCCGCCGCTGCTCGGATTCGTGGCCAAGGAATCCGTGTACGAGACCTTTGTCCACTACGCCGAGAAGCAGGGAACCGCAGGAGCTGCGGTTCTGCTGGCCGGCGTCGTTATCGGTTCCATCCTGACCTTTGCCTACAGTGCCCGCTTTGTCTGGGGCGGCTTTGCCACCAAGGCCAACTGCCAGCCCACCCCCTTCAAGCGCGTGCCGTGGTCATTCCTCGCGGCGCCGGGCATCCTCGCGGTCGTCAGCGTGATCTTCGGCCTGTGGCCGGCTCCGCTGGACGCTGCCATTGTTTCCTATGCGGATTTGTACCCCGCCGACGGCGATCCCACGCACCTGGCTTTGTGGCACGGCTTCACCACCGCGCTGCTGCTGACGGTCATCACCATTGGGATGGGGCTGCTGCTCTTCTGGCAGCGCCTCGGCGTGGAGCGCGTGCAGGCGCGGTTCACCGCCCCGCTGGATGCCGAGCGCTCCTACCGCGGGATCATCGGTGTGCTCGACGACGTCGCGGTCTGGGTTACCGGCCGCACGCAGCGCGGTTCGCTGATGTTCTACCTGTTCGTCATTCTCTCCGTGGCTGTCGTGACACCGCTGTTTGCGCTCATCGTGCGGGACGCACCTCTGCCTGATCAGTTCCACTGGTTCGACTCGCCGCTGCAGGTGGTGATCGCCGTCGGGATCATCCTGGGTGCACTGGCCGCAGCCCGCGCCAACAAGCGCTTCCTCGCAGTGCTCATGGTCAGCGTCACCGGTTACGGAATCGCCCTGATCTTCGCCCTGCAGGGCGCCCCGGACCTGGCCCTGACCCAGATGCTGGTCGAAACCATCGTCCTCGTGGCCTTTGTCCTGGCGCTGCGTTCCCTGCCGGCACGGCTGTGGAAGCGTGAACCGGCCGGACACCGGATGCTGCGGGCCATACTGGGCATCGCCTTCGGTGCCACCATGGTCATGATTGCCATGACCGCCATGGCGTCGCGTGTCGCCGAGCCGATATCGCTGGCCTTCCCCGACCTTGCCTACGAGGTGGGCGGCGGCGCCAACATCGTCAACGTGACCCTCGTCGACATCCGCGCGTGGGACACCTTCGGTGAAATCTCCGTGCTGGCAATGGCCGCCACCGGTGTCGCGTCGCTGATCTTCGTGCGCGGACGCGGCGACAAACGCCGACGCGCGGAAGGTGTTGCCACCGGCTCCGTGGACCGCGGACGCGAGCACTTTGCGTCCTCCGGCCGCCAGGAAGCCACCCTGGCCCTGGCCCGCAAGTTCTCCAGCGTCAGCCGCGATGCCTGGCTGGTGGCCGGGCGCACCCTCGCACCGGAACGGCGGTCGATCATCTTTGAGGTGATCACGCGCCTGCTGTTCCACTCGGTCATTCTGTTCTCGATCTACCTGCTGCTGGCCGGCCACAACATGCCCGGCGGCGGTTTCGCCGGCGGACTCATGGCCGGGCTCGCCCTCACCATCCGCTACCTCGCCGGAGGCCGGTTTGAACTGGCCGAGGCAAGCCCCGTCAGCGCGGGCCTGCTGCTCGGCGGCGGACTGGGACTGGCCGGGCTGTCGGCCGCTGCGCCGCTGTTCTTCGGCGGGCAGGTCCTGCAGAGCGCCATTATCAAGTTCACCTGGCCCATCTTCGGTGAGATCAAGTTCGTCACGTCCACCATTTTCGACATTGGCGTGTACCTCGTGGTGGTGGGACTGGTGCTGGATGTCCTGCGCAGCCTGGGCTCCGAAATTGATGAACGCAGCGAAGGCGGGTCCTCCAGCGAGGAGGAAACGCTGGAACCTGAACCCGAGATAACCGCCCGAGAAGAGGAGGAGGTAGCCCGATGAGCATAAACATCACCTTCATGGTCATTATGGGAGCGCTGTACGCGTGCGGCATCTACCTTCTCCTGGAGCGCAGCCTGACCCGCGTGGTGCTGGGACTGACCATGCTCACCAACGCCACCAACATCCTGCTGCTGTCCACCGGCGGCTTCCAGGGCCTGGCCCCGCTGTTCAACGCCGAGATCGCGGCGGAGGATTACAACGATCCGCTGCCCCAGGCCTTCATCCTGACCTCCATCGTCATTTCCTTCTCCGTGACAGCGTTCATGCTGGGGATCATTTACCGGTCCTGGGTGCTGAGCCGCCAGGATGAGGTCCAGGACGACATTGAAGACCGCCGCGTGGCGAGCCAGAGCAGCTTCGACGCCGAAGATGACGCGGACGTCCCCGAGGACACCACAGAATTCACCCCGCCCGAAGAGGCTGAAGAGGCGCCCGGTTCGCTGCGCGCCACCGGTCAGAGCACCAGCCCGGAGGCCAAGGAATGAACACCGTAAGTTTGGCCCCGCTGGCCGTGGTCCTGCCGTTCTTCGGCGCAGCCCTGGCCTTCATCCTGATTCGGCACACCCGTGCCCAGCGCGTCATCAGCATCAGCATCCTGACGGTGACGCTGATCCTGGAAGTCATCCTGCTGTTCTCGGTCTGGGAGACCGGAGCCCAGGCGGTAAACCTGGGCGGCTGGCTGCCGCCGGTGGGCATCACCATGGTGGTGGACCAGTTCTCCGCGCTGATGCTGGTGGTCTCCTCGGCCGTCAGCCTGGCAGTGCTGATCTACGCCGCGGGGCAGGGCATGACGGACGGTGACGAGGACGGACCAATTTCGATCTTCCACCCGACCTACCTGATCCTGGTGGCGGGTGTGTCCAATGCCTTCCTCGCCGGTGACCTCTTCAACCTCTACGTCGGGTTCGAAATCCTGCTCACGGCCAGCTATGTGCTGATGACCCTGGGCGGAACCACGCCGCGCATCCGCGCCGGCGTCACCTATGTGGTGGTCAGCGTGGTCTCCTCGCTGCTGTTCCTGATCACGATTGCCATGATCTACGCCGCCACCGGCACCGTGAACATGGCGGACCTGGCCGTGAAACTGGGCGACCTGGATCCGGGCACCCAGCTCATGCTGCACCTGATGCTGCTAGTGGCCTTCGGCATCAAGGCCGCCGTCTTCCCCCTGTCCTTCTGGCTGCCTGACTCCTACCCGACGGCTCCGGCCCCGGTGACCGCAGTGTTTGCCGGGCTGCTGACCAAGGTGGGCGTTTACGCCATGGTCCGCACCGAGACGCTGCTCTTCCCGGGAGACCGGATCAACACGCTGCTGATGGTGGTGGCGGGCCTGACCATGGTGGTGGGCATCCTCGGTGCCCTGGCACAGACCGACATCAAACGAATGCTCTCCTTCACCCTGGTCAGCCACATTGGCTACATGGTGTTTGGCCTGGCCGTCGGATCGGTGATCGGCATTGGTTCGGCCGTGTTCTACGTGGTCCACCACATTACGATCCAGACCTCACTGTTCCTGGTCACGGGACTGATCGAGCGCCGCGGAGGCACGGCCAACATGGACCGGCTGGGCGGACTGGCGAAGCTGTCACCGCTGCTGGCCGTGCTGTACTTCATTCCGGCCATCAACCTTGGCGGGATTCCGCCGTTCTCCGGGTTCCTTGGCAAGCTGGGGCTCCTGGAAGCCGGCGTCGACCTGGGCACTCCGCTGGCCTACGTACTGGTGGGTGCCAGCGTGCTGACCAGCCTGCTGACCCTGCTGGTGATGGCCCGGGTCTGGAACCGTGCGTTCTGGCGGACGCCGGAAGACGCGGTGCACCCGGATCCCATCCTGCTGGCCACGGGTGCCGGCGGTTCCTCGCTGCGGAACTCCGGCGACGTCACGGAAAAGCCATCGGGCCGGTTCGCCGGCCGCGACGCCGTCGACCTGCTGCCGCGGACCATGGTGTACCCGACGGTGGGACTCGTGGCCCTGGGTGTTTCGCTGAGCGTCCTGGCCGGACCGCTGTTCTCGCTCAGCGACAACGCGGCCCAGGACCTGCTGGACCGCACGCCGTACATTGAAGCCGTTCTGGGAGAGGGGGCAAACCGATGACCCGCAGAGCCCAAATGCGCAACCGCCCCCGCGTGCCGCTGCTGAAGGAAATCCCGCTGCTGATCTGGCTGGTGTTCCTGTGGGGAGCACTGTGGCAGGACTTCAGTGCCGGAAACCTGATTTTCGGTGCCGTCATTGCCTTCGTCGTGGCGAACATTTTCTACCTGCCGCCGGTGGAGCTCAGCGGCCGGTTTAACCCGATCTATGCGCTGGGCTTCCTGTTCCGGTTCTTCTACAAGCTGGTGCACGCCAGCTTCGAGGTGCTGTGGCTGTCCATTGCCAAGGGCCCGCACATCAAGAACGCCGTGGTGGGCGTGAAGCTGCGCAGCCACTCGGACCTTTTGGTCACGGCCACCGGCCACGCGCTGTCGCTGATCCCCGGTTCGCTGGTGGTGGAGGTGGACCGTTCCACCTCCACGCTGTACCTGCACTGCCTGAACGTTTCCACCCCGGAGAACGCGGACAAGGTCCGCAAGGATGTCCGGGACACCGAATCATGGCTGATCCGCAGCATCGGCACCCGCGAGGACCTTGAGGTCCTGAAGGCCGAAGACGCCCTCGCCCGGGAAGAAGCCGCCGTGCTGGACGGAACCGCCGCAACAGGCAAGGGAGTCCCGTCATGATGACAGTTTTTGTGGTCCTGGTGTCGGTCATGCTGTCGGCCGCTGCCGCCGGTGCGATTTTCCGCATTGCCCGCGGACCGTCCATCCTGGACCGGGTGCTGGCAGCTGACGTTCTGCTCACGATTGTCGGAGCCGCCCTGGCGACGGACATGATCGTGAACAGGAACCTCAACTTCCTGGCGCTCCTGGTATCCATATCGCTGATCGGCTTCATCGGCTCAGTGACCGTTGCCCGCTTTGTTACGGACAGGAGATAACCGGTGAGCTCCGAAATAAAGGATCTGATAATCGGAATCCTCATGGTCGGCGGCGCTTTGATGTCGCTGGCCGCAGCCATCGGGCTGACGCGTTTTCCTGACCTCATGAGCCGGATGCACGCCGCGTCCAAACCCCAGGTGCTCGGCCTGCTGCTGTTCCTGCTGGCCATGGCCGTGCAGTTTGAAAGCTGGGTCCTGCTGCCGGTCCTTGCCGTGTGCTGGCTGTTCATGCTCCTCACCGCTCCGGTGTCCGCGCACATGATCGGCCGCGCCGGCTACCGCACCAAGCACCTGCGTCCCGAGCTGCTCACCATTGACGAGCTGGACGACGTCGTCGGGCGGGCCCAGGAGCTGCTGGCTCAGGCAAATGCCGGAACCACCGTCGATGACAGCGGCGATGATGACCCGCGCGTGGACGACGACCCCGGCGAGCACCCGCCTGCCGGGTCGCTCGACGACGACGCGGTGCCCGTTACGCCTGCCTCGGCACCCGAGGCGCAGCAGCCCGGCGTTGTGCACGGAACGGACGCGGACACAACGACGCAGGGCACCCGGCGCCCGGGACACAGTCCCGAGGGCTGAGCGCCCTGCGGTAAAACCTGCAGAATGCTGTAAAGCAGCGTCCCTAGACGATTTCGGGCGTCTTCTGGTACCGCTGGATGGCGCGCTGGGTTCCGCGGTTCGTCAGCACCCGGATGCCCTGGCTCACGGCACCGGAAACGACGGCGAAAAT
Source organism: Arthrobacter citreus (assembly GCF_038405225.1). NCBI lineage: Bacteria > Bacillati > Actinomycetota > Actinomycetes > Micrococcales > Micrococcaceae > Arthrobacter > Arthrobacter citreus. The sequence goes on from NZ_CP151657.1 coordinate 3,832,126, forward strand.
CACTGCGGTGCGCAGGCTGACATCCAGGACGCCATCCTTGTCACGGGGCGGTTCGTTGCCGGTAACCTTCGTCCAGACAAAGTCCAGGATTTTGGCGGACAGGAGTCCGGCGCCGATGCTGGCACCGGTGGCGAGCAGTTTGAGGATCAGGTTCATGGTTGCTCCTGGGGTTGAAGGCCTTTTTCCTAACCCTACCCGCGTTCCCCCCAAAGATGCCGGTCCATGTGTACAGTGGGAGGCGCAAACATACGACAGGGGAGCGCCGCTTCCCGCGTCCGCCGTCCGGTCCGTCCGGAAGGCAGGGACGTGGAAGGCCACCGGCGCTGAGAGTGCGGACATCCGCAGACCCTCGAACCTGATCCGGTTAGTACCGGCGCTAGGGAGTCGAGATCTCACGGGACCTCATGGCAATCCGCCGTGACCAGTCCCTCCCCTCCTGTACCTCAGGAGGATTTTTTTATGCAGCAGAACCGTTTCCAGCAGCAACTGTCATCCGTGCGGCGCCCGTGGCGGGTGGTGGACATTGTGGTTGCCTCAGTGCTGGGCGTGGCAGTGGGCATCATTTTTTGGGCCTGGTCCCTGGGCTACGCCGGCGTTGAAGCCCTCATCCTGGCTTTCCCGCCGCTGGGCGGGCTCTATACCGGTGGATGGCTGATTGCCGGCGTTCTCGGCGCGCTTATTATCCGCAAACCCGGAGCTGCAATTTACTGTGAAGTCCTCGCAGCTGCCGTTTCCGGCGTGCTGGGCACCCAGTTCGGCCTGTCGGTGCTGCTGTCAGGCTTCATCCAGGGCCTCGGCGCGGAACTGGTGTTCCTTGCGTTCCTCTACCTCCGGTACACGCTGCCGGTGGCGGTGCTGGCCGGCCTTGTATCGGGTGTCTTCCTCGGAGTCAGCGAAAGCATCCTCTACAAGCCGGAATGGGCCTTCCAGTGGCAGGCGCTGTACACGGTGTTCGCCGCCGTCTCCGGAGCTGTCATTGCCGGCTTTGTCTCCTGGCTGATCGCCCGGGCGTTGGCCCGCACCGGCGTGCTGTCACCGTTTGCGTCCGGACGGGCAGCGGACGCTTCATCCCATGCACGCTCGTAGCTCATCCCGGGCCGGCGCCGCAGCGGTCCATGCCCGCGACTACAGTTGGCGGCACTCCGGGCGCAGCACCCCGGCCATCTCCTCCCTGTCCCTGGACATCGAGGCGGGGGAGAAGGTCCTGCTCCTGGGCGCCTCCGGAGCGGGGAAGTCCACGCTGCTGCATGCCCTCGCCGGTGTGCTGGGTGAAGGGTCCGGCCCGGACGCCGCCGGAGAGGAATCCGGCGTCCTGACCATCGACGGTGTTCCTCCCCTCCAGGCCCGGGGCCGGGCGGGACTGGTGCTGCAGGACCCGGACTCCCAGCTGGTCCTGTCCCGGGTGGGCGACGAGGTGGCGTTTGGCGCCGAGAACCTCAGGGTGCCGCCGCGGGATATCTGGGAACGCGTCCGGACTGCCCTGGACGACGTCGGGCTGAGGGTGCCGTTGCATCAGTCCACCGCCGCCCTGTCCGGGGGGCAAAAGCAGAGGCTGGCGCTGGCTTCGGTGCTGGCCATGGAACCGGGGCTGCTGCTGCTCGATGAACCCACGGCCAATCTGGACCCGGCCGGAGTGCTGGAGGTGCGGGACGCCGTCGAACGCGTCTTGGACCGCACCGGCGCCACGCTGATTGTCGTGGAGCACCGTGTTTCAGTCTGGGCCGGCCTGGTGGACCGTGTGGTGGTCCTGGCCTCCGACGGCGGTATCCTCGCCGACGGACCGCCCTCACGGGTCCTCACCGATCCGTCAAACCGGGACCGGCTTTCCGCAGCTGGGGTGTGGCTGCCCGGGGTCCGCCCCGTGCCGGGCGGCCCGGCGGCCGGGGCTCCGGGCGGCGAGCTGCTCGAAGCCCGCGGGCTCGGGGTTGGGCGGGGCAAAGGCACTCCGGCAATCGTGGACGGAGTGGACCTGACGCTGCAGGCCGGAACCGCCCTGGGGATTACCGGTCCCAACGGGGCCGGAAAGTCGACGCTGGCGCTGACCCTGGGCGGGCTGCTGCCGCCCGTTGCCGGCACCCTGCGGGCAACTCCGGCGCTGGCCGGTGCCGCCGGACCGGATCCCCGGCGGTGGAAATCGGCGGACCTGGTGACCCGGATCGGCACCGTGTTCCAGGAACCCGAGCATCAGTTCGTGGCCTCGACGGTGCGCGATGAGCTGGCCTTCGGCCCCAGACGCACCCGCCGGCAGTCCGAGGCGCAGGTCTCGGAACTGGTGGTGTCATTGGCTGAACGGCTGCGGCTGACGCCGCTGCTGCAGGCAAATCCGTTCACTCTGTCCGGCGGTGAGAAGCGCCGCCTGTCAGTGGCGACGATGATCGCCACCGACCCGCAGATCCTGCTCCTGGACGAACCCACGTTCGGGCAGGATGCGAACACCTGGGCTGAACTTGTGGCGCTGCTTCGAACGCTGGTTGCGGACGGCACTGCGGTGGTCTCCGTGACCCACGACGCCGAGTTCCTGTCCGCCCTCGGGGGAAACCTCCTGCGGGTTGAGTTCGGGACCGCTAAGGCGGGGATGCTGCTGTGAAACGCTCCGAAGAACACAGCGCCCGGGCGGCATCCTACCTGTCCGTGGACATGGCGCCCACGGATCTGGCTAATCCCTCCCGGCGTCCGGCCGGAACCCTGCTGGAGCGGGCCAACCCGCTGTCCAAACTGGCCGCCGCCGCAGCCCTCACACTGGCGGTGCTGGTGAGCGTGGACTGGATCAGCGCCGGAATAGTCCTCGTTGCGGAGCTGGTTCTGCTGCCGCTGCTGCGGATCCGGCCAATGACGCTGCTCAAGCGCATCTGGCCGCTGGTTGTTGCCGCCCTGATCGGCGCCTACGGCACGGCCCTGCTGGCCGAAAAAACCGGAACGGTGCTGCTGGACGCGGGGCCGCTGCTGTTCACCTCCGATTCAGTGGCAGCCGGCATCGCCATTGGCCTCCGCGGGCTGGCGATCGCCCTGCCCGGAATCTATCTGCTCGTCTCGACGGACCCGACGGACCTCGCTGACGCCCTGGCCCAGAAACTGCGGTTGCCCCACCGGTTTGTGCTCGGTGCACTGGCCGCCATGCGCCTGGTCGGCCTGCTGGTTTCGGAATGGCAGAGCCTGGGCATGGCCCGGCACGCCCGCGGCATCGGTTCGGATGCGGGGCCGATGGCCCGGGCCCGGTCCTTCCTGGGGCAGTCGGTCGCCCTGCTGGTCCAGGCGGTGCGCCGTGCCACCCGGCTGGCCGCGGCAATGGAAGCGCGCGGATTCGGCAGCGGAGAGCGCACCTGGGCTCGGACGTCAGTGTTCACGGTCCTGGACATCTGGGTCACGCTGTACGGCGTGATGTTTGCGTTCGCCGCGCTGGCGGCTGCCGTGATGGCCGGGACCTTCAACTTCATCCTGACGTAGGCCTCCGCCCCCGGCTCCCGATCACCGCAATGACACGCTGCGGGTCCAAGCCGCCCAGGCAGGGAAGACGCCACAGAGCCCCCTTACAGGCACTTGGGTCGGCCGGTGGGCAGTTTCGCAAAAAACCAGCGGCCGAGCCTAGCCGTCGCTAGGGGGAATCCCAAGATAGTCTGCGGAACGTACGTGTCCTCTCACCTCAAGGTTCCAAACAGGCCGTATAAACCTTTCCGGACTAAGGCGCAGGTACTGAACCTCTGTTACTTCCGCAGGTTTCCACGATTCCCTGAAAATACCATTGGGTTCGTAACCCAAAGATTTTGACACACCTAGAGAAGCCGAGTTCCAGACTGCTGCCTCGGACACAGCGTTGTTCGCCTTCAACCAATCAAATGCGTAGAGGAGGACTGCTGTTCGCATCTCCTTGCCGAGGCCTTGGCCCTGAGCATCTTGGCGGAGCCAGGAGCCCGTTGACACCGTCTTGAGAGTGCCAAACCCTTCGGCGCTCAAGTCCTGACACCCGACAAAGTCGTTTGCTCTCCAGACTCCGAAGTAAAGTGCCCACTTCTCCGGTGTCGATTCTGCACGTGCCCGCCAAATTCGCCGCGCAGTGTTTGCGGGAAGATCTTCAGGGCGTGCCTCCGTCCACGGATGGGAAAAAGGCATCTGCCCTGGGGGATGAATGCCAGCTGCCGCGGCTTCCACGGCAGCGGGCAAGTCCGCATCTTGGATCGGTCGCAGAACCAAACGTGGAGTGGAGAGAACTAATCCGAAGGGTGGCCACAGGGTGGCTAGGCTGGTCACCCCTAATCCTAACCAGGCGTTGTGACGTTGATCCGGTTCGAAATCCGTAATCCTAAGAGCACGGCCCGGTGAGGATCCTCTTAGGGATTTGCTCTGTTGCGACTGAATCACGTTCTCCGACCATCGGTCACGTGCCGCCACCTGGATGTCTACCGTGTAGAGCATGCGCATATCTGAGACTGTCCATGCCGAAAACCGATACACCGTCGATTCACCGTTCTATCGCGTCAACTTCTGGGAACAAGCATCACCGCCGCGCGGCTGGATGCTCGATGCCTACATCCTGAGTGAAGTCGAGGATCTGACGGAGGTGTACCAGTGGATAGAAGAAAACGCTCGTGGACGTCGATTTGAGCTCTTCATTGAGATACAGGAGGAGCCCCTGGGTCCTTTCAACAGTCCGCGTACGAGTGACCTTATCCGGCTGCTCGGAAGGAATCCCAACGTCGGAGAATCTGTCCATATCGCCACCTTCGTCCCGATCTGAGGAGGCATTGCGGTCAACCACTCGCACCGGTCATCGCGCACGCAGACGGATCCTCTTTTAGGACAGGACCAGCAGGTCAGCCTTAGCGAGGGGTTGAGCGCATCTGAGGACGTTCCCCAGTCGAAGACCTTTCGTGGTCTTGGGTTAATCCTGTCTGCTATCTCGTTGAGGTCCTGCCGGCTGGACTGACGAGAGCGACAGTTCTCGGCAGACATTGGCAGAGGAGCCTGTTGGCGTGTTTTCGTTCGTTCCGCACTGTCAGGCGCTGGGTCGCTGAAGTAGGCAGGCAGTCCCTGCCCGGCTGTGAGCTCCTGATGCTCAGCCAATTCGCGTCCGCGGTCCCGCTTCAGGGACAGTCGGTGCGCTGCCGGTGGTCCGCGGAAGTTCGAGGTCAGGGCAGTCCGGACGACGTCGGCTTTTGATTCCGTTACGGAGCTGCACCAGCCGGAGCGGGTCCAGGGTCAGACACGGTGCCAACCGGGAGGCCAGCGACGGCGTTAGCCCTCCGCGAGTGCTCCGCGGAGCAGCGCGGTCAGCTCTTCGGTGAGGGCCGGTGAAGAACTGATCGGGGTTCCGTCGATGGAGGTCACCGGAGCCAGCAGCCGAATGCTGGATACCAGCCACACGCCGTCGGCCTCCATCAGGTGCGCCGGTTCCAGCGGCCCGTAACCGCGGGCCCAGCCCGCCGCCTCGGCGGCGTCGAACAGGGCCCGCTGAGTGGTGCCCGGCAGGATACCGCTCTCCAGCTCGGGGGTCAGCAGCATTTTGACGCCGTCTTCCTCCACCGCAAGGATGACGCTTGATGTGGGGCCCTCCAGGACCTTGCCGTCCGAGGACGTGAAGATGACGTCGTCGGCGCCGTTGGCCTTTGCATAGCGCAGCGCAGCCATGTTGACGGCGTAGGAGAGGGTCTTGGCTCCCAGGAGCAGCCACGGTGCCCGCTCCGCCAGGGTGCTGTCGTAGCCGCGGTCCAGCAGCAGGACTGACACGCCGTCGGCCGCGCGTTCCCGCATTCCGGCGGGCACAGCGGAGGCGGCAACCCAGGCCGTGGGGGAGTGCGCCCCTTCGATTCCGCGGGTCAGGAGCAGCTTCACTATCGCTTCCCCTGTGCCGTCCCCCGCGCCTTCCCCCGTGCCTTCCCGGCGCGTCAGCTCGGCGAGGGCCGTAGTGACAGCCCGCTCCCAGTCACCGCGGGCCGGCGGATCCAGCTCCAGGGCCTGGGCCGACGACGCCAGCCGGTCCAGATGGGCATCCATTTTGCGGGGGCTGCCGTCCACTGCCAGCATCGATTCAAAGATGCCATCACCTCGGGTCGCACCGAGATCAGTGGCCATCAGCTGCGGCTCGGAAGCGTCAGCGAGGCGGCCATTGGGGAATTCGGGGTCCAAAAATACCAGAACAGTCATGTGCCCAGCCTAGTTTGCCATCGGGGCAGACTAGGCTGGTGGGTAAGGATCAGATGATGGGAGCGTCGTGTGTGGGTGGCATTAACCGGTTCGTCGCTGCCCGTTTGGATTGTCACTGCCCTGACCGTCCTCGACTATGCCATCCGGATCATCGCGCTTGGCGTGGTTCCGGGCAACCGGCGGCCCACCACCGCCATGGCCTGGCTGTTGTGCATCTTTTTCCTCCCGGTGCCGGGCATCATCCTCTTCCTGCTCTTCGGTAACTTCCGGCTGTCCGAACACCGGGTCAAACGGCAGGCCGAAGTTAACCGGGCCGTGCGTGAGAACACCCGCGAGCTGGAGGCCGAAGGCAGCCGCTATTCCGGTCCTGAATGGGTGGTGTCCGCGACCGAACTCAACCGCAGGCTTGGTTCGTTCCCGAGCCTGGACGGCAACAAGGTGGAGCTGCAGCGCGACTACGCCGAATCCATCAAGGAGATGACCGAGGTGGTCCGCGGCGCGCAGAAGTACGTGCACGTGGAGTTCTACATCATGAGTTACGACGCCGTAACCCGCGATTTTTTTGCCGCCCTCAAAGACGCCGCGGCCCGCGGCGTGCGGGTCCGGCTGCTGTTTGACCACATCGGAACGCTGCGGGTGAAGGGATACCGCAAGCTGCTGGCGGAACTGCGCAGCACCGACATCCAATGGCGGCGGATGCTGCCCATCCTGCCGGCCCGCGGCCAGTGGCGGCGTCCGGACCTGCGCAACCACCGGAAGATCCTCGTCGTCGACGGGCAGGTGGCGTACACCGGTTCGCAAAACCTGGTGGAACCGTCCTACCGCAAGCCCCGCAACCATCGGATGGGGCGTAAATGGGTGGAGCTGATGGCCCGCCTGGAGGGGCCGGTCGTTGATGAAATCAACGTGGTGTTCGCGACCGACTGGAACGCGGAAACCGACGAGAACCTCGAACGTGAACTCAGCCTCTACGAGTGGACCACCCATCCCGGCGACGTTACGTGCCAGGTGGTCCCCAGCGGCCCCGGATTCACCACCGAAAACAATCTGCGGCTCTTCACGTCCCTGATCTATTCGGCGTCGGACCGGATTTCCATTACCAGCCCGTACTTTGTCCCGGATGATTCGCTGCTGTACGCCATTACGACGGCGGCCCAGCGCGGCGTGCAGGTGGAGCTTTTCGTCTCCGAAAAGGGCGACCAGTTCCTGGTGGACCACGCCCAGCGCTCCTACTATGAGGCGCTGCTGCGCGCCGGGATCCGGATTTATCTCTACCCGAAGCCGCTGGTCCTTCACGCCAAGCACTTCACCATCGACAACGAGGTGGCAGTGCTCGGGTCCTCGAACATGGACATGCGCTCCTTCTCGCTGAACCTGGAAGTGTCCATCATGATGTTCGACGGCGACATTGTGGCGAAAACCCGGCGGATCGAAGACACCTACCGTTCCATGTCCCGGGAGCTGCTGCTGTCGGACTGGGTGGACCGGCCGGTGTGGCAGCGGTACGTGGACAATGTGTGCCGGCTGACCGCCACGCTGCAGTAACCGGGAGAGCCAACCAGAGGAAAGCCAGGGGGACGTTAGGGGAAACGGGAGCCCAGGGCACTGAGGACACCGAAGGCCTTGGCCCGGACCTCATCCCATTCCTCCGCGGGATCGGAATCCGCGGTGACCGCTCCACCCACCCCGAGGGTCACTGCTGTTTCCTGAATCTCCAGCGTGCGGATCACCACAGAGAGGTCGGCCGCGCCGGTGAGGGAAAACCAGCCGACGACGCCGGAATAGGGTCCCCGCGGAGCTCCCTCCAGCCGGTCGAGGATGGCCATGGTGCTGATCTTCGGTGCGCCTGTCATTGAGCCAGGCGGGAAAGCGGCGGCGATTGCCTCCGCCCGCGATGCCCCGGGGAGCAGGTGCGCGTCCACGGTGCTGACCAGCTGGTGGACCGTGGCGTACGTTTCCACCGCGCACAGGCGGGGAACCGTCACGGATCCCGGAACGGCGTGATGGGATAAGTCGTTGCGCAGCAGGTCCACGATCATGACGTTCTCGGCCCGGTCCTTCAGCGAGGACACCAGGTCCGCCTCCAGCAGCCGGTCCTCCTCTTCGGTGGCACCGCGCGGCCGGGTCCCCTTGATGGGTTCGGCGCGGACCCCTCCGGCGGCGTCGATGGACAGGAACCGTTCCGGCGAGGTCCCGGCCAGGCCGAAACTGCCGAAGCGCAGCAGCGACGCGAACGGTGCCGGGCTTCGCCGCCGGAGGGCCCGGTACAGGTCCAGCAGCTGCGCGGCATCCAGGGCTTTCGTCAACCGGGCACTGAGCGCCGTGGTCAGACAGACTTCATAGGAGTTGCCGTCGGTGATTTCCTGCTGCGCCGCCCGGACCTTCTCCAGATAGGAGCTGCGGCTGTCCCGGACGGTGAACTGCGGGGCGGGCACGTCTGCCCGGGCCGCCCCCGTCCCCGCTGCCGTTCCCACTGCCGGGCTTGCGCCGGCCGCGGCATCCAGTGCATCCTGCACGCGGGCCGCCCAGTTCCCGCCGTCGTCGTCCAGCGTCAGCGCGTACACGCACTGCAGCTGGTGATCCAGCACCACGGCGCGGCCGGCAAAGAGCAGGGCCGCGTCCGGAGCGGATCCCGGGGCCGGTGCAATATCGGCACCGCCGGTCTCACGCTTGAGCTCGTACCCCAAAAAACCGACCCAGCCCAGGGAGAACCCGCCGGGATAGTTGTCGGGAACAGTGACCGTGTTCCGGCCCCACACCGAGTCCAGCCACTGGAAAAACGGTCCGGTCCGGGACAGGGTCACCGGCCCGGACACCACGGTGGTCACCCCGCTGCGGTGCTCGGCGTACCTGCCGTGCGCCCCGCCGTCGTCGGCCATGATGCTGAACCGGCTGCGCGCGGCGATGTGGGCGGCTCCGGACGCCCCGGACGCCCCGGACGCAGCCGGGCCGGCCGCGCTGGAGGCGCTGGAACTATCCAGCCAGACGGCATGCGGGGAGTCCGCATACAAGGCGGCGAACAGGTCCGCAGGGTCAGCCCCCAGGTCCAGCCGGTCAACGCGGACGGAAGCCGCCGCGGACTCGACCGGAGACGGCTGCAGCCGTGGCAGCTGCAGCTCGCCCAGCGCGCGCAGCACATATTCGGCGGCTTCCCCCGGAGCCCCGTAACGGTGCTGCCGGTCCACCGTGATGTCCGCCCGTGCCGCCGCCGGATCTCCGGCGGCCCAGGTCCGTTCCTGTGCCGCCCACCGCTCCCAGTGCGGTGCATACGTTTCGCCGTCGCGTTCCAGTGCCTTCTCCCGGCGCAGCTCGGCCGGCGCCTGCACCCATACGGCGGCGTCGAGCAGGGGTCCCGCCGCGGCGGCTGAGGCTCCCACTCCCTCCAAGATGATGATCTCCGCGGGCGCGGTGCTGCGGGTCTCCCCGTACCGGCTGGCTTCCCAGTCCCACGCCTGCCAGAGTGCCGGCTGACCTGCAGCCAGGGGTTCGGCGACCTGCCGGGCGTAGTAGGCGATGCCGTCCGCCAGCCCGTCCCACCCCGGATAGATGTCCTCGAGATGGAACAGGGCCACGCGGTGGTGCGCGCGCAGGGCTGCTGCCAGTTCAATGGCAAGGGTGGTTTTGCCTGCCCCGGAAAACCCGTCGACGGCGATCATTACGGGCCGGACTGCTGCCATGGGGGACGACGCGGGGGATGATGCGGGGGATGACGCAGCGGGGGAGGACGCGGGGGCAGGGGTCGGCATTTAGCTGCCGGCGCCGGAGGCGGTGTCCAGGGCAGCAGCGACGTACTGCACAATGCCCGGCACTGCTGCCGAAATCAGGGCGTAGGAAGAATCAAAATCGCTCATGTCGCCGTACCAGGGGTCCTCAATGCCCAGCTGCTCCGGGGCAAGGTCTGCGGCGGCGGGATCGAAGCTGCGCAGCAGCCGGATTTTTTCTCGGTCCGCCGCGGAGGGAGCACGTTCCTGAAGCTCCAGCAGATGCCCGTAATCGAGGGCCAGGATCAGGTCGAGGGTGGCGAACTCTTCCAGCTCGAAGGCGTGGGCGCGGAAGGGTGCAATGTCGGCTGCCGGGAACCCGTGCTTGAGCAGTTCGGTTTTAGTGCGGTCATCCATGGGGCGGCCGGCCTCCCATCCGGTAACGCCGGCGGAGCTTACCGTGACCCGGGCGCCGAGCCCGGCGTCGTCAAAAGCGCGGGTCAGGCAGAACTGGGCCATGGGCGAGCGGCAGATATTGCCGGTGCAGACCGCACTGATTCGGTACATCCTCCCAGCCTACCCAGTCCCCGGCACGGCCCGGCCCCGTAACCGCCGCGGCTGCTCAGGCCCAGGCAATCACCTCTCCCGAGGGCAGCAGGAACCAGCCGTCCGAGGCCTGGGCCCAGCGCCGCCAGCCCGCGGCCATCCGTTCCAATCCGGCCTGGTCAGTCAGCTCACGGTCCAGAGCCTGCTCGGCAAAAGCCGAATGCAGCACCCGGTCCGCCCAGCCCCCGCCGAACCAGCTCCGGCGCTCCTCGGTGGCGTAGAGCCAGTTCGATGACGACGGCTCAAACTCGGTGAAGCCGGCCTCCAGGGTCCAGGCCACCAGCCGCCGGCCCGCGTCAGGCTCCGCTGCATTGCCGCGGGCAATCCGCTGGTACGTGTCCATCCATTCCGTGAGCTCGGGAAGCTCGGGATACCAGCTCATCCCGTGGTAATCGGCGTCGCGCACTGCAACCAGGCCGCCGGGGCGGGTGACCCGGCGCATCTCGCGCAGTGCCGCCACCGGGTCGGCCAGATGCTGGAGGACCTGATGGGCGTGGACGACGTCGAAGGTTCCGTCGGGATAATCCAGGTCATACACATTGCCCGCAACGAAGTCGATGTTAGTCAGCCCGCGCGACGCAGCGAGTTTCCGCGCCGAGGCAACCACATCCTCGGACGGATCCACGCCGGTAACCGGTCCCGGCTCCACGAGGTTCGCCAGGTCGGCCGTGATGCTGCCCGGTCCGCAGCCCACGTCCAGGACTGCCATGCCGGGTTCCAGGAAGGGAAGCAGATACGCGGCGGAATCCGCGGCGGTCCGGGCGGCGTGGGCGCCAACCACACTGCTGTGGTGGCCGTGCGAATACTGTTCGGGAGCCATAGGAGGAGGATACGCGGACCGCGGAGGCTATCGGCCGGAGTTTGCGGTGTGTGTCGTGCCGGCTCCGCGGAGCCTTGTCCCGGGCCCGGCTCCCCGGGGACGATGTTTTCCGGCAACAGCATCAGCCGGCCGTCCGGAAGGTTCATGATGGGATCGCTTCGCCACGAGGGGGCAACCCGCGTGTGTGTCTGGACGGCGTGTGCCGCCGGCGTGGTGCATGCCCTGTTCAGCCTTTACTGGGCGATCGGTGGTTCCTGGCTGCTGGACACCGTGGGCCCGGATGCCGTCCGGATGTCCGCCGACGCCCGGCTGCTGACCGGACTGGGGCTTGGGCTGGTGGCTGCAGCGAAGACCGCAGCAGCGGTTGTCCCCGTCAACATGGCGTACGGGCGGCTCCGCAGGGAAAAGCTATGGCGGGGCTTGAGCTGGGCCGGCGCTCTTCTGCTGGTCTTGTACGGCGGCGCCAACACCGTTGTTGGAAACGCGGTGCTGGCGGGGCTGGTTTCCCCGGATGGAGGCTATGACCGGGCGGCGATGGCCGGCCACTCTTGGCTGTGGGATCCGCTGTTCCTGCTCTGGGGGCTGGCGCTGCTGGGCTATCTCCTGCTGTCCGGGCCGGCCCAGACAGGGTCCGGGTTGGCCCCGTCCACCGGCCCGTCAAGACCGCGCGGGCCAAAACTCCAGAGTTGAGTCCTTTAGGCTCAACTTTGTTGACAAAGGAAAAGCCGTGAGTAAAGTTGAGTGCAGAAGGCTCAAGACGGCCTGCGGATGGCTGGACCATCCCGCCGGCGTCGTTTTCCACGGAAAGAGGAAGCAAACATGTCACGTGCAGTAGGTATTGACCTTGGAACCACCAACTCGGTTGTCTCCGTCCTTGAAGGCGGCGAGCCCACCGTAATCGCCAACGCGGAAGGCGGCCGCACCACGCCGTCGGTTGTTGCTTTCGCCAAGTCCGGCGAGGTCCTCGTCGGCGAGATCGCCAAGCGCCAGGCCGTCAACAACATTGACCGCACCATCTCCTCCGTCAAGCGCCACATGGGCACTGACTGGAAGGTGGATATTGACGGCAAGAATTACACCGCGCAGGAAATCTCCGCCCGCATCCTCCAGAAGCTGAAGAACGACGCCGAGTCGTACCTGGGCGAGAAGGTCACCGACGCCGTGATCACCGTTCCCGCGTACTTCAACGACGCCGAGCGCCAGGCCACCAAGGAAGCCGGCGAGATTGCCGGCCTGAACGTCCTGCGCATCGTCAACGAGCCCACCGCGGCCGCTCTGGCCTACGGCCTGGACAAGGGCAAGGAAGACGAGCTCATCCTGGTCTTCGACCTCGGCGGCGGAACGTTCGACGTTTCCCTGCTCGAAGTTGGCAAGGATGAAGACGACTTCTCCACCATTCAGGTCCGCGCCACCGCCGGTGACAACCGCCTCGGCGGCGACGACTGGGACCAGCGCGTTGTGGATTACCTGCTGCAGCAGGCCAAGGCCAAGGGTGCGGACCTGTCCAAGGACAAGATCGCCCTGCAGCGCCTGAAGGAAGCTGCCGAGCAGGCCAAGAAGGAGCTGTCCTCCGCGACCTCCACCAACATCTCCCTGCAGTACCTCTCGGTCACCCCCGAGGGTCCGGTCCACCTGGACGAGCACCTGTCCCGCGCCAAGTTCCAGGACCTGACCAAGGACCTGCTGGACCGCACCAAGAAGCCGTTCAAGGACGTCATCTCTGAGGCCGGCATCAAGGTCTCCGACATTGACCACATCATCCTCGTTGGCGGATCCACCCGTATGCCGGCCGTCACCGAACTGGTGAAGGAACTGGCCGGCGGCCAGGAGCCGAACAAGGGTGTGAACCCGGATGAGGTTGTCGCCGTCGGCGCCGCACTGCAGGCCGGTGTCCTGAAGGGCGAGCGCAAGGACGTCCTGCTGATCGACGTCACCCCGCTGTCCCTGGGCATTGAGACCAAGGGTGGTGTGATGACCAAGCTGATCGAGCGCAACACGGCCATCCCGACCAAGCGCAGCGAAACCTTCACCACCGCTGACGACAACCAGCCGTCCGTGGCCATCCAGGTGTTCCAGGGCGAGCGCGAGTTCACCCGCGACAACAAGCCGCTGGGCACGTTCGAGCTGACCGGTATTGCTCCGGCTCCGCGCGGCGTCCCGCAGGTTGAGGTCACCTTCGACATCGACGCCAACGGCATTGTGCACGTGTCCGCCAAGGACAAGGGCACCGGCGCCGAGCAGTCCATGACGATCACCGGTGGATCCTCCCTCTCCAAGGAAGACATCGACCGCATGGTCCGCGAAGCCGAAGAGCACGCAGCGGAGGACAAGAAGCGCCGCGAGGCCGCCGACGTCCGCAACTCCGCCGAGCAGCTGGCCTACTCCGTGGACAAGCTCCTCACGGATAACGACGACAAGCTGCCTGAAGACGTCAAGACCGAGGTCAAGGGCGACGTTGATGCACTGAAGAAGGCGCTGGAAGGCACCGAGAACGACGACGAAGTGAAGTCGGCGTTCGAGAAGCTGCAGACGTCGCAGACCAAGCTGGGCGAGGCCATCTACGCCCAGGCCCAGTCTGAGGGTGCAGGCGCCGCAGGCGGTGCCGGTGCTTCCGACTCCTCCTCCGCGGGCGACGAAGACATCGTTGACGCCGAGGTTGTTGACGACGAAGACAAGAAGTAATCATGACGGCAGCGAACGAGAACCCCAGCGAGAAGCCCAACCCCGAGGAGCAGGACGCCGACGGGCAGCCGGCGGAGTCCGGCAACCCGGCGGCTGCAGAGCCGGCGGAAGCGGCGTCGGAAGCTCCGGCTTCCGGAACAGAGGGTGATGCCCTGGCCCAGGCCGAGCAGATCCTGAACAGCGCCGATATGCCGGAGCAGCCGCAGGAAGCGGCTTCGCCCGAAGCTGCGGAGCTGCGCAATGACCTGCTGCGGCTGCAGGCGGAATACGTCAACTACCGCAGGCGGGTGGAGCGTGACCGCGATGTTGCACGGGAAATGGCTGTCATCGGAGTGCTGAACTCTGTGATGCCGGTCCTGGACGACATCGACGCCGCGCGCCAGCACGGTGACCTGGTGGACGGACCGTTTGCCTCAATCGCCAACAAGCTGGAAAACACGCTGAAGACGTACGGCCTGACGCGGATCGACGAGGTGGGGGTCGAATTTGATCCCAACATCCACGAAGCGCTGATCCAGCAGCAGAGCGCAGACGTAACGTTTGACACCGTGACGCAGGTCCTCCGCGTTGGCTATAAGGCCAACGACCGGGTGCTGCGGGCGGCACAGGTTATCGTCTCCGTTCCGGAGCAGTAACAGCGGGTGCCCGGGGCCGTCGCGAGGCGGCCCCGGGCACCTCTTTTTCAGCAAGGCACGTCCGGTCCGTAGTCCGCGGGATTGCGGGCAGGAGCAGTAATTATGGAAGGGGACACCAATTGGCTAGTCAGGATTGGGTCGATAAGGATTTTTACAAGATTCTGGGTGTCCCTAAGGACGCGTCGGAAGCCGATATCAAGAAGGCCTATCGGAAGCTGGCGCGCAAATACCATCCGGACCAGAACCAGGACGACGCCAACGCCGAGCGGATGTTCAAGGATCTCTCCGAGGCGTACTCGGTGCTTTCCGACGCCGAAGAGCGCCAGCAGTATGACGCCATCCGCGCCATGGGCAGCGGCGCCAGGTTCTCTGCCGGAGGCCCCGGCGGTGCCGGAGGCCCCGGCGGCGGTGCCGGATTTGAGGACCTCTTCGGGGGTCTCTTCGGCCAGGGCGCCCGTCCCGGCGGCCGCCGCACCACCTACAGCACCACCGGCGGCAGCAACATCCCGCCCGAGTTCGCCGACCTGTTTGGCGGGGGCGGTTTCGGCGGCGGCGGATTCGGCTCGGCTCCGCCGCAAAAGGGTGCGGACCGGACGGCCAGCACCACCATCTCCTTCGCCGGTTCCATCAACGGAACGGTTATTGGCCTGCGCGAACCCAGCGGCGAAGTTGTTGAGGTTCGGGTGCCGGCAGGGGTCAAGGACGGGCAGAAGATCCGGGTCCGCGGCAAGGGACAGCCCGGCGCTGCAGGCAACGGAGACCTGATGGTGACCGTTAACGTCACCCCGCACGACTTCTTTGTCCGCGACGGAAACAACATCCGCATCCACGTCCCGGTGAGCTTCCCGGAGGCCGCGCTCGGAGCCACCATCGAGGTTCCCACCCTGACTGCGGACAAAGTCAAGCTTAAAGTGCCGGCGGGAACCCCGTCCGGCCGCACGCTGCGGGTCAAGGGGCGGGGCGTGCACACGTCAAAGGGCGACGGCGATCTGCTGGTGACCATCGACGTCGCCGTTCCCTCGCACCTGAACAAGGAAGCCAAGGCGGCGGTCGAGGCCTTCGCCGAGGCCACCAAGGGCGAGGACCCGCGGGCCGGACTGGCGTCCAAGGCCCGGCTCTAGCAGCGTTAATGCGGTTCGGTTTCCCGTGCCCCGGGAGCCGAACCGGGTTATCGTTACTACTTCAATTGCTGTCAAGGAGGAACAATGGGCATCGATGTCAATGCGCCTATTTTTGTGATCTCCGTTGCCGCGGAACTGGCGGACATGCATCCGCAGACACTGCGGCAGTATGACCGGCTCGGCATCGTTTCTCCCAGCCGCGCTCCCGGCAGGTCACGGCGCTATTCGCAGCATGACATCGAAATGCTTCGTGAGGTCCAGCGGCTGTCCCAGGAAGGCGTGTCCCTTGAGGGGATCAAGCGCATCATGCAGCTGGAGAACCAGGTGTCCGGGCTGCGCGCACGGATCTCCGAACTCTCGGCGGAACTGGAATCGATGCAGCAGCGCAGCCCGGACCGCAGCCGGGTGTTTGCCGCTGGCCTGGCCGGCGACGTCGTCACCCTGACCCGCGGCCAGCGGCCCCCGGCATCCCGTCCCTTCGCGACCCAGCTCAGCCTCGCATCGCTGGTGCAGCGCCGCGGCAAGCTGCGCGCACTGCCGGCCGGAAAACAGGAACCAGTGGACTACGCCGACGGCGGTTACGTCCCGTCCCTTTAGCGGAACGGCTAAACGGAACCGGCTAACGGAACCGGCGGCCCTGATCCCGGCGGTTGGCCCATACGGCCAGCGCACCCAGAAGCAGCGTCCAGGCCAGCAGGCAGGGCAGCGCAGCCGCGCCGAGGGGCTGGCCGGAGAACACCGCCACTGACACGTCACGCGCCGCCCGGGTGGGCAGGAACAGCGAGAACGTGTTCAGCCCCGCACTGAAGAGGTCCGGCGGCAGCATCAGCCCGCCCGCGAAGGCCAGCGGAAAAAACACCACCTGCGTGACGGCGATGGCCACCTTTGACGTGCACAGGTAGCCGATCAGCAGCCCCAGGAACAGGAACGGCAGTCCGCACACAAGCCATGCCAGCACTGCGGCGGGTACCCGCCACCAGGAAACCAGGCCACTGGTGAACGCCTCCAGGGCCGCCGTGGTGAACAACCCCACGAGCACCACCGGAATCAGCGCGAAAAAAGCGAACATCATCGCCGTCAGGGCCCGGGCAACGGTGGGCGGCACGGCTCCGGCTGGCAGGGTCCGCACGTAGCTGCTCCAAGGGTTGGCGCGGTCCTCGGCAACCCCGATCCCGTAATTGAAGAGGAACGAGCTCATCACGCCAAAGAGCGCCAGCTGGGCTATGGCCATCAGGGACGCCACCGGATTGGCGGTGACCGCCTGCTGCGGCAGCACAAAAAACACCAGGGCCAAGGTGGGGAACACCGTCGAGGAAATCACCGAGATGGGGATGCGCAGCTGTTCCAGTATCTGGGCTTTGGTGTGGGCCCGGATCAGCTGAGCCCGGGTCCGTTCCCGCTGCTGTTGCCCGTGTGCTGCCGGGGCCGGTGCTGCACTCATGACTGCTCCTTTTCCGTGAGCCGCCCGGGACCGCCTGCGGGCTGGTGGGTGAGGGCGAGGAACGCCTCTTCGAGGCTTGCGGCGTGGACTTCCAGACGGGAAAAGGGGACATTGTCCCGGACCAGCCGCCGCACCGTTTCGTCGGCGTCCCGGCTCATGATGGTCACGGCGTTGTTGGGTCCGGCGGAAACGCCTGCGCTTTCGGGCAGGGACGCGAACGACGACGGCGGCAGGCCGGTCCGGAAGGAAACCTTGCTGACCGACACATGGCTGCGGATATCATCCACTGTCCCGTCGGCGGCAACGGAACCCGCGTTGAGGACCAGCACCCGCCCGGAAAGGGCCTGGATTTCCTCGAGGTAGTGGCTGGTGACCAGCAGGGTGCCGCCGTTGCGCCGGTATTCACCGAGGCGTTCCCAGAGGTTTTCCCGGGCTTCCACATCCAGGCCCGTGGTGGGCTCATCCAGGATCACAAGCCGCGGCCGGCCCACCAGGGCCAGGGCCACCATCAGCCGGCGCTGCTGTCCGCCGGACAGCCCGCCGCACTGCTTGTCCGCTATCGGGCTGAGCCCAAAGTCAGCCAGCAGTTCCGGTGTGGGCACCGGATCGCCGTAGTGGGCGGCCACAAAATCCACGGTCTCGCGGACCCGCAGCGTGGGTGGAACCGATGTGGCCTGCGGTGTGGTCCCGAGTTCACGCCGGGCCTCCGGATTACGGGGGTTGCGGCCGAAAAGCTCCACCGTCCCGGCGTCGGGGGTGCGGATGCCGCACAGGAGGTTCAGCAGCGTGGACTTCCCGGCCCCGTTGGGTCCGAGCAGGCCAAGGGCCTCGCCGGCTCGGATCGACAGACTCACCTCTGTGAGCGCCGGCTTTCCGGCGTAACTCTTGGTTACTGAATGTGCCGCTGCCAGCACGCTGCCGGGAAGTCCCGGGCCGGCTTTCCCGGTGCCGGAAGTCTGCTCGGGGCCGGAGGTCTTCTCGCTGATGGAACTGGGGTTCAGGCTCATGCTGTCTCCAGGATCATGTTCGGGTGCTGCGGGGCGGGCTGGTTAAGGGGCTGGTGAGAACGGCTGCGGCTCCTCGGTTTGCCGGGGTACCGATTCCGCGGGTTCCGGCCCGTTCAACAGGTCCCGAAGCGCTCTGCGGTACTGTGCGTAAGCCAGTTTTCCTTCCGGGCTGATACCCAGATAGGTGGCGGGGGAGCGGCCTTCAATGGTCTTGGTGACCTCGATATATCCGGCATCCTCGAGCTTGCGCAGATGGGTGGAGAGATTGCCGGCCGTCATATCCAGCATGGCGCGGAGCTTCGTGAAGGCTATGCGGTTCCGTTCGCCCACCTCGTTCAGCGTGGTGAGGGCCCTCAGCCGCGCTTCGGCATGAATGACCGGATCCAGCTCAGGCATGGGAGGCCGCCGGATTCCGCCGTCCGAGTGCAAGAAACTCGGCCAGGGATCCGGCCAGCATGCCCCCGGCGCCCAGGTAGAGATAAACGGCCAGGAAATGATCCGGCCCGGAAAGCAGCGCGGCGGCGGTGACCCCCAGCAGCCACAGCCCGAGGTAACACTGGCGGCGGTCGTTGAAGGTGGTGCCGCCGGCCACGTAGAGCAGGCCGACAATCAGCACCGCCGTCGAATTGATCAGCATGCCCCGCAGCCAGAAGTCGTCCACCGCGCGGCCGATGCTCATGCTGAGAATGCCCATGATGAGAAATCCCATCGCCCAGGACGCACCGTGCATGCCGCCCTGGAAGGCGCTGTGCCCCCGGATGCCCAGAGCGCTCCTCATGGACAGGACCACCGTTGTGACCGTGGCGACCAGGAGGGCCGCAGCCAGCACGATGAGGGCTGAATCCGGGTCCAGCGGAAGCCACCCGCGCCTGCTGCCCTCCAACGCACCGTAACCGGCGATCCACGCCAGCCCCCACAGCAGATAGATCAGGGCGGTGTTCCCGTTCAGCTGCCTGCGGGTGGATTGTTCCGCGTCCTCCACGATGGCCAGGGCCGCTTGCAGGCCAAGGGGCTGTTGTTCCATGCCGTCCTCCGTCCGGGTGCCTCCGGAGCCGAAAGCGCCGGATGCAAAGTAGTTTGCATCACAAACCGGTTTGGAACAAGAGGTTGCAACAAAGAGTTTTGGTGGAGAATGTGGGCCGGGGATCAGGCGCTCATGTCACCGGTTGCCGGGACTGAACCCGTTGGCCGGTACCGCAGGAGGACCACGCCCCGTTCGGTCGCCGGTTCGGCCGCGATCAGCTCCAGGGCAGCGGGAGGCCCGTCGTCGGTAAACAGCCGCTTGCCGGGGCCAACAACGATGGGGTGCACCCAAAGGTTCAGCTGGTCGTACAGGCCCTCGGCGAAGAGGGTCCGGGCAAAGTCGATGCTGCCGATGACATGGATACTGTGATGCCGCTCCCGCAGCGAGGCCATTTCCGCGGCGAGGTCCGCGCCGAGCAGGGAGGATCCGCGCCAGTTCAGGTCTGGGGTGCCCCTCGACGCCACGTACTTGGGGATCCGCTCGAACGTCCGCGCGATGGATGCATCCGGACCATCGAGGTGGTGCGGCCAGTACGCGGCGAAGATGTCGTAGGTGCGCCGCCCCAGCAGCAGGGCATCCATCTCCTGGATGCCCTCGTCCACCTGTGAGCCGGCGGCTTCGTCCAGCAGGGGTGCCTGCCAGCCGCCGAACGCGAAACCGCCGTCGTTGTCTTCATCAGGTCCGCCCGGGGCCTGGGCAACCCCGTCGAGGGTGGTGAACAGATCAATGGAAATCCGGCCGGCCATGGAGAACCCCTTCGCTGAAACTGGGACCATGCTGGCCGCGGCTGTGCCGGGCTGTCAAGGCCGGCAGCAGATCTCAGCGCAGGCGGCGGGCCTTCAGGACGACGTCTTCGGTGTGGTGCGCCCCGGCCCCGGCGGCAACGTGGCGGGGCCGGATCTCATCAACCTCAATCCGCCAGTTCCCGTCCAGGAGCGCGCGGATATCCGCCAAACCCACATATTCGTCGAGGTTCAAACCTCTGGCCTCGGCCTCTGCAGCCGTAGGCAACGGGTGGTGCACGGCCAGGAGCAGGCCGCCGGGAGCCACCGCGTCCAGGAGTGCGTGTTCCGCGAGGTCCTCCGGGGTGCGAAGCAGGGCCGGATACTGGGCGGAAACCAGGTCGAAGGACCCGGCCGGCAGGGCCGCTTCCAGCAGGCCTGAGTGCAGCCACTGCACGCGAAGACCCCGGGCCCCGGCCTCGCGGGCGGCCCGGTCAAGCGCAACCCGGGAAACATCCAGCGCCGTGACGTCCCAGCCCCGTTCCGCCAGCCACAGGGCGTCGGCACCCTCGCCGCAGCCAACGTCCAGGACCCGCCCGGGCTCCAGGCCCTCAACTTCGTGTATCAATGTGCCGTTGGGCTGTCCGCTCCACAGGCTTTCCATCTCCGCATAACGCTGGTCCCAAAAGTTCTCGACTTCGCCCGTTGCCTGCTGGGCGGGGGCGGAGGACTGATCCGCACCGCGCATGCCGCCGTCATTTCTCTCCATGGAAAAAGCATGCCGCTGCGGGCGCGCTCCGGCCAAGTTGTTTTGCCGAACCGGCAACCCGGAGTGCCCCCGTTCGGATGAAAGTTCGTGTGAAACAATGCCGGAATGCCGCATGATGGAACGCCGATAGGCACGGTCCAGTCGCTCTACCGCTACCCGGTCAAGTCCACCGCGGGGCAGGCCGTGGTCTACAGCGCCGTGACCGCCAGGGGACTGCGGCATGACCGCGGGTGGGCGGTTTACACCGACGACGGCGGCATCGCCAGCGGAAAGCGCACCCAGCGCTTCCGCCCCGTCCCGGGCCTGATGCAGTGGACCTCCAGGATTGATGACGGGGCAGCCGGGCCCACGCTCGAAAGTCCGCAGGGGCAGCGCTTCCGGGTGGGTGATCCGGCCGCGTCCAGGGCCCTCAGCGAAGCGTTTGGCCGGTTACTGGAACTGCGGCCCGAAACCACGGTGCAGCATCACGACGAGACGCCCCTGCACGTTCTCACGACGTCCTCGCTGGCTGCGCTCGGGAACCTTTCCGGATCCGTGGTGGATGAGCGCCGGTTCCGGGCCAACATTGTGATTGATACCCAGGCGCTGCCGGCGTTCGCCGAGGATGGCTGGACCGGGGCCGAGCTGGCCCTGGGGGACGAGGTTGTCCTGCGCCTGGGGCCGGGCATGCCGCGCTGCGTGATGATCGATCAGCCCCAGGCCCCGGTCCCTGCCGCCGGTAGAACCCTGAAACTGCTCGGCCTTCACCACGGCACGGAGTTTGGCCTGCAGGCGTACGTGCAGCAGGGCGGAATGCTGCGGGTTGGAGATGCGGTCTTCCTGCGCTAGAGCGGCAAGTCCGCATCCGGACGCAGCCGGATGAGGCGCTGCGGGCCGTCCTCGTCCAGCTCGACCAGATCCCCGTGCGAGGACAGGAAATCGGTGAAGGAACGGAAACCGAGCGGCTTCTCGTTAAAGGACGGGTCCATGCGCCGCATCTGGTTCTTCACCGTGCCGGTGTTGAGCCACTCGTCAGCATCTCCCTTGGCATGGCCGATTTTCAGCGCCCGCACCAGGAGCTCCGTGGCGAGGGTGCGGGGATCAATGTCTTCGGCACTCTCCGGTTCATCGAAGGTGGCATTTTCGGTGTGGGAAAACATGGGAACCACGGTCAGCGTCCGTGCCTTGTCCGGAGCCTGGTCCTGCGCGGCGGCCGTCCCGCTCCTGCCCTCGGCGGCGGCCGGAGCCGGCTCACCGGCCTTCACGACGCCGGGCAGCGAGTCATAGTCTTCGAACTCGTCGCAGGCTGCGGCCAGGGAGGTGCTGGTGGACCCGGCGACGCCGATGCCGACGACGAAGCGGCCGAGGCGCTTCGACTTCTGTGCGAGGGCAATGTAGTCACTGTCGCCGGCCACAATGATGACGTGCGTCAGGTCAGGGAGCCGGAAGAGGTCTTCGACGACGTCGACGGCAAGGCGGATGTCGGCCCCGTTCTTGGTTCCCCGGGTGGTGGTGGTGAAGAGCTGGGTGAGGTCAACAGCCCGGGACATCAACTGGCGCTGGTAGCTGGCGTTCACCGGCACTGACCAGTCGGCGTAGGCCCGGTTGACCACCAGCGTGCCAAACGAGGCGGCGAAGTCAATGATGGCGTTGAAGTCCACCGTCGCCGCGGTCAGCTTGGCTGCCACGTCCGGGTCGGCGTCGCGGCTCAGCCGGTCAAAATTCCGGATGCCGTCGCGCTGGAAGGCGTTGCGGCCGTGCAGCTGCTGGTAACGGGAAATGACAATGTTGTCGAAGTCGATATAGAGGCCGACGCGTGCGTCGTTCGGTTCATTCATGGAACTTAGGCCTTGCGGTAGGTGAGATCGAAAATCAGGCGGCCTGCCTGGTGGGCTTTGTTCTCGAAGCTGGTCAGGATGCGGCCGTCAAAGCGCGGAGCCCAGCCGCCGCGGGTGTCGACGTCGTTCACCGGCGCCTTCTTCTCCAGGCCCTCCCGGTTCACCCGGGTCAGCGGGCTGTCCTCGCCGGCGCGCTCGCCGTCGTGCAGGTTTCGGAAGCTGGATGATGCATCAAGGACTTCGCGCATCTGTACGGCGTAGTCCGACCAGTCCGTCGCCAGGCGCCAGATCCCGCCCGGGACCAGCACCCGTGCCACGAGTTCGGCGAACTCGTCCTTGACCATGCGCCGCTTGTGGTGCCGGGTCTTGTGCCAGGGATCGGGGAAAAAGACCCAGACCTCATCCACGGTGCCGGCCGGAAGCATGGTGGTCAGGACCTCGGGAGCGTTGGCCTGGACCACGCGGACGTTGCTCAGTTCCTTCTGCCCAATGCGCTGCAGGGTCTGGGCCAGGCCGGGAAGGTAGACCTCCACGGCCAGATAATCCTTGTCCGGGTTCTGCTCGGCGGCGTGCGTCACTGCTTCGCCCAGCCCTGAACCGATTTCCACGATCAGGGGAGCGGTCCGGCCAAACTCGGCGGCGGCGTCGAACACATACTCCGGATCCACTGAAGTGTCAGCTTCCGCGCGGGGAACGTCGATGACGAACCGGTCGGACAGCTCGTCCCACGCCTGCTGCCGGCGTCCCTGGAGGCGGGACCCGCGGCGGACGAACGAGACCGGCGAGCGGAAGTGCCGGGGGTCGCCGGTTTCGTCGGAAACGCTTGCGTTCTCCGGGGCAGCGGTATCGGGGTCAGCCGGATCCGAAGCATTCAGGGAGCCGGCGTCGGGCAGGGCTGGTTCAGTAGTCATCACTGTTAATGCTATCGGCTGGCGTGAGGGCCTGTTTGCAGGCTCCACGCGGGCTCATCGGAGGGGCCGCGGGCCGCTCGATTAGGAAACTGGTGGCAAACCGGTAAACTGGATGAAGTTGTTGTGTCTGCCGCGCCTCAAAGCCGCGTGTGTAAGCAGCACAACCTGCGTCGATGAACGCTTTCTTTTGTCCCGCTGGCCCTTATCCGGCCAAGCCCTGGACACTGTCTGACTTTTCTTCGGCGAACCCCCGGCGCCATACGGTTTTGGGGGCCACTTACCGAAAGTTGCCTGTCTTTAATGACTACTTTTGCTGCCCTTGGTGTGCCCAAGGCACTGGTTTCCTCCCTCTCCGCTTCCGGAATTGACGAAGCATTCCCGATTCAGGTGGAAACCCTTCCCGATACCCTCAAGGGCCGTGACGTGCTCGGCCGCGGCCGCACCGGCTCCGGCAAGACCCTCGCATTTTCCCTTCCGCTGGTTGCGCGGCTTGCAGAAGCCGAAGCCGCATACCGCCGCAAGCCCAACCGCCCGCTGGGCCTGGTCCTGGCACCCACCCGCGAACTGGCCACGCAGATCAACAACGTGATTGAGCCGCTCGCGAAGGAACTGGGCCTGACCACCACCGTTATTTACGGCGGCGTTTCCCAGCAGCGCCAGGAAAAGGCGCTGAAGGCAGGCGTGGACATTGTTATTGCTTGCCCCGGCCGGCTTGAAGACCTCATGAAGCAGAAGGTCATCAGCCTGGAATCCATTGAAATCACTGTGCTCGATGAAGCCGACCACATGGCTGATCTCGGATTCCTGCCGGTAGTCCAGCGACTGCTGGACCGCACTCCCGAAAAGGGACAGCGCATGCTGTTCTCCGCGACGCTGGACAACGGCGTGGACAAGCTTGTCCGCCGCTACCTGTCCAACCCGCTGACGCATTCGGTGGACGAGCCGCAGGCGGCCGTGTCCACCATGGAACACCACGTCCTGCTCGTCCAGGACCAGACAGCCAAGAAGCTGCTGGTCAAGGAACTGGCCTCGGGCCAGGGCCGCCGCATCATGTTCATGCGCACCAAGCACCACGCACGGAAGATGGCCAAGTTCCTCACTGACAGCGGAATTCCCACCGTTGACCTGCACGGGAACTTGTCCCAGAACGCCCGCGACCGGAACCTGGCGGAGTTCTCCTCCGGTGACGTCCGCGTCCTCGTTGCCACCGACGTCGCCGCCCGCGGCGTGCACGTGGACGACGTTGAGCTGGTTGTCCACATCGACCCGCCCACGGAGCACAAGGCTTACCTGCACCGCTCAGGCCGTACGGCCCGTGCCGGTTCCAGCGGAACCGTTGTCACGCTGACCCTTCCGGAGCAGAAGAGCGAAGTCTCCAAGCTCATGAAGGCCGCCGGCGTGGACGTGTCGATCGAGAAGGTCTCGCACAATTCTCCGTCCATCGCGAAGCTGATCGGCGACCGCGCCGCTGCTGTGGAGCCGCATGTGCGCGCCGCCCAGCTCGCGTCCAAGTCTCCTCAGCAGGGCGGCGGCCGGTCCACCGGTGCCAATGCCCAGCGCAAGCGCGCCGCCCGCTCCACCACCGCACCCCGTGCCGGCGGCCGGGGCGGATCCGGCGGACGCGGACGTGTCTCTGTCGAGCGCACGGAACGCAGCGACCGCAGCGACCGCAACGACTTCACGCCCGATGCCCCCCGCGCCGGCCGGTCCCAGGACGGACGCCGCGGTGCAGCTGCGGCTTCCACCGCCTCCGGCCGCAACCGCCGCCCGGCCACGGGCCAGCGCGCCGGTGACGTGGCTCCCGCAGGCGGCGGCCGTCCGGCTGCTTCCCGCAACCAGGCACCGTCCGGTGCCGGCCGTCCCGCACGCGGTGCCGGCCCCCGCCGCGCAACGGCTCCGGCTTCGAACGAGCGCCGTTCACGCTAAACAGCAGCACCAACGCTAAAGGCGCCTGCTTCCTTTCGGGAAGCAGGCGCCTTTTCGTTTGCCCGGGCCCGGGATTAATCCAGAGCGTAGAACGAGACGAGCGCGGCGAATCCGCGTCCCAGCACGGCGGGCCGCCCGGCGTTTCCGGCCACCGCGTCCAGGGGTTCCAGCGCCGTCGTCGAACCGTCGGCGGCCGTGACCGAAGCCGAGCCGTGCAGCAGCACCACAAACTGTCCTTCGCCGACGGTCTGCGGGTTCTTCTTGGAGAGTTCAGCCACCAGCACCGAAGCGCCCGTGGTGCCCCGGTCCACCAGCGTGTTCAGCACCGTCACCGGCCCCGTGGGCAGCGCGGCTTCCGCGGGGGAGTCCCCGGAGTACCGGAAGGGACGGAACCTTTCCATCCCATGCTCGACGCCGTCGACGGTCAGGACGAGCAATTCGCCTTCAACCGGCACCGTGATGCGGTCCTGGCCGGGAAAACCCGTGAAGGCTCCGGGCTTGTCGATGGACGCAATACTCAGGCGCCAGCCGGCGCCGGAGGACAGTTCCTTGACCCTGCCGTTGTTTTTTCCCCAGGCAGTTGAGGGCAAATCGGGAAAGCGGATGAGGGTGCCGGTGTTCTCGGGACTGCTCACGGTGTCCTTACTCGATGGATGGCAGCGGGTTGGCGCCGCGCAGGTAGTGGCGGCGGGCTGCACTGTTGATCAAAAAACTGCGGCCGCTGGTCTGCGCCGGTTCGATCCGGAGGAAATGGTTCTTTTCCCCGGACTGCCAGGGGAACAGCGGAAGCTCCTCGGAAGCCAGGATTTCCTCGATGCCGTCCAGCTGCACCGCGGCCCCTTTCAGGACGACGCTCCAGGCCTGGCCAAGGCGCTCGTCATAGCCGTCCACTTCGAAGGCGACGGCGCCGCCCTCGAGGGCGCCCGCGAGCTTTGTTCCCGCAGCGGTGCGGAAAACCACGGATCCGCGGTCAACAACAAAGTTAATGGGGAAAATCTCGGGGTGCTGATCCACCACCACTGCCAGCCGGCCGATGGCGGCTTGGCGAATGTAGTCCCAGCACTGGTTGGCGCTTAGTTCGGCGGGCTTCTCGGCAGGTGTTCCGGCATCATCATTGATAGGCGACATGCCCTCAGTCTAGTTGCAGCGGTGAGCTTCGCCGGAAACCCGCGCAGGGCCCGCGGTTATGGTGCCGCCGGCGCCCGTGCCCCACAATAAGACGATGAACCTCATCCTGAACCTCATCTGGCTCCTGTTCGGCGGCATCTGGCTGGCACTGGGCTATGTGCTGGCCGGAATCGTCTGCTGCGTGCTGATTGTGACCATCCCGTTTGGCATTGCGTCGTTCCGGATCGCGGCCTATGCGTTCTGGCCGTTCGGGCGGACCGTGGTGGACCGCGGGGGATCCCCGGGGCTGCTGTCCACGGTGGGCAACGTCATCTGGCTGGTGGTGGCGGGCGTGTGGATCGCGGTGGGACATATCCTCACCGCCATCCCCATGTTCATCAGCATCATTGGCATTCCGCTCGGCATCGCCAATCTGAAGATGGTCCCGATCTCGCTGATGCCGCTGGGTAAGGTCATTGTGCCGACGGGCCGTCCCGGGCTCACTCCGTACGGGACCGCCGCGCCTTACGGAGCCGCGGATCCCTACGGGTCGGCCGGACCCTACGGACGCTGACGTACGTGGCTGATTCAACGCCCGCAGTCAGGCTTACCCTTCTTCCGGAAAAGCTGAGCATCTTCCGGTTCCAGCCGTCCGCCCCGGTGCCGGATCTGGCCGCCTTCACGGGAGTGTGGTCCGTAACCCGCACCCGGCGCGAGATATCCGTAGTGGCAGAGGAAGGCGCGTGCTCCGCTGCCGACGAGGAAGACCCGGGATGGCGGTGCCTCTACGTTGACGGTCCCATTCCCTTCAACCTCACCGGAATTGTCGCTGGCATCACCTCGGCCATTGCAGCTGCGGGTTTGCCGGTGTTTGTCCTGTCAACTTTCGACAGCGACCTGATTCTCCTGCGGGGCGAATCCGTGGACCGTGCTTTGCGGGCGCTGCGGGACAAGGGGTACGCCATCGGGGTTCCTCCGCTTCCGGAGCTGTCGGCTACCCGGCAACCCCATCCAGGAAGGCCTTCATAAGCGGACCTCCGGATGTGGAACCAAGCTCACCCTCGGCCACGAACACGGCTACGGCCAGGTCCCCCTGCAGCGCCACCACCCAGGCATGGGTCCGCGGCGGGGTTTCGCTGCCAAACTCCGCTGTTCCCGTTTTCGCCAGCACCGGCTCTCCCGGAACATCCAGCAGCACGTTGGCACCGCCGTCGGTCACAACGCCCCGCATCAGCTCACGCAGCGATGTTGCCTCGGCAGCCGTGAGGGCGCCGGCCTCGACGGGCTTTGCGGTTTCCGAGGCAGCCGGTGCCGATGCCGTGGAGGAAGCACCGGAGGACGCAGCGGGATCCGATGCCGCCGGCGCCTCGGGATCAGCAGTGACCAGGACGGGCGTAACCCGTTCACCCTTGCCAACGGATGCGGCGGCAATGGCCATGGCCAGCGGGGACGCCAGCACCTCGCCCTGCCCGATCATGGAAGCGGCATGGTTGGTTCCTTCCGCGGTCTCCGGAACAGACCCGAAAAACGCCCCGGTGCCGATGGACTGCTCCACCCCAAGACCAAGGTCTGCGGCTGCGGCGGCCAGTGCCCCCTGGGAAACCGTGTCCCGCGTGCCGATAAACGCGGTGTTGCAGGACTGGGCAAAGGCATCGCGCAACGGAATGTCGCCCACAAAGGCTGCCGGATAGGTGCTGGCGTTGTTGAATTTGCGCCCGTCAACAAGCAGCTCGGCCGGGCACGACAGCACGCTGTCCGCAGTGGTTCCCTGCCGAAGCAGTGCCAGCGAAGTGGCAATCTTGAAGGTGGACCCCGGCGGGTACTGGCCCAGGAGGGCGGTTTGCTGACCTTCGCTGCCGGGCCCGTTGGCCACGGTGAGGACGTCGCCGGTGGATGGCTGGATGGCCACGATGGCCGAGGCCGACGGCTCCTCTTCGAGGACTGACTCGGCCAGGGCCTGCAGCCGGGGATCGAGACTGGTCTGCAGGGCGGTGCCGTCTTCGGAATTGACGCTGAACACAACTTCGCTGCCGGAGGCGTTCTCCACGCTGACAGCCACACCGGGAGTGCCCTGCAGCTGCAGGTCATACTGCTGCTGCAGGCCGGCGAGCCCGGTCTGGTCCCCGGGCGAAAGCCGCCCCTCGGATTCCTCGATGATTTCCGCGGTGGCCTCACCCACCGAGCCGAGCAGCGCGCGGGCAAAGGTGCGGGTGGGGGCCAGCACTCGGGAGTCAGGAAGCGACAGGCCGCCCGGGATGCCCGCCAGCGCTTCGGGCGTGACGGGACCGTCAGCTTCCTGGCGCTGCACGATTGCCTCCACAAACGCTTCAGGACCGGACGCGGCAACCTGTGCCGTGTACGCGGCCGGATCAAGACCAGCGAGCTCGGCCAATGCGGCAGCCGACGCGGGCTGCAGGCCCTCTGGCACATCGGGCTTGTTGATCCCGATCCGCAGCACGGGGCGGGAGGCCATCAGCGGCTCGCCGAAACGGTCCAGGATTTCGCCGCGAAGCCCCTGGGACGTGGTGCGGGCCAGCCGGCCACCCTCGAGAAGGGTTTCAAAGAGCACGGAGGGAGCCCACTCCACCTGCCACGTGTCATCGTCGCCGCGGCGCAGCTGAGCGGTGCTTTCATAGGACCAGTCCGGCGTCGAATCCATGTTGACATCCCAGGCATAGGCCAGGCGGACGGCAGCGGCGTCGTCGTTCTCCGGATCTTCCTCGATGCCCGCCACAGTGACAGCGGGATCGATGTCGCCCATGCCCTCCAGCATGTCCGCCAGCTCGGCATTGACGCTGGCCGGATCAGTGTTGTTGAAGGCCGACGCCGACACGTCCCTGCCGGCGAGCCCGCGGGCCAGCTCGGCGGCCGCGTCCTGCGGCGAAGGTTTGTCCTCCGAGCAGGACACCAGGGTCAGTGCGAGGGCCGAGGCAGCGAGTACGGACGTGAAAGTGCGGATTTTCCCCATCCGCACAGAGTACCCGCGCGGGGCGGCGAAGCGCAGAAGACGACGCGGCGGATCCGGCGGAGGCGCGGGGACAGGTGGCAGGCACGGTCCGATTCCGTTCCGGTGTGCCACAAATGAGCAGCCGGGGGCGGCTTCCCGAACCCTGTGCACCACTGATATTCCCTGCTACGGTTTCAGAAAGAGGCTGCCTGCGGCCCCGACCACAACTCGCTTCCACTGATCCTGCTGACGGCCACTCGGCGTCGACGGCCGCTGGAGGACCCGGAACTGGTAGCCGGTTGTTCTACAGAGGAGTGGAAACCATGTCCGAAGCGAACTTCGCGTTTGAGCAAACTGAGCGCACCTTCGGCCGCCGCCAGATCCAGGCTGGTCACGCGCTCATGATGATGATTTCGCGGACCATTCCCCACCCCATCGGTGAAGTTTGGGTGGCGCTCACGGATCCGGAGCGTTTGGAGCAGTACGTTGGCCGTCCCGAGGGGGACCTGCGCCGCGGGGGAACCTATGAACTGCCCGACGGCACCCGTGGCGGCATTCTCCGCTGCGATCCGCCCCGGCTGCTGACCCTCTCGGTACAGCGCCCCGGCGGGCATTCGGCCGAATTGGAGGTGCACCTCACCGCCGAGGATTCACGTACCCACATCGATCTGAAGTACGCCTCGGTCCGTAAGGGCTTTGTGCTGATCGACGCGGTTTCCGGCGAATGGGCGGCGGGGCCCGGATGGGAATTTTTCCTCGACAGCCTCACCGACTTCCTGGACGGAAAGACTCCCGAAGAGCCGCTGGGAATCATCGGCTGGAGGTCCTTTGAGGGACAGCAGCTGGACCTGTACCAGGCGCGGAACGCGGAATGGGAAAAGGCCAAAGCCGACTGGGACCACGAGCACGAGGCAGCTCCCGGCCCGTCCTGATCCGGTGCCTCCAGCTTCCTGTCCTGACCCTTCTTTTTTAACGGTGCAACGAGGCCCGTAAGCCTGTGGATAACTTTACATCCCAAGTTGAGCGGAATAGACTCAAGTTTGTTGCGTCCGGATGGATGATAGCTGTTGTGTTTGCCGTTCTCCGGAGGCTGGGTAGCAGTCTTTTCAGGTATAAGGAGCCCCGTAGTGGACACGAAATTCACCAACAAGAGCCAAGAGGCCCTGCAGGCTGCAGCGATGAACGCCACCACCGCAGGCAACCCCCAGATTGAACCCGCCCACCTGCTCAAGGCATTGATGGACCAGCGCCAGGGGGTTGCGGTCGCGTTGCTGAAAGCCGCCGGCGGAAACCCGGACACCGTCAGCGCCGCGGCGAGCAACGCCATCCATGCGCTGCCGTCCTCATCGGGGTCATCCGTGGCGCAGCCGCAGTTTTCGCGGCCCATGCTCCAGGTGATCACTGCAGCCCAGCAGGAAGCCGAGCAGCTCGGTGATGCCTACGTTTCAACCGAGCATCTGCTGCTGGGGCTGTCCCTGGACAGCGGCGCCGCCGGAAAGGCGCTGCGGGACAACGGGACTGGCCATGACGCCCTGCGGACAGCCCTTCCATCCGTTAGAGGAGACCGAAAAGTGACAAACGCCGACCCTGAAAACACCTTCCAGGCCTTGGAAAAGTTCAGCACCGACCTGACGGAGATGGCACGCAGCGGCAAGCTGGATCCCGTTATCGGGCGCGACTCGGAGATCCGCCGCGTGATCCAGGTCCTGAGCCGCCGCACCAAGAATAATCCGGTCCTGATTGGCGAGCCCGGCGTGGGGAAGACCGCCGTCGTCGAGGGCCTGGCCCAGCGCATCGTGGCCGGGGACGTTCCGGAGAGCCTGAGCGGCAAGACGCTCCTGTCCCTGGACCTGGGGTCAATGGTTGCCGGAGCCAAGTACCGCGGAGAGTTCGAGGAACGGTTCAAGGCGGTCCTGGAGGAAATCAAGAACGCCGAGGGGCAGATTGTCACCTTTATCGACGAGCTGCACACCGTGGTCGGTGCCGGAGCGGCCGAAGGGTCCATGGATGCGGGAAACATGCTCAAGCCGATGCTGGCCCGCGGCGAACTGCGCCTGATTGGCGCCACCACGCTCGACGAATACCGCGAGAACGTGGAGAAGGACGCCGCGCTGGAACGGCGCTTCCAGCAGGTGTACGTCGGCGAGCCCAGTGTTCCGGACACCATTGGCATCCTGCGCGGGCTCAAGGAGCGGTACGAAGCACACCATAAGGTGGCCATTGCCGACTCCGCACTGGTGGCCGCGGCCACCCTGTCCAACCGGTACATCAGCGGCCGCCAGCTGCCGGACAAGGCCATTGACCTGGTGGATGAAGCGGCATCGCGTCTGCGCATGGAGATCGATTCCGCTCCGGAAGAGATTGACGAACTCCGCCGTGCCGTGGACCGCCTGACCATGGAGGAGCTGGCGCTGGCCAATGAAACGGACTCGGCCTCCGTGGAGCGGTTGGAAGTCCTGCGCGAAGACATGGCCAACAAGAAGGAACAGCTGGCGGCACTGAACGCGCGCTGGGAAGCGGAAAAGGCCGGACTGAACCGGGTCGGTGACTTGAAGGCACAGATTGACGAGCTGCGCTCGGAGGCGGAGAAATTCCAGCGCGACGGCGACCTCACCGAGGCATCCCGGATCCTGTACGGGGAGATCCCTGCGCTGCAGAAGGAGCTGGACGCTGCGCAGCAGGCGGAGGAAAGCAACTTTGGCGAGGAAACCCGTGAGCTGATGGTGTCGGAGGAAGTCACCGCCGATGACATCGCCGAGGTGGTTTCCGCCTGGACCGGTGTTCCAGCCGGACGGATGCTGCAGGGCGAGTCGCAGAAGCTGCTCACTATGGAGGAGAATCTGGGCTCCCGCCTGATCGGGCAGACCAAGGCGGTCAACGCCGTCTCGGATGCGGTCCGCCGTTCCCGCGCCGGTGTCAGCGATCCGGACCGGCCCACCGGTTCCTTCCTCTTCCTGGGTCCCACCGGCGTCGGCAAGACCGAGCTGGCCAAGGCCCTGGCCGAGTTCCTCTTCGATGACGAACGGGCAATGGTCCGTATCGACATGAGTGAGTATTCCGAGAAGCATTCGGTGTCCCGGCTCGTCGGTGCCCCTCCGGGATATGTGGGGTACGAGGAAGGCGGCCAGCTGACCGAAGCCGTCCGCCGCCGGCCCTACTCCGTCATTCTGCTGGACGAGGTGGAAAAGGCCCACCCGGAAATCTTCGACATCCTGCTCCAGGTGCTCGACGACGGACGCCTCACCGACGGACAGGGACGCACCGTCGACTTCCGCAACGTCATCCTCATCCTGACCTCTAACCTCGGGTCGCAGTTCCTCGTGGACCCGGGGCTGACGGAGGAGCAGAAACGGGAGTCGGTTATGGGCATGGTCAACGCCAATTTCAAGCCGGAGTTCCTGAACCGGCTTGACGACGTCATCCTGTTTGATCCGCTGAGCCTGGACGACCTGTCCAAGATTGTGGACATCCAGGTCCGTGCCCTCGCCGACCGCCTGCATGAGCGCCGCCTGGTGCTGAATGTCACCGACGCCGCCCGCGAATGGCTGGCCCTGACCGGGTACGACCCGGCGTACGGCGCCCGTCCGCTGCGCCGGCTTGTGCAGCGCGAGATCGGCGACAAGCTGGCCCGTGGAATCCTGGCCGGCAAGATCTCCGACGGCGACACCGTGGTGGTGGACCGGCCGGAGGGCAGCGTCAGCATGGACGGCGAGGAGCTGGTGGCCGAGCCGGTGGGACTGTCAGTCGAAGCGGCAGCCTGACGCGCGCCGCCGCCTGACGCGCGCCGTGGCTGGCCGGTGAGCCGGGGACTGCTGTTGCCCCGGTCCGCTGATGAGCTCCGGGCTACGGCTCAATCAGCGATTCGGTGAGTTCCCGGCCCTCACCGGCCACCACGAAGCAGTCCACCCTGCGGTCGCCGTCCTCCCAGGACGCGGGCGTCGGGACTGCCTTGTTGACCTGGAGATCCAGGTCGCTGTCCGCGGCGGCGGACTCGGTGTAGCGGACCCCGGCGCACACCTCGTCGGCGCGCTCCGTGAGCGCATCCGAGCCCGGGAACTCGTCGCCCTCGTCATAGGTGGCGGTCGCAACGAGTTGGGCGTTGTGCGGGGTCTCGCAGGTGACCACGTTGGTTGGGTCGTTGACGCCGGTGAAACCGCTCAGGCATGCCCCGCTTTCGAGCTCGATGGGGGCCACATCCTCTTCCAGCACGCCCGGGTCCTTCTCGGATCCCAGGATGACCGTGAAGAACAGCACCAGCAGCACGGCCAGGACGCCCAGAATCCCCACGATCAGCAGCAGCTGCTTGTTTTTCCCGTTCCCCTCGCCCGTGCCCGACGACGGTTCAGACTCCCGCCGGGAGCGGCGAGACTCTGAGGGTCCGGCAGCCGCGGTGGACCCGGCAGCAGCAGTTTCTGCAGCGGAATCCGGAGCTGGTTTCGCCGCATCGGCGTCGGCGTCCTTGGACCCTTCGGTGTCCTTGGCGTCTGCCGTGGCTCCGGGTGCCGTGTCTCCGGCGCCAGGGGTCCCGGTCTCGGAGGACTCGCCCGTCATCGGCGCAGCCGCAGCAATTCCCTCGGTTCGGTTTACGGCCGCCGGATGGTTGGCCGCCGGATCAGTCAGGACGGCGGCGTCCGCTGCCTGGGCTTCCACTTCCTTGACTTCGGCGGTCGCATCATTGAGCGACGCGGCTTCGGCGGCCTCGGAGCTGATGTCAGGATCTGCCAGCGACGGCGTTTCCAGGGTGACCTCGTCCGGGTTGGTCACCTCGGGCTCGGCGGCAGGTTCGGAAAGGGGTTCGGACAGGGCGGGGTCCGACGCTGCCGCTTGGCCGGACTCCGCTTCGAAAGCACCGTCCCACAAGTGGCCGTCATGGTCCTCGCCGCCCGACAGCCACTCGGGGGCTTCGGCGTGCGCTTCAAGATCGGGAAGGGCCGCCGGCCCGGCCTTTGCCTCGGTGGCCTCGGCGTCTGCCGTGGGTACAGGAGCCGGCTCGGCCGGAGCAGCAGGGGCCGCGGCGTCTGCAGGCTTCGCAGCCTTTGACTCGGTACCGGCGGCTTTCGCGCCTGCCGGGGTCGGCTTTGCCTTGGTACCGGCGGCTTTCGCGCCTGCCGGGGCCGGCTTTGCCTCGGCCTTGGCCGCAGCGTCTGCCTTGCGAGCCTCGGCATCCGCCTTGGGGGCCTCTGCGTCTGTCTTGGGGGCCCCGGGGCCGGCCGGCTTTTCCGGCTTTGCCTGCGCCTTGGAGCCGGCACCCGCCGGCGCCGGCTTTTTCTCGGATCCCGTGGTGTTCGGGGTTGCCTTGAACGCTCCCTCAGGGGGAGGAGAATCGGCCCCCTGCGTGCTGTCTTTATCGCTCATGGTGAACGTCGGTCCTCCCTGTAGGCGGCCTGAACCAGGCCCCAAAACTGTCTCTACCCCTGACTTTACCCAGTGTCGGTGCGGTAGTGCAGGAAGAGGGCCGGCAGGCGCCGCGGACATTCCGGGGTCTTGGAGTGCCACAAAGGGCGAGGCGGGGCACAAGGCGGCCCGAAAACATGTAACCTGTACTTACGACAAATTGACCAAATATTCCGGGGCCTCGCTCACTTGCTCAGAGCGACCACCTCCGGATCGACGCAAAAAGGGGGTCACGCCATGGGGCGCGGCCGTCAAAAGGCAAAAGCAACCAAGCAGGCCCGGGAAATGAAGTACTTCACCCCGGCCACGGACTACTCGGCACTGCAGCGTGAGCTTGCGGGACCAACGAGCCGTCCATCGAGTCGATATCCCGAGGAACCGGCCGAGCCGGACTACTCGGCGTACGAAGATAAGTACGCGGATCAATTTGGCGACGAT
Source organism: Arthrobacter citreus (assembly GCF_038405225.1). NCBI lineage: Bacteria > Bacillati > Actinomycetota > Actinomycetes > Micrococcales > Micrococcaceae > Arthrobacter > Arthrobacter citreus. The sequence goes on from NZ_CP151657.1 coordinate 3,867,332, forward strand.
GACGACGATGAAGGTACTTCCCGCCGCACCGGCTAGAGCGGTACTTCATAGCGTCGGCCAATTGCTATCCTTCAGCGGATCACCCTCGGGTGCATCCGCTGAAGGCCGTTAACAGCCCGCCCGCCCATACCGGCGGCAGGAAAAAAGGGTGCGCATCCTGAGGATGCACACCCTTTCGTGTTTCGCTGAGTAAGCAGGGTACGCGTTAGACCGCGTAGTTGCCGACCAGACGGACCGCTCCGCCGTCGACGCCCTTGGCGCCCTGCACGTAATCGGGACCGGACTGCGCCTCACCGGCGGCACCCACGGTGCCCATCACCCACGCGGGAACGCCGCGCGAAGCCAGCCGGTTCACGGCTGCGTCAGCGCCGGCGGCGTCAACGATGGCCACCATGCCCACTCCCAGGTTCAGGGTACGCTCCAGATCAGGCAGCGGAACGTTGCCCAGTTCGCCGACCAGCTTGAAAATGGGCGGCAGCTCCCAGGTGGACCGGTCCACGGTGGCCTCGAGGCCCTTGGGCAGGACACGGGCCAGGTTCGCTGCCAGGCCGCCGCCGGTGACATGGCTGAAACCATGGACGCCGGCAGCTTCAAAGCGCGCCAGGTCCAGGCAATCTGCGGCGTAAACCCGGGTGGGTTCCAGCAGCTCCTCGCCCAGGGTCCGCCCAAACTCGCTGACCTGCCGTTCCAGCAGCCAGCCGGCGTGGTTGATCACGCGGCGCACCAGCGAATAGCCGTTGGAATGCAGCCCCGAGGACGCCATGCCAATGACCACGTCACCGCTGCGGACACGTTCCGGGCCCAGCAGGTCCGCGGCCTCGACGACGCCGGTGGCAGCGCCCGCGACGTCGTACTCGTGTTCTCCCAGCAGGCCCGGGTGTTCGGCGGTCTCGCCGCCCACCAGTGCGGTTCCGGCCACCTCGCAGGCGGCGGCAATGCCGCGCACAATGTCGGCAATGCGTTCAGGAACCACTTTGCCGCAGGCAATGTAATCGGTCATGAACAGCGGCTCGGCGCCGACCACCACGATGTCATCCACCACCATGCCCACCAGATCGAAGCCGATGGTGTCGTGGATGTCCATGGCCTGCGCAATGGCCACCTTGGTGCCCACACCGTCGGTGGACGTTGCGAGCAGCGGCTTTTTGTAGGTAAGCAGCCGCGATACATCGTAGAGTCCGGCAAATCCGCCCACCCCGCCCAGCACCGAGGAATTGTGGGTGGCCTTCACGGCGGCCTTCATCAGTTCAACGGCCCTGTCGCCGGCTTCAACGTCCACGCCCGCTGAGGCATAGGTAATGGCGGTCTCGGACGAGCTCATACGGCTTCCTTCTTGTCTGCATTGGTCAGGAGATTCTCAAACTCGGCGTCGGGGCCGGGGTCGCAGCCGTTGGCTCCGTTGTCCTCCGCCGGATTGGCCGGTGCCGCGGGTTCGAGCAGGTTCTTGCCGAGCCGGTCAGCGGACGGCAGCTCGATGGGGTAAACGCCGGTGAAGCATGCGGTGCACAGACGCTCACGCGGCTGCTGGGTGGCGCCGATCATGCCGTCCTCGGAGATGTAGGCCAGCGTGTCGGCTCCCACCGATGCGCAGATCTCCTCAACGGCGGCACCGTTGGCAATCAGCTCCGCGCGGGAGGCAAAGTCGATGCCGTAAAAGCACGGCCACTGCACCGGCGGGGAGGAAATCTTGACGTGCACTTCCTTCGCGCCGACCTCGCGCAGCATCCGCACAATGGCCCGCTGCGTGTTGCCGCGGACAATGGAGTCATCCACGACAATGACGCGCTTGCCCCGGATCACGGATTCCAGGGCGTTGAGCTTAAGTTTGATGCCCAGCTGCCGAAGCGTTTGGCTGGGCTGGATGAAGGTGCGCCCCACATAGGAGTTCTTGACGAAGCCGTGGGCGAAGGGGATGCCCGACTCTTCGGCGTATCCCACCGCTGCGGGAGTGCCCGATTCGGGCACCGGGATGACGATGTCCGCCTCGACCGGGAACTCGCGGGCCAGCTGGCGGCCCATGTCCACCCGGCTCTCGTAGACGGAACGGCCGTTGATGACAGCGTCCGGGCGGGCCAGGTAGACGTACTCAAAGACACAGCCGGCCGGTGTTGCTTCGCCGAAGCTGGTGCTGCGGATGCCGGTTTCGTCAATGGCGATGAATTCGCCGGGTTTGATTTCGCGGATGAAGCTGGCGCCAACGGTGGCGAGGGCGGAGCCTTCGGAGGCCACCACCCAGCCGCGGTTCAGCCGGCCCAGGACCAGCGGGCGCACGCCGTAGGTGTCGCGTGCCGCGTAGAGGGTGCCCTCATCCATAAAAACGAAGGAGAAGGCCCCGCGAAGCTTGGGCAGCAGCTCAAGGGCGGTGTCTTCCAGTGACCGTCCGTCCGAGCCGTTGAGCAGCGCGGTGACCAGGGCGGTGTCCGAGGTGTTGCCCTGGGCAATCTCGCCGAACCGCGGCCGCCCCTCGCGTTCGATGATCATTTCGTAGAGTTCGGCGGAATTGGTCAGGTTGCCGTTGTGCGCCAGGGCCACGGTTCCGCTGGCCGTTGCCCCCAGCGTGGGCTGGGCGTTGGACCACTGCGATGATCCCGTGGTGGAATACCGGCAGTGCCCCACCGCTATGTGCCCGGTCAGGGTATTCAGTGTGGTTTCGTCGAAGACCTGGGATACCAGTCCCATGTCCTTGTAGACGCTGATCCTGTTGCCATCGCTCGTGGCTATGCCGGCGGACTCCTGTCCGCGGTGCTGCAGGGCGTACAGCCCGTAATAAGTGAGTTTTGCTACTTCTTCGCCGGGAGCCCAGACACCGAAAACTCCGCAGGCATCCTGCGGACCCTTCTCGCCGGGCATGAGATCGTGGGAAAGTTTTCCGTCACCGCGTGCCATGGGATTAGTCTCTCACGCCGACGCCCTAGCCGGACTTCGCCGCGGAACCATTACGGCCCGCGGAGGGAGCGGCGGGGGAGTTACTCCTCGTCGCGCTCGACGACGGCGCGGCGTGCCTTGCGGACGCTGATCCAGTCCAGGAGCAGGGCAACAAGGGCTCCGACGCAAACGCCGGGAATGGCGAACATGATGGTGAAGAACCCGAGGGTTGCACCGCGGGTGTAGGTCGGATCGGCCGGTCCGGCATAAGCGACCACCAGAGCGGCAATGAACCCGGCGATCACGCCCAGAGCCAGGAACGGGATAAAGCGGGGAGCGCGGCGGACGGTAATCTCGCGGCGCTCAGGGCTGTGCTGCTCAGAACTCATACGGAAATTCTACCGGCAGTAGAGATTATTGCCCTGCACGGAACAAGGGGAGCCATTCCGACAGATCCGCGCGCAGCCCGGAAGCCGCCACCTTCCCGGCCCCGACGGCTTCGGCCCAGGACCTTTGGCCAGAGACAAGGGCCAGCCAGGTGGCGGCGTCGGTTTCGATGACGTTTGGCGGGGTGCCGCGGGTGTGCCGCGGCCCGGCGACGCACTGGGTGACGCCAAACGGTGGAACGCGGACCTCCACGCTGTTGCCCGGGGCCCGCTCGGCCAGTTCTTCCAGCGCATAGCGGACTGCGGTTGCCGTCGTCGCGCGATCGGCCTTGGACCCGGTCTCGGCCGCCGCCAAGGCAGCCCTCAGTGCCATCTCGCCCTCGGGTGCCGGGACGCGTCGTCGTGCCATGGGTATTCCCTGCGCCGCGGCTAGGAATCCAGCAGGGCCGTGACGGGTGCCCCCAGCCGGATGCTGCCCACGGGCTCACCGCCGCCCAGGATTGGGCGCATGATCTTGTCCAGCACCGCGCCGATCTTGCCGGCGTCCACGGCGCCGCTGGCGGCCAGCAGCGTCAGGCCCACCAGCGACGCGGCCCGGGTGTCACCGTCCAGCATTTTCAGGGCCACCGAAACGCCGGTGTCGGTGCCCAGGACCAGGACGCCCTCGGCGCCGTTTTTGGAAATGATGCCCAGGTCCTCCATCACCACGGTGTTTTCCCGGCCGCGGCCGTGCACCGCCCACGGGTAATCAAGCATGGCGGTGGCCACGGTGGCGGCCCGGGCGTCGCCGTGCTTGCTGGACGGCGCCTTGGACAGGCGGCCGATGCCGCGGGCCAAGCCGGTGAGGGAGACGGCGGCCAGCGGGGCGCCGCAGCCGTCGGTGCCCCAGTGGCTGACGGTTTCGCCGGTGAATTCCTCGATGACCTCGGCGATGCGCAGCTGCAGCGGATGCTGTGGGTCCAGGTACGTTGCGTGGTCCCAGTTGTTTTCGGTGCAGGCCCAGAGAAACGCGGCGTGCTTGCCGGAGCAGTTGAAGGCGAGCTTGTTCTTGCCCTTGCCGGCGCGGATCAGCTCATGCCGGGCGGCCTCATCCTGCGGCCAGTCCTCGGGGCACTGCAGGTGTTCTTCGGTGACTCCGGCGGCGGCCAGCATCGTCTGGACCACGTCGGTGTGTTCCTTGGAACCGGTGTGGCTTGCCGCGGCCAGCGCCACCTGCGGTCCGCGCAGCGGAACCCCGGATTTCATGGCGGCGACGGCCTGGAAAGGCTTGAGCGTGGAGCGCGGAAAGATGGGGGAGCCGATATCGCCCAGGGCGGTGACAACGCTTCCATCGGCGGCCATGACGACGGCGGAACCGATGTGGCGGGATTCGATGAAACCGCTGCGTTCCACAACGGCAAGTTCAACGGCATCGGACGCAGTAAAAGTGGCAGGCATGTTCTTATTCCACCATGAACTGCACCGACTGCCAGCCGGAGGCGCCGTCGGGCACCGTGTCGGCGCGGGTCTCCGTCTGCACTCCGTCCTGCGGATCCGTAGCCCGGGCTCGCACTGTGTGGTTGCCCTTTTCCAGGTCCGGGGTGCGGAAGGAAAACTGCCGCCAGGTATCCACCGACGCCTCCTCGGCCAGCACCGCCGGCTGCCAGTCGCCGTCGTCGATCTGAATCTCCACCCCGGTGATGCCGCGCTGCTGTGACCAGGCGGTGCCGCCAATGTCCACGGGGCCGGCGGGAACCCGGGCGAACGACGCCGGGACCTCCACCCGCGCCATGGTCTTGACCGGGGCGCGCTCGGCCCAGCCGCGGTCCGTCCAGTAGGCGGTCTGCGCGTCGAAGCGGGTGACTTCCATGTCGATGAGCCATTTGGTGGCGGACACGAACCCGTACAGGCCCGGCACCACCATGCGCACCGGGTAACCGTGCACCGGCGGCAGGGGTTCATCGTTCATGCCCACAGCCAGCAGGGCGTCGCGGTCATCCTGCAGCACTTCCAGGGGCGTGGATGCGCTGAAGCCGTCAATGCTGGTGGAGAGCACCATGTCGGCGCCGTCGGTGGGCCGCGCCCGGGCCAGCAGCTCCCGCACCGGCAGGCCCAGCCACTTGGCGGTGCCGGCCAGGTCTCCGCCCAGCGGATTGGAAACGCAGGTCAGGGTGAGGTGGCGTTCAACCAGGTCCGAGTCCATCAGCTCGGCAAAGCTGATCCTGACCTCTTCCTCCACCATTCCGTGAATGCGCAGTTCCCACGTTTCGGCATCCACTTCCGGCACGCTCAGCGCGGTGTCGATCCGGTAAAAGTCGGCGTTGGGTGTCAGCCACGGGGTCACCCCGGGAACGGGCGACTGCAGGCCGGCGGGCAGCGCGGGTGCGGGCTCGACGGCGGCCGGCAGCTTGAGTGCGGCCCGGAAGCTGGCTGTGGTGCTGCGGGCTGCGGCGATGGCCCGGCCACCGGTTGCCGCGGCTGCCGCCACCACTGCGGTGAGCCCGGCCGCAGCGAAGAATCCGCGCCGGCTGGGCCGGCGCCCCTGGGGCGCGGGGGACGGGCTGCCGATGACAGCCCCGGCACCGCCGTCGTTCTGACCGTCCCCCGCCGAGACCGGCTGGCTGGCAGGCACTGCTGCGGGAGCGTCTGCCGGCCCAAATCCACTATCCGCCGGCTGCCCGGAGACGGCAATAACTGCGGCGGATTCCGGAGCCGGAATGCGCCGAATAAGTCCGCGCAGCACGCCAATCCCCACCGCCGTTCCCAGCAGCGTGGGCACGGCGTCCAGGGGCTGGGCTCCGGCGCGGGTGAGGACGCAGGCGATAATCACCGCTCCCATCACGACGACGGCGGTGACCCCCAGCGCCCAGCGGTACCGGGCGAGCATTCCCGCCAGGGCGGCGAGCAGTGCGATGGTCACGGCCATGCCGGCAAAGAGCGCGGCCTTGTCATTGGTGCCGAAGGTTTCAACCGCAAAGTTCTTCAGCCACAGCGGAGTGAAGTCGATAAACGTGGAGCCGAGGGCAATGAGCGGACGGGCCCGCGCCGTGAAAAACGCACCGGCCAGTTCGGCCACGGCCAGCACCGTGGCCGCTGCCAGAATGCCGGACAGCGCCGCATACAGCATGGCCGGGCGGGGCAGGAGTCGGTTACGGGTACGGGCGGGGGAGGGTTTCGCAGAAGCCGTCATGGATCCTATTCGCAGCAGCCCGGCGCAGGTATGGGTGGTGCGTCACACGGGTGCCCCCGCTTTCTGCTGCCGGAGCCTAGCCAGTACCCTGAACTACTGTGAAGGTTCTCGTTGTTGGCCCCGGTGGCCGCGAACATGCCCTTGTCCGATCCCTGCTCGCTGACCCGTATGTTCGGGAGGTCCACGCTGCCCCCGGCAACGCCGGCATCGCCCAGATGGTTCCGGTCCACGCGCTGAACGCCAGTGACCCGGCGGAGGTGACCGCGCTTGCCCGCACCCTGGAGGCAAACCTGGTGATCATCGGCCCGGAGGCCCCGCTTGCCGCAGGAGTTGCCGACGCCCTGCGCGAGGCGGGCATCCCGGTGTTCGGCCCGTCGCAGGCCGCAGCGCAGCTGGAAGCATCCAAGGCGTTTGCCAAGCAGGTCATGGCAGCGGCCAGCGTGCCTACCGCCATGGCCCGGGTAGCCGCCACGGCAGAGCAGGCCGCGGACGCACTGGATACCTTCGGCGCGCCGTACGTGGTCAAGGATGACGGACTGGCCGCCGGCAAAGGCGTAGTGGTCACCTCCGACCGGGAGGCTGCGCTGGAACACGCGCAGGCATGCTTTGACGCCGGCGGGACCGTGGTGATCGAAGAATTCCTGGACGGCCCGGAAGTTTCCCTCTTTGTTCTTTCCGACGGCCGCAACGTTGTCCCGTTGGCACCGGCCCAGGACTTCAAGCGCATCAACGACGGCGATGAAGGCCCCAACACCGGCGGCATGGGAGCCTACTCCCCGCTGAACTGGGTTCCGGGAGACTTGGTGGAGGACGTCATCCGCCGGGTGGCACAGCCCACCATTGACGAGATGGCGGCCCGCGGCACTCCGTTTGTCGGCGTCCTGTACTGCGGGTTGGCTCTGACCTCGCGCGGCATGCGGGTCATCGAGTTCAACGCCCGTTTTGGTGATCCGGAAACCCAGGCCGTCCTGGCCCGCCTGAAAACACCGCTGGGCGGTTTGCTGATGGCCGCGGCCAAGGGCGAGCTGGACCCCATGGAACAGCTGAAATGGGACCCGCGCACGGCAGTGGCCGTGGTGGTCGCCGCCGCCAACTATCCGGAAACCCCGCGCACGGGAGACCGGATCCGTGGCCTGAAGAAAGCGGCAAAGCTCGACGGCGTGCACGTGCTGCACGCCGGCACCGCCCTTGATGAGGACGGCAAGGTGGTCTCCGCCGGCGGGCGGGTGCTCGCCGTCGTCGGCCTCGGCTCTGATCTGGAAGCCGCCCGGGACCTGGCGTATGCCGGTGTGGAAAAGATCCGGCTGGACGGATCCCAGCACCGCAGCGACATTGCCCTGAAGGCCCTGCGCGGTGAGGTGGTGGTGCCCGCGGGCACCTGCACGGTGCCGGACGAGGCTGAGGAATCCGCCCCTGCGCGCAGCGTGGACGGGGATCCGGCATGAGCGCGCCGCAACTGGCCGGCTGGACCCACGTTTACTCCGGCAAGGTCCGCGACCTGTATGTGCCCGCCGACCTTTCCGTGCCGGGCGCCGGTGAGCGTGTCCTGGTGGTGGCGAGCGACCGGATCAGTGCCTTTGACCACGTCCTGAGCTCCGAAATCCCGGACAAGGGCCGCATCCTGACCCAGCTGAGCCTGTGGTGGTTTGACCAGCTGGATGTGCCCAACCATGTGATTTCCGCGGACGAGGGCGTGCCTGCCGAGGTGGCGGGCCGGGCCATGATCTGCAAGAAGCTGGACATGTACCCGGTGGAGTGCATTGCCCGCGGCTACCTCACCGGCACCGGACTGGCTGAATACCGGGTCTCGCAAACCGTGTGTGACGTGCCGCTGCCGGCCGGGCTGGTGGACGGGTCCCGGCTGGAGCCGGCGATCTTCACGCCGTCGGCCAAAGCCGAGGTGGGCGAGCACGACGAAAACATCAACTTTGGTGCCGTGGTGGAATCCGTGGGCGCCGAAACGGCGGAAACCCTGCGCGCCCTCACCCTGGAGATTTACACAGCGGCAGAGGCCATTGCCCGCGGACGCGGCATCATCCTGGCCGACACCAAGGTGGAGTTCGGCAAGGATCCGGCCACCGGCGAGGTGACCCTGGGTGATGAGGTGCTGACCCCGGATTCGTCCCGCTTCTGGGATGCGGCACTCTACGAGCCCGGACACGCGCAGCCGTCCTTCGACAAGCAGTACGTCCGTGACTGGCTGACATCTCCGGAATCGGGCTGGGACAAAGCCTCTGACACTCCGCCGCCGGCGCTGCCAGCTGACGTTATTGAGCGCACCCGGGCGCGCTATGTGGAAGCCTACGAGCGGCTGACCGGCAGGACGTTCCGGTAGGCCGCAGTGGCAGGTGCGGGTATGTATCAGGAGCCGTCCAGCTTCAGGCCGCTGCAACAACGTTGCAGTACGCTCCGCCGTGAAAGACGAGGGGTTCTCCGCAGCGATATGAGTACCGCTCGACCTCGCCCAGCATGATGTAGTGATCGCCTGCCTCGTGGAGCCCGGCGGTCGTTGTCTCGAACACCGCGAGGGCTCCCTCGATAAGGGGAATCCCTCCCAGCCCCGTCGCCGTCGCTAATCCGTTGAATTTGTCCTCCCCGGAGGCGAACCGGCGTGAGATATCGCTTTGTTCCTTGGCGAGGACATTCACCGCAAACCGCTTAGCGGTTTCGAAATGACCGAGACTGCGCAGATGCCGCCCGGGCATCCACAGGATCATGGGCGGATCAAGCGACACTGACGCAAAAGAATTGGCGGTCACGCCCACCGGCGATCCATCCGCTGCAAGAGTGGTGATGACGGCGACGCCGGTCGCGAAGGTCCCCAACGCGCTGCGCAGGTCGCGGCTGTCAATGGTCCCGCGAATAGCTGTAGTAGTCATGATAATTCTCCTTGCTCGACAGTTCTGCGGCATTTCGCCGCCTGAAGGTGCTGCTGAGCCTAGGAGGCGTGCAACGGCGTGGCTATCCACCTGTGCCCGTCCTGTCCACATTTCCGGGTCCTCCCGCGAGTGGGCCCATGCAGCTCTCGTCCGGCCCCACCCGCCAGCCGCCCTGTCCAACAGTGCACACAGCGGATAGCTCGGCACAAAGTGGATATCCGCATCCGGCGCCGGGTGCAAACATTCGTGATGTGACATGCACCACTACAAAAGGGGAATGGATATGACTTCCACAACAACTGACCGGCTCCATGTTGTCCGGGCGGAAGAGCGTGAATCACTGTGGTTCCTCGGCGATCTCATCCAACCTCTGGCCGCTGGTCCGCAGACGCGGGACGGGTTGTACATCGCCCATTACCAGGCTGCTCCTTCATCACAGCCCCCGCTGCATGAACACGACGACGATGACGAAATCTTCTTCATCCTTCAAGGTGAGATCACTTTCTGGGCCGAGGGTGAAGAGAAGATCGTGGGCGCCGCCGGGGATTTCGTCATCCTCCCCAAGGGAGTTCCGCACACGTTCCAGGCCTCGCCGGAAGAAGGCGCCACATGGCTGTTGATCCTGTCGCCGTCGTCATCCTTTGAAAAGGTGATCAACGCGGTGTCCAAGCCAGCCGAATATGAAGCCCCGGAGAAGGGGTGGGTCATCGATGCTGAAACCGTTGCCACCCTGGAACGGGTAGCCCCATCGGCGGGCGTGACCCTGTTGGGAGCACCCGGAGACCTGCCCGCAAGCCACCGCAAGGGGAATCAGGCATGAGCGTGGACATCACCACCGCCTCCACCACCAGGGATGTTGTGGAGAGTTTCTGGGGTGCCTTCAGTACCGGCGACACCGACCGGATGAAAAACGTTGTTTCCCCCGACATTGAATGGACCGTGGTTGGACGGACCGTTCCGATCGCCAAGACGTACGCAGGGTGGGCGGGATTCTTCGATGAACTGCTGGCCACACTTGACGCCTCCTTTGTTCCCGGGTCCCTGTCGATGACCCGGAAGGGGACTTACGTGGATGAAGCTGCGGGAGTCGCCGTCATCGAGCTCTTCGAATCGGCCACCACGGTTGATGGAAAAGAATTCGTCAACCACATCGTTGATGTCTTCCACATTCGGGACGGCCGGATCACGGCCGTCCGCGAGTACATGGACCTCGCTGAAGTCGCTGAAGCGTTTGGTTTCTAGCATCTACCAAAGGAGTTGCACCATGACTGTCGCTACCCCGGACCGCAGCGTCCGCACAACCCCGCACTCAGCAGCAGCTGAAGTGTTCGACCGCGTCCGGGAGATCGGTCCGCTTCTCGCGGCTAACGCGGCGGCCGCAGATACCAACCGACGGGTCGAAGATGAATCTATTGAGGCGCTTCAGGAGTCCGGCGTGTTCTCGCTCCTGGTTCCCGAGCGCTTCGGCGGCAAGGCAGGTGGCGCCGCAGACCTCTTGGAAACTGCACGGCTCATAGGACGGTATGACCCTGCGGCATCCTGGGTTACCGTGATCTCGAATGGATCGGCGATGCTGAGCCAGCGGTTCGCGGACAGCGCCATTGAGCGGGTATTCAGTGACGGGCGCCCGCCCCTGATGTCGTCGATTATCGTGAGCCAAGCCGGGCAAGCGGTACGGGAAGGCCGCGGATACCGGATCAGCGGCAAATGGCCGTTTGCATCGAACATCCTTCACGCCGAATGGGCGGTGTTGGTGATCCCGCTGGCCGAGAGCGACCACGGCGACGCCGTCCCGGGATACGCACTTGTACATAGGAACCAGTGGGAAGTGCTGGACACCTGGCACACCATCGGCATGCGGGGAACCGGCAGCAACACGGTTGTTGTGAGTGATGCCTGGATTCCGGAAGACCAAACGGTTTTCGCCGAACAGCTCCTCGGTCCGGCCAAGGAAAGCCAGGGGCAAGCCTCGACGATCCAGCGGTTGGCCCCGGTGTCGACCATGTCTACAGCTATTGTCGCCCCTTCGCTTGGCGCCGCCGATGCCCTGTTGGATCTGGTGTCCGAACAATCGCACAAGCGCGGCATCACGTACTCGAATTACTATCCGCAGGCATCCTCCGGGTCCTTCGTGCGCGGAATTGGTGAGGTCAGGGCGAAAATCGACAGCGCGGGTTTGCTCCTGAACCGCTCGGCGACAGTCCTTGACGGTGCTTCCCACAACACCGATCCGCTGTCCACAGGGACACGTTCCCAATGCCGCAATGACGTAGCCCACGCGGCGCACAGCCTGGCGGACGCGGCAAATGACCTGGCATGGCTCTACGGGACGGCGCTCTTTTCGGCCACCAACCCGGTGGGCAGGCTGTGGCGGGATATCAACACCGGAACACGCCATGCCCTCGTAGCCAGTCCGCTCGGATATGAAATCGGCGGGGCGGGCCAGTTGAACATCGAACCTCCGGCGCCGATCGTTTGAGCAGTATGAGCCATGCCGGCATTCGGTACGCCGTCCTGTCCAATCCAGCGGATCCTCTGTCAGCACCTGTGGGTGCCGAGGGCTCGAGGAGCATGTTGGCTGAAGTGCTCGAAGATGTTCCGGTGTTTCCACAGCTGCCCAGCAGGTTGAGCATGCTGATGGGCCCGGGCGTCGACGAGAATCCACAGTGCCCGCATGCCCATTATCTCAACGTATTTGCCCCTGACTCCGGGAATGGCCTCCCCGTGGTTGTCTTCCTCCACGGGGGAGCATGGGCCACCGGAGGAGGCGCCGTGCGCTGGTACCGCGGAACGGAGCTTGCCGACAGGGGCATGGTGGTGGTGACCGTCAATTATCGAATTGGCCCGGCGGGCCACCTTGGCATGGGCGGGCAGCCGCACCGGCCACTGGAGGACCTGGTGCTGGCCCTGGGCTGGGTCAGGGCCAATATTCGTCTGTACGGGGGCAATGCGGACAACATTACGCTTGCCGGGCAGTCGGCTGGCGCATGGTACGCCTGGGCGCTGGCCCGAGACGGGCGCACCCGAGGTTGGCTGCGCCGCGTGGCGCTGTGGAGCATGCCGGAGGTCCAGCCGTGGTCCTACGGCTTTCGGGAGAAGTTCACCCGCTCGGTTATTGGAGTGGACCGGACCCTGCCTGTAGACCAGGACCGCTCCCGGGACCTGCTGCGCCGAACCATGGCTGGTGTGGCCGCGCTGCCGCCCGCACTGGGGATGATGCCGCAGATGCTGCTGCCTGCTGAACCGGGACCGCCGCGGGGAAGGACCACCGGCATCGCTGATGCCGTCCGCCGGTTGCACGTGGAGCAGGTGTACATCCGAAACGTCGACCATGAGATGAGCCCGTTCCTGGCACTTGACCAATTGACACCGGACCAGGCCAAGGCCTTTCGGCTGCAGTTGAAACAGCGTGCCCAAGGGACCGGATTCGAAGCGCTGCCTGACCGCGGGTTCCGGGCGGGAGCCGGTGCAGGCTTAGCCGCTGGTTCAGGGGCGGCGGACGACGACGAGAGCATTGTCCGGTATTCATCTTGGTTGGCTTACGGGCGCCAAACCGCCGATATAGCCGCTGAGTGCGCGCGCCGGGGGATAAGCACGGTGCTGCGCAGCTTTGCAGGCCGCAGCATGGTCCCCGGGATGGGCAGCCCCCACTGTTTTGACTTGCCGTTCCAATTTGGCAACCTGCCGGATTGGTTTGACGCGCCAATGCTCCACGGACTGGAGGATTCATCCGCCAGCCGTTGGAGCAGCGAGCTCGGCGAGGACTTATTGGAGCTGGTGTACGGCGAATCGTCGCCAAAGCCGCGAATATTGGGACTATAAGGCGACGATAAGGCAGAAATGCCGCGCTGACCCGCCGCCAGCGGCCCGGGATGTACCCACGAGTAAGGACGGTGTTGGATGTTTGATCGTCACGTGATCGTCTCGACGGACGATCCGCAGGTAGCCCGGTCACGGGTCAGCGAAACATTCTGCGAGCATGAACTGCAGATCGGTGATGCTTCGGCTCGTTTCCAACTCGTCCACAGCGGCATAGCGCTGGGCGACATAGGGCTGCACTTCATGACTTACGGTGCCCGCGTCCGCATAGCTCCGGCGTCGCTGCTGGACTTTGCGCTCGTCCAGATTCCGCTTCAGGGAGAGGCCGTTGACCTCATTGACGGTGTACGGGTCAACACGCACAGCCGCATGGGGTCAATTGCCGGACCCGGCGCCGAACTGGAAATGGAATGGGCCAGGGGAACCACCAAGCTGGTCCTGTACATCGCCAAGCGCACGCTTGAGGACGCGGTCTTCGCTATGACGGGGCACCCTCCCGAAGGGGAAATCCGGCTGTCCCCGGAAGTCGATTTCACCCGCCCCGCCCACCGGTCCTGGTTTGGGCTGGTGCGGTCTCTGGCTGACGGCGTGCAGCACGACAGTCCCTGGACGGGGAACTCCCTGGTGGCAGCGCGGATTGCCGATGCGGTACTTCTTGGCTTGGTGGCCAACCACTGGCAGGTCCCCGCGAGCCAGCTGCATCCGTCCCAAGAAGCAGCCGCGGTTGAGGCTGTTGTTGCAATGCTGGAGGAATCCCCGGACCGTCCGTGGCGGATGGTCGATCTGGCGCGGCCCGCCAACATGAGCGCAAGGGCGCTTTCCTCAGCGTTCCAAAAGAAGATGAACACCACCCCGATGGGTTACTTGCAGTACCTTCGGCTGCAGGGCGCCCACCGTGATCTCTATTCGGCGATGCCCGGACGGATCACCGTCACGGACGTTGCAACCCGATGGGGCTTTGCCCATCTGAGTCGTTTCGCCGCACTGTACCGCAGCGCTTTCGGGGAGCTGCCGTCCGAGACCCTTCGCCGGTGACGCAATAATCCTGCGAGCCGCTGGCTGGCCAGGACGCTCGGGACGGAAGCCGGGTTAACGAAAAAGGTTCCCTTCCGAAAAACCGGAAGAGAACCTTTTTCTATGGTCGGGGTGACAGGATTTGAACCTGCGACCTCGTCGTCCCGAACGACGCGCGCTACCAAGCTGCGCCACACCCCGTAACCACTGCCAATCAGCGGGTTTCCCCGCCGGTGAAGCAACTTTACAAGTGTAGACGATGAGGCGCGGTTCCGCGAAACCGGGGCTGCGCACCGCCGGTAACACGGACGACGGCGCCCGTTTGCGCCGTCGCCCCGCGCCGCCGCCGTCGTCCTAGACCAGCGACTCCTGCCAGGCGGCCTGCAGCTTGGCGAACCGGCCCGTGCCGGCGGTCAGCTCGGCCGGGGTGCCGTCCTCAACCACCTCACCGTTATGCATCACCAGCACCCGGTCCGCGATCTCCACGGTGGAGAGGCGGTGCGCAATGATCAGCGCCGTGCGGTTCCCCAGCAGCGTTTTCAGGCCATGCTGCACAAGCCGTTCACTGGGGATGTCCAGCGAGGAGGTGGCTTCATCCAGGATCAGCACCGCCGGATCCGCCAGGAAGGCGCGGGCAAAGCTGATCAGCTGGCGCTGGCCGGCGGAGACCCGGCCGCCGCGCTTGTTCACGTCGGTGTCGTAGCCCTCCGGCAGCGCCTCGACGAACTCATGGGCGCCCACGGCCTTGGCGGAGGCGATGATCTCCGCGCGGCTGGCTTCCGGCTTGCCCAGGGCAATGTTGTCCGCCACCGAACCGCTGAACAGGAACGCCTCCTGGGTCACCATAACGACGGCGCGGCGCAGGTCCCGCTGCGTGAGATCGCGCAGGTCCACGCCGTCCAGCAGCACCGCTCCCTGCGATGGGTCGTAGAACCGGGCGATCAGCTTGGCGAGGGTCGACTTGCCGGCCCCGGTCTGGCCCACCAGGGCCACGGTCTGTCCGGCGGGAATGTGCAGGTCCATCTGCGGCAGGATCACCGGGCCGGTGCCGTACCGGAACTCCACGCCGTCAAAGCGAATGTCGCCGGAGGCGTGCTTCAGCTCCACGGGATGCTTGGGCGGGCGGACGGTGGGAACTTCCTCCAGCAGCCCGGAGACCTTTTCCAGTGCCGCGGAAGCCGATTGGAAGGAGTTGTAGAACATGGCCATCTGGTCCACCGGCTGGAAGAACCGCTTCGAGTAGAGCAGCAGGGCCAGCAGGGCACCCACTTCGAGGCCGCCGTCCAGCACCCGGAAGCCGCCGACGAGCAGCACCACGGCCACCGTGGCGTTGCCGATGAGCACCAGGCCGGGCTGGAAGACGCCGTTGAGGTTGATGGAGCGTACGGTGGCAACCCGGTAGTCATCGGCCAGCTCGTCGTACTTCTTCGCGTTGATCTGCTCGCGGCGGAACGCCTTCACGGCACGGATGCCGGTCATGGTCTCCACGAAGTGCAC